>NZ_JBHSQS010000016.1:0-132161 GCF_042658605.1 Micromonospora vulcania | reverse complement strand
GGAATGATCGATCAAGGGCTGTCCCCATGATCAGCCGGGGTCGATGCCACCGCCCGACAGGTTAAAGATCAAGCTAGCCGGTCCTGGCCGTCGGTCAGCGGGTGCCATTTTCGTGCCGTTCGCCAGGGCGAGCTGAGGAGATTCGGATGCTGCACCTGCTGTTGCTGCAGTACACGGGGTCGGAGCAGAAAGCCGAGCGGTTCGTCGCCGGTCACGTCCTCTTCCTCAAGCGCTACCACCACGACGGGACGTTCTTGGTGTCCGGACAGGCGGTGCCCTCGATGGAGGGCGGTGCCATCGTGGCCTGCGGCGTCGATCGTGCGGCAATAGAGCGGATTGTTGTGGAAGACCCCTTCGTCATGGCGGGGTCGCCACGTACACGGTTACAACGATCGATCCGGCGCGGGTTCACCCGGCGCTGGCGGGCGTACTCGGGATCGACGACTCCCGCGTACGCGGCTGACACTGCGGCGACATGCACGTGGCGCGGACTGCGAGTCGTAGCGGGTGGCCAGGGCTCTCGAGGTAGATCGTGCTCGATCCAGGAAACAGTGGGGTCGGCACCGCCGGAAGGCCACTACATTCTTGATCGAGCGCGATCTTCGGGGCGGGACCGCACGCTGCGCGCCCGGCGCGCACGATCAAGGTCGCCGCGCGCCCGGAGCGCGCGCGATCTTGGCCGGGGCGCGCCTGGAGCGCGCGCCCCGGCCGCGCACGCTTCCCGGGCCGGGGCGCGCGCTGTTCAGTTGAACGCGGCGAACATTCCGGGCTCGTACGAACCGCCCTTCTGGTGCACGATCACGGCGAGCCGGTTGGCCGCGTTGATCAGTGCGACCAGGGCGACCAGCGCTCCGATCTGGTCGTCGTCGTAGTGCTTGCGTACCTGGGCCCAGGTCTCGTCGGACACGCCCTGGTGGGCGTCGGCGAGCCGGGTGCCCTCCTCGGCGAGTGCCAGCGCGGCCTGTTCGGCCTCGGTGAACACGGTGGACTCACGCCAGGCGGCGACCAGGTTGAGCCGGACCGCGGTCTCGCCGCCGGCGGCGGCCTCCTTGGTGTGCATGTCGATGCACCAGCCGCAGCCGTTGATCTGGCTGGCGCGCAGCGACACCAGTTCCTGGGTGGACTTCGGCAGCGGCGACTGCTGGATCACCAGGCCGGCGTTGGCGAACCGCTTGGCGAACTTGCCGGCGATCTCGTTGCTGAACAGGTCGAACCGTACGTCCATGGCGTCGTCCTCACTCGCGCTGTTGGGGTGGACGAACATGAGATGCCGGTGGCCCGGTCGCTGTGACGGCGCTGGTGGAGTGACGAGCACCACAGGGTTCGGGTGTCACAGAACGGCGGGGTGCGGCATCTGGTGGGTGAACACAGTCGAGAGTGAACGGGGGCCGAGCATGGCCGGCACGCCGCAGACCGCATCCGACGATCGTGACGAGCGCTCGGATCCTGCCACCGAGGTGTTCCTGGCCCACCGCAGTCTGCTGTTCACCGTCGCGTACGAGATGCTCGGCTCGGCGGCCGACGCGGAGGACGTCATCCAGGAGACCTGGCTGCGGTGGGCGGCCGTCGACCTCGACGCCGTACGGGATCAGCGCGCCTACCTGGTCCGGATCACCACCCGTCAGGCGCTGGGGCGGATGCGGACGCTCGGGCGCCGCAGAGAGTCGTACGTCGGCTCCTGGCTGCCCGAGCCGCTGCTCACCGCGCCCGACGTGGCCGAGGATGTCGAACTGGCCGACAGCGTCTCGATGGCGATGCTGCTGGTGTTGGAGACCCTCGCGCCGACCGAGCGGGCGGTGTTCGTGCTGCGCGAGGTGTTCGACCTCGGGTACGACGAGATCGCGGAGGCCGTCGACAAGAGCCCGGCGGCGGTCCGCCAGATCGCCCACCGGGCGCGGGCGCACGTCGCCGCGCGCCGTCCACGTGCGGTGGTCTCCCCGGCCGAGACCCGGGACGCGCTCGCGGCGTTCCAGCGGGCGGTCGAGACGGGCGACCTGCAACGCCTTCTCGACGTCCTCGCCCCGGACGTCGTCCTGCTGGGTGACGGAGGCGGGATCAAGCAGGCGGTCCCGCGGCCGATCGTGGGGGCCGACAAGGTGGCCCGGGTGCTGACCGCCGGGCTGGGCAGGGTCGCCGCCGTGGTGTCGCTGCGGCCGGCGCAGGTCAATGGCCACCCGGCGCTGATCATCCGGCTTGATGGCGAGATCGACACCGTCGTGACGGTACGCATCGACGACGGGCTCATCACCGGGCTCTACGGGGTACGCAATCCCGAGAAGCTGTCGCACATGGAGCGGGAGACCATCCTGCGCCGCTAACGTCCGCCCAGGTGCCCGGTGCGAGTGGTTGGATGGATGTCACTGCTCGGGGACGGGGGAGTCGATGGTTGAGCCGCGCGCCTTCTGGCTGGACGAGAATTTCGACCGTGAGCACGGCGTCGACGGGCGCGGTCGGTACGAGGCCGAGGTGCTGGGTCGCCTTGACGAGTTCGCCGACACGTGGGGCGACATCGCGCCGGTCGCCTTCGCGGTAACGGCGTGGCGGCTGGCCTGCGAGTTGTCGCCGGGCTACGTCCGCTGGCACCGACGGATCGTCTCGGCGACCTGTACGCGTAACCGGTGGGACGGGGGCCTCACCTGCTCGGTCACGGTGATCTCGCAGTGGCCGGCCGAGCTCACCTGGACCAGGCAGTGGCAGCGCGACCGTGGCTGGCGGGACTGGCCTCAGATGTTCGGTCAGTACACGACCCCGACCGAGCAGGACGTGACGCGCAGCCCGCATCTGCGCGCGATGCTCCAGGTGGAGACGCCGGTGCCGCTCGGCGACCTGCCGCCCGCCCCCGATGGTCCGGACGCCTCCGTGGTGCCCGCGGCGCGCAGAGCCGTCACGGTGCTGGTTCGGGAACTCAACGAACTCCTCGCCCCGATGATCGGCCAGCTCGAAGCCGGGGTGCCCGCCGACTCCTGAGTGCTGCCGCTTTCGTCGGCGCAGATATCGAAGGAAGGTGTAGTTCCGGTGCCCCGTGGGCAAGATTTGCGCATGGGTGAATCGGGCCGGGCGCGGCTGGCGACACGACCGTCGCCGTCCGCCGCGTGATGCGGGTGCGGCACCGCCTGCCGGCGCTGGCTCTCGGGACGGTGGCGGTCGGCGTGGCCCTGGGCGCTGACCCCGCCCACGCCGACCCGTTGCCGCTGCCGCTGCCCACCAACCCGTCGCCGGCCGAAGCCGACAGCACGCCGAAGATCATCCAATCGCTGGTGCCCGACGTGCTCGAAGCGCCGCTGGCCGTACCGCTGCCGCTGCCGACGGCCGTACCCCTGCCGCTGCCCACGGGCATCCCGCTGCCGCTGCCGACGGCGATCCCGCTGCCGACGACCAAGCCTCCGATTGTCATACCAACTCCGACGCTGCCGCCGTCCTCGTCGCCCGCCGCACCCGTACCGTCCGCCTCGGCCGCTCCGACCGCGCGCACCGCCGCGCCGACGTCGTCGCCGTCAACCCGGTCATCGTCGCCAGCGCCGTCGGCGCCGGCCTCCTCGGTGACAGCGGCTGGCCCCCACGCCGCTGCGGACGGCCGGGCGACGCATCGAACGCGGACGGCGAGTGCCGCCGTCGCCGTGTCGGCGCCCAACCCTCCCGTGCGTCCCGCGCCGGGCCCACCGGCGTTCGTGCTGGCACTCGCCTGCGCGCCCGCCGGCATTGGCGCAGGCGGTGTCGATCCGCCGACGGCAGCACCTGAGGGGCCGCCGTTCATCTCGCCGCCGTGCCGAGGGCACACAGCGGCTGCCGTCGACCGGCACGCTGCCGGTCGGCCCGTGGAGCGGGGTCCTCCGCCGCCGCGGCATCTCCTGATCACCCACCCGCGTCCACGACGTTGATCAGGAGAGGTCATGGAAATAGCCGTTATCTGGATCCCGGGCCACATCGAGCCGTCCGAGCCCGTCGTCGCGGTGTGTCTTTCCCACATCCGCCGACACGCCTACCGGTTCAACGGGATCATCCGGGCATCGTGGGAGGCCGTCGAGCAGACGATGGTCGATGGAGAGGTGGACGTCGTCGTGATCGCCGACTTCGCCCATCTTCCGCCGGATCGGTCGCCCCGGATCGAGTTGGCGACCGCCCCGCCGTCGACGGCCGAGGAGGATCGACCGGTCCTCGGGCCACGAGTGAACTAACACGATGATGCGCCCCGTCCCCATCGGACGGGGCGCTTCGTCGACCCGGGAGGGGCGGGCACGGGCGGACCGTCAGTGGGCCGGATCGGGGTCGCGGGCCTGCCAGTCCAGGTGGTCCCGGTACAGCCGTGCCAGGACGATCCAGCCGAGGGAGAACGGCAGGGCACCCAGGGCGACGATTGCCAGGACGCCGGCGCCCACCACGTCGAAGACCGCACCGATGTCGCCGAACAACTGGGCGACGGTCTGGAAGGCGAGGTGGAAGCCGATGCCCGCCCAAATGTCGCCGGTGGCGGCGCGGAAGCCGCCCAGGACGAGGGCGAACACGAAGAAGAGCAGAATTCGGTCGAGCGAGGTGGCGGCGCCGACGAGGAACCCGAACAGGGTGAACAGCAGGGCCTGCCCGACGACCGCCTGCCAGGCCGGCAACCGGGTGGCGAGGTTGCGTTGGAGATAGCCGCGAAAGAGAAGCTCCTCCGGCAGCGCCTCGTACAGAAAGACGAGCACGACCAGCAGCGCCGCCACGCGTAGCGCGTCCCCGACGGACGTGCGCGGGCTGATCTCGACCCAACGGGTGCCGAGGCAGAGCGCGAAGCCGATGGCGGCGGGGACGAGCCAACACGCCATGCCGAGCAGCAGGTGCCGCCAGCCGGCGCGCAGCGAGGGCAGCCCGAGGCCGGCCCAGGGGCGACGGTCGAGCAGGCGACGAGCAACCACTACCAGGGGTACGACCAGAGCGGTGGTCAGGATGGCCCTGGCGACGTGGGTGGGGCGGTCGTAGTCCCGACCGAGCAGAGCGCCGTGGTAGAGGAACAGCCACACCAGGACGGCGGCGGCGAACACGATGAGGATTCGCCAGGGCAGCGCGGGGCGAGAGCGCGGGGAGATCCTCTGCACCACGCGCAGCGTAGCCAGGGGCGTCAAGAGCGGACGGTCAGCGCCCCAGGACGAGATAGGCGAGACCGAGTACGCCCCGATAGCCGCCGACGTACTGGCGCAGTCGGTCGTCCAGTTCGGTACGGACCCGGGCGGCGCGAGGGTCCTCCGGATGGGCCAGGAGCCACTCCTGCCGGCCCGCGAGCCAGGTGGATTCGAAGTCGTCCCACTCCCGCTGGTCGGCGGTGCTGACGTGCAGGGTCCGCCAGCCCTGGGCGCGGGCCCGCTCGATGAGGTCCGGCAGTGCCGCGACCTCCGGTCCGAAGAGCTGCTCGACGTCCGTCGTGGGGGGACGTTCCCAGTACGCCTCGCCGAGCAGGAGCCGGCCGCCGGGCCGGACCACGTCGGCGAGAGCCGTCAGGGCGGCACCCGTGCCGCCGAAGGCGTGGCTCGCACCGACGCAGAGGACCCGGTCGGCCGGTTCGTGCCAGGCCGCGACCTCGCCCATCACGAACGCGACGTGCCGGTCGAGTGACCGGTCGGCGGCCAGCTTGCGCCCCCGGGCGAGTGCGGCGTCGTCGGTGTCGACCCCGACGCCCCTCGTGGCGGTCGGACCGTCCACACCGCCGGCGGCGACTGCCCGCAGCAGCAGCTCGCCCCAGCCGCAGCCGAGGTCGAGCACTCGCGCACCAGGGCCGACGTCGAGCCGCTGCAGCAGCAGCTCCGCGTGCTCCTCGGACAGCGGGGTGTTCCAACGCATCCGGGCGTAGCGGTGGGTGGCGGGGTCGTCGGTCGGCTGCATGCCTAGAGGGTGTCAATTCGTGCCCGACGCCGCACGCCAGTTTGGCCGCTGGCAGGTCCGCGCCGACCCCCGGCACCGGTGAATCGGTAACCGGGCACCGGCCCGTACGGCAGGATCGGTGAGGTGGAGGCGGACGGTGACCCGGGCGAGTCGGAGCCGTTCCGCCGGCCGACCCGCGCCGAAGTCGCCGCCGCCGTCGGCCGGGGCCTGGTCGACGTGATCGGGCCGGATCTGCGGGTGCTGTTCTGTGGCTTCAACCCGGGCCTCTACTCGGCCGCCGTGGGGGAGCACTTCGCCCGCAAGGGCAGCCGGTTCTGGCCGGCCCTGCACCGCTCCGGCTTCACGGACCGGGAGCTGCGCCCGTGGGAACGCGACGAGCTGCTGCGGCAGGGGTTGGGCATCACCAGCCTGAGCAACCGGGCCACCGCTCGCGCCGACGAGCTGACGTCGGCGGAACTGGTGGCCGGGGTGACCGGGTTGGCGGTCAAGGCCGGGCGTTACCGACCGAGGTGGGTGGCCATTCTCGGGGTGACCGCGTACCGGATCGCCTTTGTGCGGCCCGGGGCCGGGCTGGGGCCGCAGCCGGACCGGCTGGGCCCGACCCGGGTGTGGGTGTTGCCCAACCCCAGCGGCCTGAACGCGCATTTCCCGCTGCCGGCGCTGACCGCCGAGTTCGCGGCGCTGCGTCAGGAGATCGAACGCTAACCCGCCAGTGCCTGGTAGTAGGGCTGCATGGCGGGGTGGTACTCGTCGAACTCGGGTCGGGGCGAGCCGTCCCGGGAGGCGACGAGCATGTCCAGGTAGTACTCCCAGCCGGCACCGATCTCGGCGACCATCTCCAGGTTGGTCAGGTGCTGCACGAACCGCAGCTCGGTGCTGCCGTCGGTCTCGGTCAGGGTCAGCTCCAACTGCCAGGTGCCGTAGCTGTCGATTATCGACACGGCGAGCAGGCGCGGCGCGTCGCACGCGTCGATCCGCACGTCGCTCCAGGGCTGCTGCTCCTCGTACGCCATCTGCAGCCGGATGGTCCGCCCGGGCGCGGCGTCGCCCTCCCACGGGCCGAACCAGCGTGCCGTGCGCTCCGGTTCGGTCGGGCTGGCCCACACGTCCGCAGCCGGGGCGCGGAACGTACGGGTCAGGACGAGATCGTGGCCGGTGTCGGTGCGAAACAGCCGGCCGGCGGGTGTACGGGTCATGCCGTGTGCTCCCTTCGGTGCTCCGCCGGGGCGCGACTGCGGCGTTCCCGGCGGGTTCGATAGACCTCGGTCTCCAACGCGTCGAGCTGCCGTTCCCACCGGTCGGCGGTGACGAGCCGGGTGAGCCAGTCGACCAGCTCGACGAGCGGGCCGGGATCGAGGCGGTAGATCCTCTGGCGGCCGACCAGGTCGTCGCGGACCAGCCCGCTCTCGCGTAGCACCCGCAGGTGCCGGCTGATCGCGGGACGACTGATCGCGAACCGTTGGGCGATGTCGCCCGCGGCCAGCGGCTCGTCGCGCAGCATGGTCAGGATGCGCCGCCGTACCGGGTCCGCGATCGCGGTGGCCACCTCGTCCACGCCGAAAGCGTAACCCATGAGTTACGCTTTCGGCGCGCCGGTGACGGTGCCGCTGCGTCGATGGTGGGCACTTGATCAGCTGGCCTGGCAGTCTTGTCGGCATGGCCGCCCTGCTTCGCTCCCGCGTGACCGACTGGACCGTCGCCGTACCCGTGCTCGCGGTGCTGGTGCTTCTCGTGACCTGGGGGCGGGACCTGCCCGCGGTGGTGGTCGTGCTGGTCGCGGCCCTGCTGGGTGGTGCGGTGCTGGCGGCCGTGCACCACGCCGAGGTGGTCGCCCACCGGGTGGGGGAGCCGTACGGCTCGTTGGTGCTGGCCATCGCGGTCACCGTGATCGAGGTCGCCCTGATCGTCACGCTGATGATCAGCGGGCCGGAGAAGACCCAGTCGCTGGCCCGGGACACCGTCTTCGCCGCCGTCATGATCACTTGTAACGGCATCCTCGGCCTGTCGCTGCTGCTCGGGGCGCTGCGCCGACGGGTCGCCGTGTTCAATCCCGAGGGCACCGGTGGGGCACTGGCCACTGTGGTCACCCTGGCCACCCTGAGCCTGGTCATCCCGACCTTCACCACCGCGCGGCCCGGCCCGGAGTTCAGCCCGGCCCAGCTCGCCTTCGCCGCCGTCGCGTCGCTCGCCCTGTACGGGCTGTTCGTGCTGGTCCAGACCGGCCGGCACCGCGACTACTTCCTGCCGGTCGACAGCGAGGGCCGGGTGATCGACGCCGAGGAGCACGCCAAGCCGCCGACGACCCGCGCCGCGCTGGTCAGCCTGGGTCTGCTGCTGGTGGCGCTGGTCGCGGTCGTCGGCGACGCCAAGACCGTCTCGCCGACCATCGAGGCCGGGGTGGCGGCGGCGAACCTGCCGCACGCGTTCGTCGGCGTCATCATCGCCCTGCTGGTGCTGCTGCCGGAGACCCTGGCCGCCGCCCGCGCCGCCCGCCGCGACCGGGTGCAGATCAGCCTCAACCTCGCCCTCGGCTCGGCGATGGCCAGCATCGGCCTGACCATCCCGGCCATCGCGATCGCCTCGATCTGGCTGGACGGGCCGCTGCTGCTCGGCCTCGGCGGCACCCAGCTCGCCCTGCTCGCGCTCACCGCGGTGACCGGGGTCCTGACCGTCGTACCGGGCCGGGCCAACGTGCTGCAGGGCGGCGTACACCTGGTGCTGCTGGCCGCCTTCGTCTTCCTGGCCGCCAGCCCCTGACCGGCCGGCTCAGCCCGGGGCGTCGTCCGTGAGCCGGTCCGCGCGGGCGTTCAGGTAGCGCTGCTGGGCCAGGTTCGTCGACCGCGCCGCCGCCATCCGGTACGCCTCGTGCGCCGCGACCCGTTCCCCGACCAGCTCCCACAGGTGGGCGCGGGCAGCCGGCAGTCGCGGGTCGTCGGCCAACCGGGCGTCGTCGGCCAGCCCGGCGAGCAGCGCCAACCCGGCCGGCGCGCCCCTGCTCATCGCCACCGCCACCGCGTGGTTGAGCGCCACGACCGGGTTGTCGCTGATGCTCAGCAGCACCTCGTACAGGGCGGTGATCTGCGCCCAGTCGGTCGCCTCGGCGCTCGGCGACTCGTCGTGCACCGCCGCGATGGCCGCCTGGAGCTGGTAGGGCCCGACCGCCCCGCGCGGCAGCGCGCCGGTGATCAGGGCGACGCCCTCGGCGATCTGGTCGACCCGCCACCGGCTGCGGTCCTGCTCGGCCATCGGCACCAGCTCACCGTGCGGGCCGATTCGCGCCGGAGCGCGGGCATCGGTGAGCAGCATCAGCGCGAGCAGCCCGGTGACCTCGGGATCCTCCGGCAGCAGCCGGTGCACCAGGCGGGTCAGCCGGATCGCCTCGGCGGTCAGGTCGCCGCGCAGCAACCCGGGGCCAGCGGTGCGCGCGTACCCCTCGGTAAAGATCAAATAGAGTACGTGCAGCACGGCGGCGAGCCGGTCGGCCCGTTCCGGGCCGGTGGGCGGCGCGAACCGTAGGCCACTGTCCCGGATCCGCTGCTTGCCCCGGCTGATCCGCCGGGTCATCGTCGCCTCCGGCACCAGGAACGCGCGGGCCACCTCGGCGGTGCTCAGCCCGCCCACCGCGCGCAGCGTGAGGGCGATCTGCGAGGCCGGCGAGAGCGCCGGATGGCAGCACAGGAACAGCAGGATGAGCGTGTCGTCGGCGTCCGCCGGTGGCCGGTCCGCGGCGGGGGCCTGCCACTGCTCGGGCAGCACCCAGCGCGCCACGGTGTCCTCCCGCCGCGTCCGGGCCTGCTCGTTGCGCAGCAGGTCGGTCAGTCGGCGGGACGCGACGGTGATCAGCCAGCCGCGCGGATTCGCCGGTAGGCCGTCGCGCGGCCAGCCGCTCGCCGCCGCGATCAGTGCCTCCTGGACGGCGTCCTCGGCGGTGTCGAAGTGCCCGTAGCGGCGTACCACCGCGCCGAGGACCTGCGGCGCCAGCTCGCGCAGCAGGTCCTCGACGGACGGACCGGTCTCCGGCACCCGTCAGCCGGCCAGGTCCTCGACGCCGTCCATGACCGGCCGTACGTCCACGTACTGGCCCGGCGCGTCCGGGTCGACCAGGCCGGCGGCGATCTCGGTGGCCCGGTCGAAGCTGGCGCACTCCACGATCGTGTAGCCCGCGAGAACCTCCTGCGTCTCCGGGTACGGGCCGTCGGTGACCACCGGCGCGCCCTCGCGCACCTGTATCCGACGGGCGTGCACCGGCTCGCTGAGGCCCCGGGCGTCGACCAGCTCGCCGGACTCGGCGAGCGCCTGGTGGTACGTCTCCATGTGCTTGTGCATCGCCGCGATCTGCTCGGCCGACATCGCCGGCCTGTCGGTGGCCCGGCCGGACAGCACGTCGTAGTCCTGCTGCGACCCGTAAAGCATGATCATGTATTTCATGGCAGATCCTCTCCCGTTTTCCGTGGGCGCCACCCCGGCGCCCGCACCAGAAACGTCGAAACCACCGGCCCGTCCCAGACAAGCTACGACCCCCAAACCCGCGCCGCCCCGCCGAACCCTGCCGCCCCCGGCCCCGGCGATCATGAGGTTGGCGGCACGACACGCCGCGCCAGCCCGCAAAACCTCATGATCAACAGGGGGCGGCGGAGTTCGGGGGGAGATCGGGGTGGTGGGGGACTACTAGGGTGGCGGGATGACGGCGGTGTGGGTGGTACTCGCGGTTGTGGTGGTTGTCGGTGGAGGGCTGTTCGGGGTTGTCGCCTGGCGTGACCGGGCGCGGACCGGGGCCAGCGACGACAGCGGCGCCGGTCGGGACGCGCGGGCGCGGCAGGCGCGCTACGAGGCGCAGCGGCACGGCGAGCAGGGCGACACCTGGCAGCGCGGGCGCGACTCCACCGGCGGCTGACGGGTCACTGCCCGTAGGACAACCGGAGCCGGTTGTTGATCAGATAGTTGAGCCGGTGCCGCAGGTATCCGAGGGTGCTCTCGCTCGGCAACTCCCCGTCGGTGGTGAGCGTCCAGCGCAGCACGCAGTCCTGGCCGGGCGGTTGCGGGGTCAGGTCGAAGCGGATCCGGTCCAGGGGCCGGTGCGGCCACAGCGACGACCAGACCACCAGCACCGGCGCGTATCCGGCCACGACCCGTGGCGGTACCTCGTCGTCGCGTAGCTCCAGCCAGGGCCGGGCGCCAGCCTCCCACGGGTCGCGCAGCGAGCGCCACACGATCCGCGCCGGCGCGGGCTGGCGCCGCCGCCGGCTACCCAGCTCATGCATCCCGACCCTCCTTTGCGGACGCTCACCCCGACCCATTGTGCGCCACCGGCGAGGGTGAACCGACCGGGACCGAAACGCGTACCTGAGGCGACGGGCGTGGCGGTCGTATCGTCGGGGTACAGCCCAGCGCAGCACCGACGCCAGGGGAGGCACACGTGGGGGCACGGTCAGGACGCGACGCCCGGGGCCCGCTGGTGGGCCTGCTGATCGCCGCGCTGGTGTCGGTCGCCTGCTCCGGAGGCGGCCTGTCCGAGCCGGAGGGTACGGGCCCGACCGCCACCCGGTCGGCGGCCTCGCCGGGGCCGAGCACCACCCGCGCCGACAGCACCACCAGCGTGGCCGAGTTCGAGCAGGACGTCGCCGACGCGCAGGACATCGCCGAGCGATACTGGGCGGCCCAGTTCAAGGCGTCCGGGCAGCGCTTCGAGCCGGTCCGGCGGATCACCCCCTACCAGCGGGCGGGCGAGGTGGCCTGCGGCGGCGAGCCGCTGCCGCGCAACAACGCGGTCTACTGCTCGCAGGGCGACTTCATCGCCTATGACGTCACCTGGTCGGTGGCGGCATTCCGGCAGGTCGGCGACGCGTTCGTGTTCTACCTGCTCGGCCACGAGTACGCCCACGGCATCCAGGTGCGCCTCGGCATCCGCTACAACTTCACCATCCAGCAGGAGTTGCAGGCCGACTGCATGGCCGGGGCGTACCTCGGTGATTCGGTGCGCTCCGGCGTCCTCACCCTGGCCGAGGGTGACCTGGACGAGTTCCGGGAGGGGCTGGCGGCCGTCGGCGACGACCCGGACCAGCCGTGGTTCGCCGAGGGCGCGCACGGCACCGCCGAGCAGCGCACCGACTCGTTCTTCCGTGGCTACGAGCGCTCCCTGGACGCCTGCGACCTGGGTTGACCGGGTTGCCCGGGTCACCTCGGGGCACGGTCCCGGCCACCGGGCGCGGCCGGCCTGGCAGGATCGCCAGTGTCGGCCACGACCCTGGAGGATCCGCTGAGCAGCCACCGCCCCGCCGCTGTGCTCTTCGACATGGACGGCACGCTGATCGACAGCGAGAAGCTGTGGGACGTCGCGTTGCAGGACCTGGCCCGGGAGTACGGCGGCGAGTTGTCCGCCGCCGCCCGCCGGTCGATCATCGGGACCAGCATGGCCGAGTCGATGCGGATGCTGCACGACGACCTGGGTCAACCCGAGCGGGATCCGCAGGTCAGCGGCGCGTGGATCAACGCCCGGATCCTGGAGCTGTTCCGCACCGGGCTGCCGTGGCGTCCCGGCGCGTTCGAGCTGCTGGGCGCGGTCCGCGCGGCGGGCATCCCCACCGCGCTGGTCACCTCCAGCACCCGGCCGCTGGTCGAGATCGCACTGGACACCCTGGGCCGGGACAGCTTCGACGTGGTGGTCTGCGGTGACGAGGTGCTCGCGACCAAGCCGCACCCGGAGCCCTACCTGACCGCCGCCCGGCTGCTGGGCGTACCGATCAGCCGCTGCGTCGCGATCGAGGACTCGCCGACCGGGGTGGCCAGCGCGTTCGCCTCCGGCGCGGCGGTGCTGGCCGTACCCGCCGAGGTGCCGCTGCCGCAGGCTGACGGCGTACACCAGGTGGCGAGCCTGACCGACGTGGACCTGGAGCTGCTCACGGCGTTGCTGGCCGCCCGTGCGGACGCGGATCGCCCGCTGGCCAGCTGACCTGCCGAAAGGGCCCCGGCCGCCGCGAACGGCGACCGGGGCCCTTTCGGCGTTGCCGGTCAGTCGTGGGCGATCGCGCCCAGGACGTTGATCCGGGCCGCCCGGATCGCCGGCAGCACCGCGGCCACCACCCCGATGATCGCGGCGAGACCGAGGAAGACCCCCATCTGCCCCCACGGCAGGATCAGGTCGGTGATCCCCTCGTCCTTGAGGGCCTCGACCACCGCGGCGCCGAGACCGGTGCCCACCGCGACGCCGAGCAGGGCGCCGAACACGGAGATCACCACCGCCTCCACGGTGATCATGCCCATGGTCTGCGACCGGCGCAGGCCGATCGCCCGCAGCAGACCCAACTCCCGGGTCCGCTCCAGCACCGACAGCGCCAGGGTGTTGATGATGCCCAGTACGGCGATCACGATGGCCAGCGCCAGCAGGATCTGGATCATCGTGAGCAGGCCGTCGAGCTGACCGGTCTGCTGCTTGATGAACGCGTCCCGGTCGGCCACCGACACCTCGGGGCTGTCCGCCAGCAACGTCTCCACCTGCGGCTGCACGTCGCCGACCCGGGTGCCCGGGGCCAGCTGGATGAAGCCCTGGATGGGCTGCGGGATGGCGAAGTCCTTCGCGGCCTCAGCCGGCAGCGTCACCGGGTTGGAGATCTGGGACGACTCGTAGATGCCGCTGACCGTGTAGGTGCGCGCCTCGCCCCGGTTGAGCTGCACGTTCACCGTCGAACCCACCGACCAGCCACGCGAGGTGGCGGTGTCCGAGCTGGCCAGCATCTGGGTCGGCCCGAGCCGGTCGATGTCACCGGCGGTGGCCTTCGCGCTGAAGATCTGCCGCAGCGACGCGATGTCGCTGCTCGCCGCGACCCAGGTGCTCTGGCCGTCGAGCTTGGCCATGTCGCCGTACTCGCCGTCGACCATCTGCACGCCGGGCAGGGCCTTGGCCTTGTCCAGCACGCCCGGGTCGAAGGTCGGCGGTCGCGGACCGCCCTGCACGCCGGAGATCACCAGCTCGGCCTTGATGGAGTCCTGGGCGAGCGCGCTGAGGCTGCCCTTGGCCGAGTCGAGGATCACCGTGACGCCGGTGACCAGCGCGATACCGACCATCAGCGCGGCGGCGGTGATCGCGGTACGGCGCGGGTTGCGTCCGGAGTTGAGCCGGCCCAACTTGCCCGGAACCGACCAGGAGAAGATCGCCCCGAGCAGGCTCACCACCGGCCGGCTGATCAGCGGGGTCAGCAGCGCCACCCCGATGAAGGCGAACAGCACCCCACCCAGGATGGTGGGCAGCGTCTGACCCTCGGCGTTGCCACTGAGACCGAGGAAGAGCAGCACCGCGCCGATGGCGGTGACCACCGACCCGGCCACGGTGACCTTGGTCAACGGCCGGTCCGGGGTGGCCACGTCCTGCATCGCCGCGATCGGCGGGATCCGCGACGCCCGCAGCGCCGGCAGCAGAGCCGCCACCACGGTGATGACCAGACCGACGGCGAACGAGCCGATCACCGCGGCCGCCGGTACGCCGATCCCGGCCAGGGTGAGCCCACCGGCCAGCTTGCCGAACAGGAACGCCAGCAGCGCGCCCACCCCGATGCCGGCGGCCAGGCCGAGCACCGAGGCGATCAGCCCCACCGCGATGGCCTCCAGCACCACCGAGCCGATGATCTGCCGGCCGCTGGCCCCGATGGCGCGCATCAGCGCCAACTCCCGGGTGCGCTGGGCGACGATGATCGAGAAGGTGTTGAGGATCAGGAACGTGCCCACCAGCAGCGCCACCGCGGCGAAGCCGAGCAGGATCTTGTTGAAGAAGGACAGGCCCTCCTTCAGGCTGGCCGAGGCGTCCGCGGCCACCTGCTTACCGGTCTTCACCTCGTAGTCGTTGCCCAGGGTGCGGGCCACGTTGTCGCGCAGCGTCTCGTCGGAGACGCCGTCGGCGGCCTTGACGGAGATGCTGCTGAACGAGCCGGGCGTGCCGAGCATCAGCTGCTGCGCCACCGGCGTGGTGAAGAACGTCTCGTTGACCCCGCCGATCGAGTCCCGGTCACCGCTGTAACCGACGATCCCGACCAGGTTGAACTCGCGCTTCTTCGACTCGAACGCGGTCAGTACGCCGATCTTCTGGCCGACCTGCAGCTTCGCGGCCGTGGCCAGCGACTTGTTGATCACGACCTCGTCGTCGGCCTGTGGCCCACGCCCCTCGCGCAGCTGCAGCAGCTCGCTCTCCCCGGTCCAGTTCTCGCCCAACTGCGGCGGACCGAACGAGGTCACCACCTTGCCGTTGCTGCCGATCACCCGGGCGCCGTCGGCGTTGACGATGCCGGTCGCCGAGGCCGCCCCGGACACCTGCTTCACCTGCTCCACCACGGCGGCGGGCAGCGGGGCGGCGGTCTGCTCGCCCTCCATCTCGCTGAGCTCGACCTTCGGCTTCGCCGCGACGTTCACGTCGATCTCGGAGAAGCCGTCGGCGAAGACCGAGTCGAAGGACCGGCCCAGGGTGTCGGTCAGCACGAAGGCGCCGGCCACGAACATCACCCCGAGCACCACCGCCAGCCCGGACAGGATCAGCCGGACCTTGCGGGCCAGCAGACTCTTCAGTGTCGCGCGGAACATCAGTTGCCCACCTCGGCCGGAGTGTCCAGCTTCTTCATGGTGTCCAGCACCGTCTCGGCGGTCGGCTCGATCAGCTCCGAGACGATCTGCCCGTCGGCGAGGAAGACCACCCGGTCGGCGTACGCGGCGGCGGTCGGGTCGTGGGTGACCATCACGATGGTCTGGCCGTGCTGCCGTACCGAGTCGCGCAGGAAGCCGAGCACCTCCGCGCCGGAGCGGGAGTCCAGGTTGCCGGTCGGCTCGTCCGCGAAGATCACCTCGGGGCGGGAGACCAGCGCCCGGGCGCACGCGACGCGCTGCTGCTGCCCACCGGAGAGCTGCGCCGGTCGGTGGTCCAGCCGGTCCCGCAGGCCGACCGTGTTGATCACCGTGTCGTACCAGGCCGGGTCCGGCTTGCGCCCGGCGATCGACAGCGGCAGCAGGATGTTCTCCTTGGCGGTGAGTGTGGGCAGCAGGTTGAACTGCTGGAAGATGAAGCCCACCTTGTCGCGGCGCAGCTTCGTCAGCCCCGAGTCGCCCAGCCCGGTGACCGTGGTCTCACCGATCGCCACCGTCCCCCGGGTGACCGAGTCCAGGCCCGCCAGGCAGTGCATCAGTGTCGACTTGCCGGAACCCGACGGGCCCATGATCGCGGTGAACCGGCCGCGTTCGAACTCCGCGCTGACCCCCCGTAGCGCGATGACCTGAGCCTCACCGCTGCCGTACACCTTCCACACGTCGTTCGCCCGGGCCGCGGCCTGCGCCTGCTGGCCTACCGTCGCGGTCACGTCATCTACCTCTTCCGTCGCTGCCAATACGCGCCGCCCCCGCTGGTCCGGCGCGACTGTTCCATCATCGGCGCTGCACACGCCCACCCCGTCCGCCCACGGGGGGACCCGGCGCGGATTTCACGCTGCGGGTGCACCCCCATGCCGGCTCAGGGTTGCCCCTGATCCAGCACCGGTCGAATGAGTTCCTGACCGGCGGAACACCTCCCCGACGGTAGGATCTGACCCCACGAGAGGGTCAACCGCGCCGAGCCATCTCCGGTCACGGTAGGTGACGACGGCAACCCGGGCCGTCCCCCCACGGAGGGATCTTCGGGTACGCCGAGCGGGGTATCCGCCACCCGCGGACTACGCCCGGGGACGGACCAACCCCGACTCGTACGCCAGCACCACCGCCTGCACCCGGTCACGCAACCGTAGCTTGGTCAGCACGTGCCCGACGTGGGTCTTGATCGTGGTCTCGCTGACCGACAGCGCCACCGCGATCTCGCCGTTGGACAACCCCCGCGCCACCTGGACCAGCACCTCGCGTTCCCGGTCGGTGAGCGCGCTGAGCACCGACGGCGTCGTGGCCGCCGGGTCGGGCAGCAACTCGGCGAAGCGGTCCAGCAGCCGCCGCAGGATTCGCGGCGACACCACCGCGTCCCCGCCGGCCACCGTACGGATCGCCGCGATCAGGTCCTCGGCCGGCACGTCCTTGGCCAGGAACCCACTCGCGCCGGCGCGCAGCGCGCCGACCACGTACTCGTCCAGGTCGAACGTGGTCAGCACCAGCACCCGCACCGGCAGGCGGGCGTCGACGATCGCCCGGGTCGCGGCCACCCCGTCCATCCGGGGCATCCGGATGTCCATCAGCACCACGTCGGGCAGCAGCCGGCGAGACAGCTCCACCGCCTCCAGACCGTCGCCGGCCTCCGCCACGATGTCCAAATCCTGTTCGGCGCCGAGCACCATCCGGAAGCCGGTACGCAGCAGCGGTTGGTCGTCCGCGAGCAGGATCCGCACCGGCCGCGCCGAGGCCACCCGATCGCCCATCTCGCCTCCCTGCCCCCGCGCCGACGCCGTGTTGCGCACGGGTCATCCTCGCGCACCCCGGCCCTTTGGAGGTGGTGAGCCCGCCGGTGCGTCGCGGACCACGCTAGAGGCCCGTCCGACGGCGCGGCCCGACCGAGCTGGCGCCGAATCGGTCGGGTCGTGGGTCTTCGCCGGGTGCCGGTGCCCGCCGTCGCGGCGAGGTGGCCACGCCGGGGGGGACCGGTGTCCGAGCCGCGGAGCGCTGCACCGCCGGTCGTTACCGGGCGGGTGTCACTCGTCGGCGCCCGGCGTGGCCGGGCCGGAGCGCGCGTCGCGCAGCGGATCGGCGCCTGCGGCTCCGACCGGGAACGGCGGTGGGGTGCCGCCGAAGGTGGGGCACAGCGCCTGGTGACTGCACCAGTCGCAGAGCCGGCTCGGTCGGGGTCGGAAATCCTGCCGCTCGGTGGCCTGCTCGATGGCGCGCCACAGCGCCACCACCGTGCGCTCGAAGCGGACCAACTCGTCGGCGTCCGGCGTGTAGTCCAAAACCTCGGCGTCGCGTAGATAGAGCAGCCGCAGCACCCGGGGCACCACTCCTCGGGTACGCCAGAGCACCAGCGCGTAGAACTTCAGCTGGAACAGCGCCCGCGCCTCGAACGCCTCGCGCGGGGCGCCGCCGGTCTTGTAGTCGACCACCCGCAGCGCGCCGTCCGGGGCCACGTCGAGCCGGTCGAGGTAGCCGCGGATCAGCAGCTCCTCGTCGACCACCGCCGAGATCAGGCTCTCCCGCTCGGCCGGCTCCAGCCGGGTCGGATCCTCCACCGCGAAGTAGCCCTCCAGCAGGCCGGCGGCGGAGCGCAGGAACTCCGCCGAGCCGTCCGGATCGGCGCCGTCGAAGATCGCCGCCAGCTCCGGCTGCTCGGTCACCAGCCGGTCCCACTGAGGGGCCACCAGGTCACCGGCCGCGGCCGGGGTGCGACCCGGCGCGGGAAGATCGAACAGCCGCTCCAGCACCGCGTGCACCAGGGTGCCCCGGGCCTGCTCCATCGTCGTGCGTTCGGGCAGCCGGTCGATGCTGCGGAACCGGTAGAGCAGCGGGCAGGTCTTGAAATCCGCCGCCCGCGACGGGGACAGCGAGGCCCGCACGGTCGGCGGCGTCTGCGCCGCAGTGAGGGGCTGCTGGGTGGTGGTGACCGATTCCGCCGTCATGTCGGCAAAGGTTAGGGCACCGGTGTGACACCGCCCGCTGCCCGCCCCGTACGCCCGCGGTCCGTAGCATCGTTCCGATGGAGCAGACATCGCGCCCGCCGCGCCGCCGCGACCGGCGCCCCGGCCTGAGCGTGGGCCGGGTCTTCGGAGTGCCGCTGCACCTCAACGGCTCGATGCTCCTGCTCGCTGTGCTGGTGGCCGTCCTGTACGCCGAGTTCGCCCGCCGCCAGCTCGACCTGCCGCAGGTCAGCGGCTATCTGATCGGCTTCGGGTTCGTGGTGTCGCTGCTCGGCTCGGTGCTGCTGCACGAGTTGGGCCACGCGCTCACCGCCCGTAGGTACGGCATCGGTGTGCGCGGGATCACGCTGGAACTGCTCGGCGGCTATACCGAGATGGACCGCGACGCGCCGTCACCGCGCGTCGACCTGCTGGTCTCGCTGGCCGGCCCGGCGGTCTCGGCGGTGCTCGGTGTCCTCTCGGTGGCCGCCACGCTCGCCCTGCCCGAAGGGACCGTGGCACACCAGCTCGCCTTCCAGCTGGCCGTGAGCAACGTCATCGTGGCGCTGTTCAACATCCTGCCCGGGCTGCCGCTGGACGGCGGCCGAGCGCTGCGCGCCCTGGTGTGGGGGCTGACCCGCGACCGGCACCGGGGCACCGAGGTCGCCGGCTGGGCGGGTCGCGTGGTGGCCGTCGGCACCGCCGTCCTGGTCCTGCTGCTCACCCTGGCCGACCTCCTCGCTCCGCTGGCGTTGCCGCTGATGCTGCTGGTCGCGGTCACCCTCTGGCGCGGCGCCGGGCAGTCCATCCGGGCGGCCCGGGTCACCCGCCGCTTCCCACTGATCGACCTGCCCCGGTTGGCCCGGCCGGTGTGGCCGGTGCCCACCGGCACACCGCTGTCCGAGGCCCAGCGCCGGCGCGCGGAGGGCGGTCAGCCCCGCGCCGCGCTGCTGGTCACCGACTCCACCGGCCGGCCGGTCGCGCTGGTCGACCCGGCCGCCGCCGAGGCGGTACCCGCCGCCCGCCGCCCGTGGCTCGCGGTGGACGCCGTGGCCCGGTCGCTGGGCGCGTTCCCCACCCTGGCGGTCGGGCTGGACGGGGAGCGGGTGATGGAGGCCGTGCAGACCCACCCGGGCGCGCAGTACGTGGTGACGTCAGGCGAAGATGTCGTCGGCGTCCTGCACATCGCGGACCTTGCGCAGCTCCTCGAACCCAACCGGAAGATGACATCGTGACCGCAACTCCCTCCACCGTCCCGGCCGACGCCGCCACCCCGGCGCTGACACCCGTGCACCGCGGGCCGTTCCGGCCCGGCGACCGGGTGCAGCTGACCGACCCCAAGGGGCGGATGCACACCGTGACGCTGGAGCCCGGCAAGGAGTTCCACACCCACCGCGGCATCCTCGCGCACGACGCGCTGATCGGGCTGCCGGACGGCAGTGTGGTGACCACCACCGGCGGCGGCACCGCGTTCCTGGCGCTGCGCCCGCTGCTGTCGGACTACGTGCTGTCCATGCCGCGCGGCGCGCAGGTGATCTACCCGAAGGACTCGGCGCAGATCGTCGCGATGGGCGACATCTTCCCCGGCGCGAAGGTGCTGGAGGCCGGGGCCGGCTCCGGCGCGCTGAGCTGCTCGCTGCTGCGCGCGGTCGGCACCGAGGGGGAGCTGCACTCGTTCGAGCTGCGTGACGACTTCGCCCAGATCGCCCGGCGCAACGTCGAGGCGTTCTTCAACGGGCCGCACCCGGCGTGGCAGCTGCACGTCGGTGACGTCGCCCAGTGCCAAGAGACCGGCTTCGACCGCATCATCCTGGACATGCTGACGCCCTGGGAGACGCTCGACATGGTCGAGCGGGCTCTCCTGCCCGGCGGTGTGTTCATCGGCTACGTGGCCACCACGCCCCAGCTCTCCGAACTGGTGGAGGCGCTGCGCGAGCGGGGCGGCTGGACCGAGCCACGGGCCTGGGAGTCGCTGGTGCGGGACTGGCACGCCGAGGGTCTCGCGGTCCGTCCGGACCACCGGATGATCGCGCACACCGCGTTCCTGGTCTCCGCGCGCAAGCTGGCCCCCGGGGTCACCGCGCCGCCCCGGCGACGCAAGCCCAGCAAGGGCACCGAGGCGTACGTGCAGCGCCGGCAGGTGCTGCGCGAGGCCGAGGCGGCCCGGCAGGCGGCCGCCGCACAGGCCGCAGGCGTGCAACCGGACGCGACGGGGGAGATGGACAGGCCGTGATCATCGAGCTGGGCGGGCCGGCGTGAGCGCGCGGGTCGGTGCGAGCGCCCGGGCCGGCGTGCGCGGGCGGGTCGGTGCGGGGGAGCGGGCCGGCGTGGTCGAGCGGTGGGGGGCAACGGTATGAGCCGACCGGGCTACGGCGGCGGTGACCTTCCCGCGGTGTTTCCGGACTGGTCGCCGTACCAGGATCTGGAGTCGGCGGCACGCGCCTACCTGCGTGACCCGGACGTCGCCCTGGAGGCGCTCGGCGGGGTGCTGCGCGGCGCGTCGGTACTCGGCTTCACCCTGGAACGCTTCGTCAACGAGGTCAACGGCGTGTGGCAGGAGGTCGTGGTCTGCGACGGCAGCCGACTGATCCTCTGGCACGGCGAGGACGTGCCACCGACCGAGGGTCCGCCGGGGTCGATGACCTCGTCCCTGCGGGTGGTTCCGGTCTCCACCGTCACCGAGGTCGGCTGCCGACGCCGACTCAACCGCTCCGACAGCGGTGAGATCCGGGTCGACAGCATCGACGTCTACCTGCTGCTCACCTCATTGGACGAGGCACCGCCGAGCGAGGAGATGGCCGGTGCGCCGCGCCACGACGCGCTGCGCTTCGGCAAGACCCTCGACGACGGGGGCGCCGGGCAGATCGCCCGGCTGGAGGAGTTCGCCCGGCTGGTCGCCTCGGTGGTCGGCCGCCCGCTGCTCTGAGCCGTACCTCCCGGGCCCGGCCGGCCCGCGCGCACCGCGCGGCCGGCTGGGTGGCTCAGTCTTCCTCGGCGTCCGGGCCGGCGACCTCGACACCGTCACCGCGCACCACGTGGATGCAGTCGCCGGGGCACTCCTTCGCGGAGTCGATCACTTCGAGGCGCAGGTGCGCGGGCACGTCGACCCGGCTGCCCGGCGCCATCCGCAGCTCACCGTCGACACCCTTGACGTACGCCAGACCGTCGATGTCGAACTCGAAGACCTCCGGCGCGTACTGCACACAGAGCCCATCGCCCGTGCACAGGTCCTGGTCCACCCAGACCTGCAACTGGTCGGTCGCGACCTCGGCCACCGGTGCACCCCCCATGTTCTCGCGTCCTACGCCCCGACGGTACCCGAACACCCGTACCGGCCCGCCAGGCCACCCTTGGCGATCAAGGTTCGGTGACGAGGGCGTTGCATGGGACCGAATCGGCCTCATAGCGGCTAGTGTTAGGGCAGAACGTTCAAGCCCCCCGGGGAGGTGGGACGTGGCAGCACGCAGCGACGACGCGGACTCGCGCGCCGCACGGTGGGAAAAGGAAGCCCACGATCTCTCCACGCAGGTCGCGTTCCTTCAGGAGGAACTCGCTCTGGTGCGGCGTAAGTTGACCGAAAGCCCCCGACACGTCCGGCAGCTCGAAGAGCGGCTGGCGGCCACCCAGGCACAGTTGGCGCGGCTGACCGAAAACAACGACCGGCTGGTGAGCACCCTCAAGGAGGCTCGCACGCAGATCGTGACGCTCAAGGAGGAGATCGACCGCCTCGCGCAACCGCCGAGTGGTTACGGCGTCTTCCTGGCCAAGCACGACGACGGCACGGTGGACGTCTTCACCGGCGGTCGCAAGCTGCGGGTCGCCGTCTCACCCTCGCTGGACGTGGCCGAACTGCGCCGCGGCCAGGAGGTCCTGCTCAACGACGCGCTCAACATCGTCGACGCGTTCGGCTACGAGCGGGTCGGCGAGGTGGTGATGCTCAAGGAGATCCTGGAGGGGCCGGGCGGCGGGCCGGGTGACCGGGCGCTGGTGGTCTCGCACTCCGACGAGGAGCGCATCGTGCACCTCGCCGAGACGCTCATCGGCTCGACGATCCGTGCCGGGGACTCGCTCATGATCGAGCCCCGCTCGGCGTACGCGTACGAGCGGATCCCCAAGAGCGAGGTCGAGGAGCTGGTCCTGGAGGAGGTGCCCGACGTCGACTACTCCGACATCGGTGGCCTCCAGTCGCAGATCGAGCAGATCCGCGACGCGGTGGAGCTGCCCTTCCTGCACGCGGACCTGTTCCGTGAGCACCAGCTCCGGCCGCCCAAGGGCATCCTGCTCTACGGCCCGCCCGGCTGCGGCAAGACGCTGATCGCCAAGGCGGTGGCCAACTCGCTCGCCAAGAAGATCGCCGAGCGGCAGGGCAAGGAGAAGCACACCAGCTTCTTCCTCAACATCAAGGGCCCGGAGCTGCTCAACAAGTACGTCGGCGAGACCGAGCGGCACATTCGGCTGATCTTCCAGCGAGCCCGGGAGAAGGCCGGCGAGGGCACCCCGGTGATCGTGTTCTTCGACGAGATGGACTCGATCTTCCGGACCCGCGGCTCCGGCGTCTCCTCGGACGTGGAAAACACGATCGTCCCGCAGCTGCTCAGCGAGATCGACGGCGTCGAGGGCCTGGAGAACGTCATCGTCATCGGCGCCTCCAACCGGGAAGACATGATCGACCCGGCGATCCTGCGCCCCGGCCGCCTCGACGTGAAGATCAAGATCGAGCGGCCGGACGCCGAGGCGGCGAAGGACATCTTCTCCAAGTACATCCTCTCCGGGCTGCCCCTGCACCCCGACGACCTGGCCGAGCACGCAGCCGACCCCCAGGCCACCGTCGCGGCGATGATCGACGCCGTGGTGCTACGGATGTACTCGGAGACCGAGGAGAACCGCTTCCTCGAGGTCACCTACGCCAACGGCGACAAGGAAGTCCTCTACTTCAAGGACTTCAACTCCGGCGCGATGATCCAGAACATCGTCGACCGGAGCAAGAAGATGGCCATCAAGGAATTCCTCACCTCCGGCCGCAAGGGCCTGCGCCTGCAGCACCTCCTCGACGCCTGCGTCGACGAGTTCCGGGAGAACGAGGACCTGCCCAACACCACCAACCCCGACGACTGGGCGCGCATCTCCGGCAAGAAGGGCGAACGGATCGTCTACATCCGTACGCTCGTGTCCGGCGGCAAGGGCGCCGAGGCCGGCCGGTCCATCGAGACCGCCAGCAACACCGGCCAGTACCTCTGAACCACAGCTAGCACCACCGGAGCCCGGGACGCGACGCGTCCCGGGCTCCGCCCATCGCACCCGACGCGCCGATGCTCCGACGATCCGCACGCTCTGGCATCGAATCGATACGCTGAGTCGTCTGAGCTCTCCGACCGTCGAGGATTCGCGTGCTGTCCGAACGCACTCGCACCGGCCCGCAGGCGCGGCCGACGATCGCCCCGGACCCCTCGTCGCCCGCCCGCGCGTACCGTCGGCTGCTCGTCGCGCTGAGCGCGGCCTGGCTGGTACCCGCGACGGCGTACCCCCTGCGCCTGGCCTGGCTGCTGCCGCCGCTGATCCTGCTGGCCACGGCCAGCCTGCTGCGCGGCGGGCGTAGCCTGCTCGACCGTCTGTTGCTCGCCCTGCTGTTGCTGGCCGGCGCCACCACCGTGGCCGGTCTGCTCTTCTCGATCTGGCCCTGGGGGCTGCATCCGGTACCGGTCAGCGGCACCGCCCTCACCGTGCTCACCCTCACCGCCGCGGCCACCGGCCGGCGCCCCGCCCTGCCCCGCCCCGGCCGGACCGACCTGCCGCCGGTCGCCGCCACCGCCGCCATCGTCTGCTGGCTCGCCCAGCCCTGGCTGCGCGCCGACAACCTCGCCGGACGGCTCACCCTGCTCGCCCTGGGCGAGGACAACTTCCGCCACGTCGCTCTCGTCGACGCCATCGGCCGGCTGGGCGGGTACGTCTTCCTCGACCCGAGCGCCGCCCGCGAGCACGTCGTCTCCGTCCTCGTCCGGTATCCGCAGGGGTGGCACCTGAGCACCGCGCTGCTCGACGGACACCTCCGCTCGGCCACCGGCACGCCCAGCTTCGACACCTACGCCTGGTGGTGCACGGCGACCCTCGGGCTGCTCGTGCTCACCCTGCTCTGGGCCGCCCACCGGCTCGCCGGGCCGCTGCATCCGCTGCACCAGGGCGTACTGACCGTCGTCGTCGGTGCGCTCGTCCTCGGCAGCCAACTGCCCCGCCTGCTGATCGCCGGCTACCCCAGCGAGGCCATGGGGCTCACCCTCGCCGTCGCGCTGGCCGCCCTGGTCGTCCGCCCGCTGCCCGGCAACCGCGAACAGCTCCTGCTGCTCGGTGCGCTGCTCACCGGCATCGGCATCACCTACTACCTGTTCCTCCCGCCAGCCGGGCTGCTGGTGCTCGGCTGGCTGCTCACGCACCGCCGGGAATTGGCCCGGGTCCGCTGGGCGCTGCTCGCCGTCGGCCTGCCCACCACCCTGCTCGCCCCGCTGCCGCTGCTGCTCGGCGTGCTCGGGGCCAGCCAGACCGGGGCACTGGACGCCGAGGCCGGCCCGGGACTCGTCGCGGAGGCCTGGCGGGTCATGCTCTGGCTCGGCCCGATCGTGCTGCTCGCCCTGCTGGTCCGAGCCCGCCGGACCGACCCGGCCTGGCGCCGGCACCTCGCCGCCACGCTGCTGGCGGTCGGGTTCGCCCTCGCCATCGCCCTGGCCAACAACCGGAACGGCACCCAGCCCGCCTACTACTTCACCAAGAGCGTCCACCTCGTCACCGTGCTGCTGATCGTCGGCACCGCCGCACTGGTTCGGCTGCTGCCCGTCCCGTCCGGCGCCGACCGGCCACACCGGGTCCGGTCCACCGCCGTCGCGACCTTCGCCGCCGCTCTGGCCATGGGCACCGCCGCGGCCCTGTGCGGGCTCACCGGCTGGCAGCGCAGCCTGCTGGTGGTCGACAAGCACAGCTGGACCCGGACCTGGGTCGAGCAGCAGGTCGACCAACCGTCGAGAGTGGCCCAGGTCTGCGCCACCGCGTACCGCCGCCATCCGCCCCAGCCGGGCGTCGTCACGATCGTGCTGGACCGTGGCGGATACCGCGGCTACGTCGAATCGATCTGCCTCTCGGCACTGCAGAACACCACCGCCCAGACCGAGCGCGGCACCTACCTGCCGGAGTTCGAGGAACCCGGCCGCACCGCGACGATCCTGAGCGAGGCACGCGGCCCGATCCGGCTGCTGATCAGCGACCCACTCGCGCAGCGGCGGCTCGACCGCCTGCTGCGAGAATCCCCGCAACTGCGCCCCCGGGTCACCATCGTGCCGATGATCGTCGCGTACTGACCGCGGCTCACGTCCGCATTTGCCCCACGACACCGTGACTCCGGCTGCGGCGGCGTGCCCCCGTCACCGAACTGGCGGACTACGCTCGACGTGACGGGGGCCGGGTCGGGCGAGCGAAGCGGGTAGGTCGATGAGCGTAAGACGGATCATGGGCACCGAGGTCGAGTACGGCATCTCCGTGCCCGGCCAGGCCGGAGCCAACCCGATGGTGACCTCGTCCCAGGTGGTCAACGCCTACGGGGCCCGCCCCGAGCTCAATCGGGGCGGCCGGGCCCGGTGGGACTACGAGGAGGAGTCGCCGCTGCGCGACGCCCGAGGCTTCACCTACTCCGGGGCCGCCTACGACCCCGCCGAGGCCCTGGCCGATGAGGACCTCGGCCTGGCCAACGTGATACTCACCAACGGAGCACGGCTCTACGTCGACCACGCGCACCCCGAATACTCCACTCCCGAGGTCACCACCCCGCGCGACATCGTGCGTTGGGACAAGGCCGGCGAGCGGGTGATGGCCGAGGCGTCCCGGCGGGCCGCCACCATCCCCGGCACCCAGCCGATCCACCTCTACAAGAACAACACCGACAACAAGGGCGCCAGCTACGGCGCGCACGAGAACTACCTGATGCGCCGGCAGACGCCGTTCGCCGACATCGTGGCGTACCTGACGCCGTTCTTCGTCACCCGCCAGATCGTCTGCGGCGCCGGCCGGGTCGGCATCGGGCAGGACGGCGGCCAGAGCGGCTTCCAGATCTCGCAGCGCGCCGACTTCTTCGAGGTCGAGGTGGGCCTGGAGACCACCCTCAAGCGGCCGATCATCAACACCCGCGACGAGCCGCACGCGGACGCCGACAAATACCGCCGGCTGCACGTCATCATCGGCGACGCCAACCTCTCCGAGATCTCCACCTACCTGAAGGTCGGCACCACCGCGCTGATCCTCACCATGATCGAGGAGAAGGCGCTCGGCGCCGACCTGGGCATCGCCGACCCGGTCAACGAGTTGCGCGCGGTCAGCCACGACCCGTCGCTGGCGCACCTGATGCGGCTGCGCGACGGTCGCCGTCTCACCGCACTGGATCTGCAGTGGGCATACCTGGAGCGGGTCCGGTCCTTTGTCGACGACCGGTACGGCACCGACGTCGACGAGCAGACCAGCGACGTGCTCGACCGGTGGGAGAGCGTGCTGGACCGGCTCGGCCGTGACCCGATGCTCTGCGCCGACGAGCTGGACTGGGTGGCCAAGCTGCGTCTGCTGGAGGGCTACCGGGACCGCGAGAAGCTCGGCTGGGGCTCGCACAAGCTCCAACTGGTCGACCTGCAGTATTCCGACGTCCGGCCGGAGAAGGGCCTCTACCACCGGCTGGTGTCCCGGGGGGCGATGAAGACGCTGCTCACCGACGAGGAGACCCGCAGCGCGATGACCGAGCCCCCGGAGGACACCCGCGCCTACTTCCGTGGCCGCTGCCTGGCCCAGTACGCCTCCGAGGTGGTCGCCGCGAGCTGGGACTCGGTGATCTTCGACGTCGGCCGGGAGTCGCTGGTCCGGGTGCCGATGATGGAACCGGAGCGGGGCACCCGCGCGCACGTCGGGGCGTTGTTCGACCGCTGCGCCAGCGCCAAGGACCTGTTGGAGACGTTGACCGGCGGCTGAACCCGTGTCCGGATGCCCGTCGGGTGCCGCCAGCCGGCGCGCGGCGGGCTTTTCGTCGCCCGCGCGAGGTAAGTTCATCGCAGACGATCGTGGAGGAGACAGCCATGGCCACTCATGACAGCGGCGGCCAGTCGCAGTCCGGCAAGTCCCGGCAGAGCGAGGACATCGAGGACGTCACCACCGAGGCCAACCCCGAGGTGGCCGAGCGGCACGCCGAGATCACCGAGGACGTCGACGACCTGCTCGACGAGATCGACTCCGTTCTCGAGGAGAACGCGGAAGAGTTCGTGAGGGGTTACGTGCAAAAAGGGGGAGAATAGGGCTTATGTCCGGTTTGGCCGGGCAGTCGGACAAGATGTGCCCGCAGTGTAAGCGGGTGCTGGCTCCGACGGAGTTTCACCGTGACCGTCGGCGAGTGGATGGGCTCGCCTTCTATTGCAAGGCGTGTGCCGCTGTGCGGTCGGCGGCGAGCCGCCGCAAGCGTGGCATGGCGCCGAAGCGGAGATCCGCCGTGCCCGTGGCAGAGGGTCTCAAGTGGTGTCCGGACTGCGATCAGATCAAGCCGCTGGCCGATTTCCCCACCACCAGGACAAAGGCGAGTGGCCGGCACAGCTACTGCAAACCCTGCCATAATGCCCGGGGCAAGGAGACCGCGCAGCGGCTCTACGGCGGAACTCGCGAGTACCACCTGCGGCAGCGGTACGGCGTTGGGGAGAAGGAGTTTCAGGAGCTCCTGGCCGAGCAGGGCGGGGTCTGCGCGATCTGCGGCGGTGCGGACCCGCAACATCTGGACCACGATCATCGCACCGGGTGGGTGCGCGGGATACTCTGCTTCAACTGCAACGGTGGTCTTGGCCAGTTCCGTGACAGTCCCACGAGGCTGGCCAGGGCGATCACGTACCTGAGAGGAACCACGTGGCAGCGGGCTTTGATCCATCCGGGCGTCTACCAGATGTGTTCACCAACGCGGGGACGTCCTCCTTCACCACGTTCCTGAGCCGGGTGGCACCCGAGATGCTGCCCGGTCGACGGCCGCTGCCGCCGGGCATGGCCGCCGACCTGGCGCCGCACGCGACCACCATCGTGGCCATCTCGGCCGCCGGTGGCGTGGTGATGGCCGGCGACCGGCGGGCCACCATGGGCAACCTGATCGCCCAGCGCGACATCGAGAAGGTGCATCCGGCCGACGCGTACTCGCTGGTCGGCATCGCCGGCACCGCGGGCATCGGGATCGAGCTGATGCGACTGTTCCAGGTGGAGCTGGAGCACTACGAGAAGATCGAGGGCGCGATGCTCTCGCTGGACGGTAAGGCCAACCGGTTGGCCTCGATGATCCGGGGCAACCTGGGCGCCGCGATGCAGGGGCTGGCCGTGGTGCCGCTCTTCGCCGGGTTCGACCTGGCCGCCGCCGACCCGACACGGGCTGGCCGGATCTTCAGCTTCGACGTGACCGGCGGCCCGTACGAGGAGACCGGCTACGACGCGATCGGCTCCGGCTCGCTGTTCGCGAAGTCGGCGCTGAAGAAGCGCTTCCGGGCGGGTCTGTCCGTCGACGACGCGACCCGGCTCGCGGTCGAGGCGCTCTACGACGCCGCCGACGACGACACCGCGACCGGCGGCCCGGACCTGACCCGCCGGATCTACCCGGTGGTGATGACGGCGACCGCCGAGGGCACCCGCCGGCTGACCGACGCCGAGACGGCGGCGATCGCCGAGGGCGTGGTCGCCGGCCGGATGGAGAACCCGGGCGGTTAGGCCCCGTCCACCCCCACCAGTCAGCAGTCGTCAGCACAGCGCCGTAAGGAGAACCGCCGCCGTGGCCATGCAGTTCTACGCCTCGCCCGAACAGATCATGCGCGATCGCTCCGAGCTGGCCCGCAAGGGCATCGCCCGGGGCCGCAGCGCGGTGGTCCTGAGCTACTCCGGCGGCGTGCTCTTCGTCGCGGAGAACCTCTCCAGCGCCCTGCACAAGGTCAGCGAGATCTACGACCGGATCGGGTTCGCCGCCGTTGGCCGATACAACGAGTTCGAGAACCTGCGTCGGGCCGGCGTACGGATGGCCGACCTGAACGGGCTCAGCTACGACCGGCGGGACGTCACCGGCCGGGCGTTGGCGAACGCGTTCGCGCAGACCCTCGGCGCGATCTTCACCGAGCAGTCGAAGCCGTTCGAGGTGGAGATCTGCGTGGCGGAGGTCGGTGCCACCCCCGATGACGACGAGCTCTACCGGCTCACGTACGACGGCTCGGTCAACGACGAGCCGGGGCGGATGGCGATGGGTGGTCAGGCCGAGGCGATCACCGGGGTGCTGAAGTCGCAGCATCGGGCGGACATGTCCCTCGCCGAGGCTGCCCGGGTGGCGGTGCAGGCGTTGAGCACGGTCGGCGGGGAGGGCGGCGCCGCTCGGACGATCGCCGCCAACCAGCTCGAGGTGGCGGTGCTGGACCGCCAGCGGATCGGGCGTACGTTCCGCCGGATCACCGGCGCGGCGCTGACCGCGTTGCTCGACGGGGACGTGTCGGCCGCCGAGCAGCCGGCGGAGGCGGGCGGCCCGGACACGCCGGCGCAGCCGACCACCGAGGCGCACAAGCCGACGACGTCGGCGGGGTCGGCCGACCTGGAGGACAAGCCGGCGGACGGCCAGTAACACCGGGCAGGCGACGGCGGGGGCCGGTGTTGCCCGGCCACCCGCCGTCGCGCCGTGAACGGGGTGGCGAGCGCCCTCAGGTGGTCAGTACCGCTTGAGCAGTGGCTTGGCCAGGGTCCAGTAGCCCCCGGCCAGCACGTTGAAGACGCCGAGCCCGGGTGCGGCGACGTTGGACGGGGCGAGCCGGCCGGTCATCAGCTCGGCGATGACGCCGTCGGGCACTCGGCGTTCGGCCTGGAGCTGCCGGCGGCGCGTACGCAGCCAACCCCGGTGCTGCCACAGCCAGCGCCACCCGTGGACCTTCTGCCGGGCCCAGCCGCCGGTCAGTGCGGTGGCGAGCATGGCGGCCTCGGTGAGGAGCAGGCCCGGGGCGAGGACCAGCAGCGTGCGCGTCTGGTAGGTGGTGAGCAGCGTGGCCAGCCGGTTGCGTTCCACCAGGTAGAGCTTGAGCGTGTTGCGGGAGAACTCGTAGTGGTGGCGTACGACCGCGTCCGGCACGTACTCCAGTCGCAGGCCGCGTTGGCGTAGCCGCAGGCTCAGTTCGGTGTCCTCGTGGTAGGCGAAGTACTCGGCGGCGAAGCCGTCGAGCGCCTGCCAGAGCTGCCGTTCGATGACGAAGCAGCAGCCGCTGAGTGACGGTACGGAGCGCCGGCGGGAGTGCGCGGTGGCCGGCTCGCCGTTGCCCCCCGCCCAGGACAGGCCGCTGAAGTGCAGCGGGTTGCCGGCCGTGTTGATCAGGTCGGGTCGGTCGGCCAGCCGGATGGACGCCATGGCGGCGCCGACGCCGTCCTCGGCGGCCACCGCGGCGGTCTTGGCCAACGCGTCGGGTGCCACGATCGCGTCGGAGTTGACGAAGGCGAGCCAGTCCCCGGTGGCCTCGGCGGCACCGAGGGCACAGCCGCCGGAGTAGCCGGTGTTGCGGTCGGGGCGGAGCACCCGAACCCCGGACAGGCCCTTGACGACGTCGATCCCGTCGCCGGTGCAGCCGTTGTCGACGACGATCAACTCGGCCGTCACGTCGGTGCTGGCGAGCACGGCCTGTGCGGCGTCGACGAGGTACGGTTCGGCGCCGTACGCCAGCATGACGACGGTGATCCGAGGTGGTGCCATGGTCAGGTCCCTCCGGGTACTCCAGGCATGACGGCCTCGAGGGGAGGGGCCTTGACAGGGGTCGTGCGAGGGGTGCGGGTGCGCAGCAGGATCGCCATGACGGCGGCCACCACGACCGAGCCGATGGCGTAGCCGAGCTCGACGCGCAGCGCGGTGGTGACCGGGGCGAACGTTGCGGCGACGAGCGCGGCCACGCCGATGGCCCAGGCGAGCGCCTGTGCCCGGTGCCGGTCGAGGGCGAGCAGCGCCTGGCCGAGCACCATCGCCCAGAGGTAGGCGAGGGTGGCGACCGCGAGCCAGGCGAAGTCACCGTGGCCGAGGACAGCCGGCGCGTCGAAGAGGGTCTGCACCAGCCAGGGGCCGAGCAGTACGGCGAGCACGGCGCCGGTGAGGCCGAGCGCGCTGACCACGCCCAGTGCCCGGCGCAGCAGGCTGTGGAAGCCGGCGTGGTCGCCGGTGGTGGCCGTGGTGGCCAGGCCGGGCAGCAGGGACGCCTGCAGCGAGGCGAACACGAACAGCGGGATCCGGACCAGGACCAGTGCGGAGAGCAGCGCCCCGGCGGTCGCCACGTCGGACGGGGCGAGCACCCGAACGTTGATCACACCGATGTTGACCACGACCTGGGAGAGCAGGCTGGACACGGTGAGCAGGCCGAGGCCGCGCAGCAGCGGCGCCCAGGCCACGGGTACGCCGCCGCCCACCGCGCGCAGCACCGGTGGGGCGGTGACGGCCACCCCGATCAGCGGTGCGGCGACCAGCACCGCGCCGTACCAGACGGGGGAGGTGACGCCGGTCAGACCGAGCAGGGCGACCAGGGCGATCCGGAGCCCGCCGTCGACGCCGAGCTGGGTGCCGTACCAGGGGAACAGTTGCAGGCCGGAGAGCACACCGCGGGTGGTGTGCGCGACGGCGAGCGCCGCGAGCGCGCCGATCAGCACCGCGACCATGCTGCCGTCGCCGGCGAAGAGCCGGTCGGCGAGCGGTTCCCGGGCGGCGATGATCAGCGCGACCATGGCGGCGAGCAGGCCGGCGGCCAGGTCGGCGCCCCGGGCCAGCACGTGCCCGTGCGGCAGGCCCTGGCTGTGCCGGCCGGCGACGATCCGGGCGACCTCCTGCTCGACCGGCATGAACAGGCCGATGCCGAGGGTGAAGACGATCGACCACAGCACCGAGAGGGACGAGTAGTCCGCCTCGGTGAGGCTGTGGCCGGCGACGGCCAGGTGTACGTAGGAGGCGAGCCCCAGCAGGGCCAGGCCGGCGCCGACGGCGACGGTGCCCGGTGGGACCAGACTCAGTAGCCGCCGGATCACCGGCGAATGAGCGCCAACGTGAGTACGGCGAAGGCGCGGCCGAGATAGAGCATCGCCTTGGCCGGGGAGTGGCTGGGGGTGCCGGCCATCCGCTTGCGCATGGCCACCGGCACCTGGCGGATGGTGTAGCCGCGGCGGGCGGTGTGCACCAGCGTCTCCACGGTGTCGCCGAGGTATTCCACCGGGTACCAGGTCGCGAACATGTCGATGACCCGGCGGTTGGCGGCCCGGAACCCGGAGGTCGTGTCGGTGAGCTTGGTGCGCGCGACGCGGGACAGCACGCCGGAGAGCATCACCATGGCCCAGCGGCGGGGGCCGCGCACCATGTAGTCGCCCTCGCCGGCGAACCGGGCGCCGATCACCAGGTCGGTCTCGTCGAGCAGGTCGACGAGCTTGGGCACGTACCGGGGGTCGTGCTGACCGTCCGCGTCGATCTGGATCGCCACGTCGTAGTCGTGGTCCCGGGCGTACCGGTAGCCGAGCCGCATGGCGCCGCCGACGCCGAGGTTGTAGGGCAGCTTGGCGACCCGGGCACCGGCGGCGACGGCGACGGCGGCGGTGCGGTCGGTGGAGCCGTCGTCGACCACGAGGACGTCGATGCCGGGCAGCTCGCCGCGAACCTCGCGGACCACGTCGGCGATCGAGCCGGACTCGTTGAGCGCCGGAATGATGATCAGAACCCGCTTGCCGTTAACCATCGCTGGACACCAGTTCGTCTCGGGCCGCCCGGTCCGCGTCGATCTCGGCGCGGAGCAGGGCGAAGTCTTCGGCCAGGGTGCGGGTCTCTTCTTCCAGGGCGCTGACCTCCCAGCTGAGGTGCACGCAGACCAGCAGCAGGAAGACGATGCCGAGGAAGAGCACGAGGCTCACGCCGGAGGCGACGCCGAGCAGTTCGGCGACGTTGTCCAGCAGGCGGGGGAAGAGGGACAGCGGGATGACGATCACCAGGACGCCGAGCCAGAGCATGCCGTACTTCTCGCGCAGCTGCCGGCGGCGCAGCAGCTCCACGATCGTGGCCAGCAATATCAGGCCGGTCAAGCCGGTGACGAGGGTGAGCTTCATGCGACCTTCCACGGGGCGGGTGGAGCGGCGGAGGCGAACGCGGCGGCCAGGGTGGTGTGCCAGCCCACAAGGGGTGACAGACCCGCGGCGGCCCAACGGCCGTGCCCTAGCACACTGTACGCCGGTCGGGGGACGAACCGGGGGAAGCGGTCACTGCTACTCGGCGGGGCCGGCCTTCAATGGCTCCCACCAGGCGCGGTTGTCGCGGTACCACTGCACGGTCCGCGCCAGGCCGTCGACGAGGTCGATGCTCGGGGCGTACCCCAGCTCCTCGTTGATCTTGGTGATCGCCAGCGAGTAGCGGCGGTCGTGGCCCTTGCGGTCGGCGACCGGGACGACCCGGTCCCAGTCGGCGCCGCACGCCTCCAGCAGGCGGCCGGTGAGCTCCTTGTTGGTCAGCTCGGTGCCGCCGCCGATGTTGTACACCTCACCGGCGCGGCCCTTCTGCTGCACCAGCGCGATGCCCCGGCAGTGGTCGTGCACGTGCAGCCAGTCCCGGATGTTGCCGCCGTCGCCGTAGAGCGGGACCGTGCCGCCGTCGAGCAGGTTGGTGACGAACAGCGGGATGACCTTCTCCGGGAACTGGTACGGCCCGTAGTTGTTCGAGCAGCGGGTCACCACCACGTCCATGCCGTGGGTGCGGTGGTAGGCCAGCGCGAGCAGGTCGGAGCCGGCCTTCGAGGCCGAGTACGGGGAGTTCGGGGCCAGCGGCCAGGTCTCCGTCCAGGAGCCCTCGTCGATCGAGCCGTAGACCTCGTCGGTGGAGACGTGCACGAAGCGGCCGGTGCCGTGCCGCAGCGCGGCGTCCAGCAGCGTCTGGGTGCCCAGCACGTTGGTCGTGACGAACGGCGCGGCGCCGGCGATCGACCGGTCGACGTGCGACTCGGCGGCGAAGTGCACGATCACGTCGTGACCGGCGACAACCTCGTCGACCACGGCCGGGTCGCAGATGTCGCCCCGCACGATCTCCAACCGCGGGTCGGCGCGCACCGGCTCGAGATTGGCCAGGTTGCCCGAGTAGGTCAGCTTGTCGAGCACGGTCACGCCGGTGGGCTCGATCGGGGGCACGCCCGACGAACTGCCACCCGGCACGCCCAGCAGCATGCGGACGTACTCCGAACCGATGAATCCGGCACCGCCGGTGACGAGGATCCTCACGGGTCCAGGAGTGTACGCGAACCGGCGGCACGACCGTCGAACGGCGACCGCTGACATGCCGGACGCTCGGGTGCGGCTAAGCTCCCCGGGTGCGTGGAATCCTACTCGCTGGCGGCACCGGCTCCCGGCTCTGGCCGATCACCCGGGCGGTCTCCAAGCAGCTGATGCCGGTCTTCGACAAGCCGATGATCTACTACCCGCTCTCCACCCTGGTGATGTCCGGGGTGCGGGAGATCCTGGTGATCACCACTCCGGAGGACCAGGACCAGTTCCGTCGCCTGCTCGGCGACGGGAGCCAGTTCGGCCTGCGGCTGGAGTACGTCACGCAGGCCCGACCCGAGGGCATCGCACAGGCGTTCGTGCTGGGCGCGGACTTCATCGGCGACGACTCGGTGGCGCTGATCCTGGGCGACAACATCTTCCACGGCGTCGGGCTGGGCCGGCAGTTGGCCGCCCACGGCGACCTGGTCGGCGGCCGGGTGTTCGCGTACCCGGTGGCCAACCCGCAGGAGTACGGCGTGGTCGACTTCGACGCCGACGGACGGGTGCTGTCGATCGAGGAGAAGCCGGCCCGGCCGAAGTCCCGGTACGCGGTGCCCGGCCTGTACTTCTATGACAACCGGGTGGTGGACATCGCCGGCAAGCTCACCCCCAGCGCCCGGGGCGAGTTGGAGATCACCGCGGTCAACGAGGCGTACCGGGAGACCGGTGAGCTGTCCGTGACCGTGCTGGACCGGGGTACCGCCTGGCTGGACACCGGCACCTTCGCCTCGATGATGCAGGCCGGCGAGTTCGTCCGGGTGATCGAGGAGCGGCAGGGCCTCAAGATCGGCTGTGTCGAGGAGGTGGCCTGGCGGGCCGGCCTGATCGACGACGCGCAGCTGCGCGCCCTGGCCGAGCCACTGACCAAGAGCGGCTACGGCGACTACCTGTTCGGCCTGCTGGCCGAGAAGCACGGCACGCAGGTGGGTCGATGAAGATCCGCGAGCTGGGCATCGAGGGCGCCTGGGAGATCACGCCGCAGCAGCACGGCGACCCGCGCGGCATGTTCATGGAGTGGTACCGCTTCGACAAGCTCGCCGAGGTGGTCGGGCACCCGCTGCGGCTGGCCCAGGCCAACCTGTCGGTCTCCGCGCGTGGGGTGGTGCGCGGCATCCACTTCGCCGACGTCCCGCCCGGGCAGGCCAAGTACGTCACCTGCGTGCAGGGCGCGGTGCTCGACGTGGTGGTGGACCTGCGGGTGGGCTCGCCCACGTTCGGCCGGTGGGAGGGCGTCCGGCTGGACGACACCGACCGCCGGGCGGTCTATCTCAGCGAGGGCCTCGGGCACGGGTTCTGCGCGCTGACCGACGACGCCACGCTGAGCTACCTCTGCTCGGCCACGTACAACCCGACCGGCGAGCACGCGGTGCACCCGTTGGACGAGGAACTGGGCATCGAGTGGCCGGCGGACGTACCGCTGCTGTCGGCCCGCGACGACGCGGCGCCGACGCTGGCGCAGGCCCGCGAACAAGGGCTGCTGCCGCGGTACGACAGCTGCCAGCGGTTCGTGGCGAGCATCGGGACGGACGGAATGTCGCACTCAGCCGGTATGTGACCGTACCCGGGGCACGACCTGTGGTGTGACAGTGACGAACCGGGCCTCCGGGCGGCTAATGTCACATCATGGAGCGGCGAATCTTCGGCCTCGAGACCGAGTACGGCGTCACCTGCACCTATCGCGGGCAGCGGCGGCTGTCCCCGGACGAGGTCGCGCGGTATCTGTTCCGGCGCGTGGTGTCCTGGGGCCGGTCGAGCAATGTCTTCCTGCGTAACGGGGCCCGGCTCTACCTGGATGTCGGGTCGCACCCGGAGTACGCCACGCCGGAGTGCGACTCGGTGACCGACCTGGTCGCCCACGACCGGGCCGGCGAGCGGATCCTGGAGGGCCTGCTCGTCGACGCGGAGAAGCGGCTGCACGACGAGGGCATCGCGGGTGAGATCTACCTGTTCAAGAACAACACCGACTCGGCCGGCAACTCGTACGGCTGCCACGAAAACTATCTGGTCTCCCGGCACGGCGAGTTCGGGCGACTCGCCGACGTGCTCATCCCGTTCCTGGTCACCCGGCAGTTGATCTGCGGGGCCGGCAAGGTCCTGCAGACCCCACGCGGCGCGGTCTACTGCCTGTCGCAGCGCGCCGAGCACATCTGGGAGGGCGTCTCCTCGGCGACCACCCGCAGCCGCCCGATCATCAACACCCGCGACGAGCCGCACGCCGACGCCGAGCGCTACCGGCGGCTGCACGTGATCGTGGGCGACTCCAACATGAACGAGGTCACCACGCTGCTCAAGGTCGGCACGGCCGACATCGTGCTGCGGATGATCGAGGCCGGGGTGGTGATGCGCGACCTGTCGCTGGAGAACCCGATCCGGGCGATCCGGGAGGTGTCGCACGACATCACCGGCCGCCGCAAGGTCCGGTTGGCCTCCGGCAAGGAGGTCAGCGCGCTGGACATCCAGCAGGAATACCTGGCCAAGGCCACCGAGTTCGTCGAGCGGCGCGGCGGCGACCAGGCCGCCAAGCGGGTGGTCGAGCTGTGGGGCCGGGTGCTCAACGCGGTCGAGACGGGCGACCTGGAGCCGGTCTCCCGGGAGATCGACTGGGTCAGCAAGCTGCGGCTCATCGAGCGCTACCAGCGCAAGCACGATCTGCCGCTGTCGCACCCCCGGGTGGCGCAGATGGACCTGGCCTACCACGACGTGCGCCGCGGTCGCGGCCTCTACGGGCTACTGGAGCGCCGGGGCGAGGTGGACCGGGTGGCCACCGACCCGGAGATCTTCGAGGCCAAGGAGACCCCGCCGCAGACCACCCGGGCCCGGCTGCGGGGCGAGTTCATCCGGCACGCCCAGGAGAAGCGGCGGGACTTCACCGTCGACTGGGTGCACCTCAAGCTCAACGACCAGGCGCAGCGCACCGTGCTCTGCAAGGACCCGTTCCGGGCGTACGACGAGCGGGTCGAGCGGTTGATCGCCAGCATGTGACGGGTGTGGTCGGCTCCGGCGGTGGTGTCCGCCGACGGGGCCGACCGGCCCGGTAGGCTGGGCGCGCCATGACGACTTCCGGACCTTCCGACCGCTCGCAGCGCGGCACCGAGCGGCAGAACTGGGTCGAACGCCGCCGGGAAAAGATCCGCGCCGAGATCGACCGTAACCGGCGCGGCGAATACACCGTGCCGACCTGGGTGTTGGCCGCCGCGTTGGTGCTCATCGTGGGCGGCTGGCTCGCCCTGATCTTCCTCGTCTGATCCCGCCTCCCGGGCGGCGTTCGTCGGGTGACCCACCGGGGCCAGAGGTTGGCCCGGCCGGGTCGCCCCGGCGGGTACCCGTTCGGCGTCGCCGCCGCGGTCAGCGTTCTTCAGGTCAACCGCATCGGCGGCACCAGGACGCGACGACGCGGGAGGCAATCATGGTCGACGACAAGACGGTGCCACAGCCGATACGGGACGGCGGCGGCTGGCAGGACCCCGGCCCGCGCGACGTGGTCCGGGACCGGCAGAACCCGAACCTGCTGACCCCACCGAGCACGGACGCGGGCACGCTGCCCAACCTGAGGTTCTCCTTCTCCGACACGCACACCCGGATCCAACGTGGCGGCTGGACCCGCGAGGTCACCGTGCGGGAGCTGCCGATCGCCACCGAGCTCAGCGGCGTGGACATGGCGCTGGAGCCGGGCGGCTACCGGGAGATGCACTGGCACAAACAGTCCGAGTGGGCGTACGTGTCGCACGGCAGCGCCCGGATCAGCGCGGTCGACCAGGAGGGCCGCAACTTCCTCGGCGACGTGAGCGCCGGCGACCTGTGGTTCTTCCCGCAGGGCGTGCCGCACCACATCCAGGCCCTCGACGAGGGGGTCGAGTTCCTGCTGGTCTTCGACGACGGCGCGTTCACCGAGAACGGCACGTTCCTGATCAGCGACTTCTTCGCGCACACGCCGAAGGACGTGCTGGCGAAGAACTTCGGCTGGCGGCCCGAGCAGCTCGACTCGATCCCGGAGCGGGAGAAGTACATCTTCGCCGGGGAGGTTCCGGGGCCGCTCGATCGCGACAAGGTGGTCAGCCCGACCGGCGACGTGCCCCGCTCACTGAGTTACCGACTGCTCGCCCAGAAGCCGGAGCGGTTCCCGGGCGGTCAGGTGCGCATCGTCGACGTGAACAAGTTCCCGGCGGCCACCACGATCTGCGCCGCGCTGGTCGAGGTCGACCCGGGTGGGATGCGGGAGCTGCACTGGCACCCCACCGACGACGAGTGGCAGTACTACCTCTCCGGGCACGGTCGGATGGGTGTGTTCGCCAGCCAGGGCGTGGCCGGCACCTTCGACATGCGCTCCGGCGACGTCGGGTACGTGCCGTTCGCCTACGGCCACTACATCGAGAACCTCGGCACCGAGCCGCTGGTCTTCCTGGAGATGTTCCGCAAGCCCCGGTTCGAGAGCGTCTCGCTGACCCAGTGGATGGCGAACACCCCGGCCCAGGTCAGCGCGGACACCCTGAACCTGCCCCGGGAACTGATCGAGGCCCTACCCCGCGACATGCGCCCGGTCGTCCGCTAACCCGCCGCCCACCCCACCCGGCCCCGCGTGCCCCGTGCGCGCCGCCCGCGCGGGCAACAACTTAATGATCAACGCGGGCGGGTGGGGCGGGGGGACTAGGAAAGGAGGGTGCTGGCGTGGCGGCCGGCTGCGGCGGCGGCCAGGAAGTAGGCGTGGTCGGCGTCCAGGGCCCGGCCCATCGTGGACAGGGGCACGGGGCTGGCGCGTAGCGCGGCGTCCAGGCCGTCGGTGGGTACCCGGACGATCCGGTGCCGGGACTCCAGCGGGGCCAGTGCCGTGTGCACCTCGTCGGCCAGCTCCGGGTCCAGGTCGGCCGGCACCACCAGGTCCGCGGCGGCGAGGGCCACCCGGCCGTACGCGGTGAGGCTGTGGTGCGACACGCCCCGATGCCGGGGGCGGGGGTCGGCCGCGGAGATCCGCAGCGAGCCGATCGGCCGGCCGCCCAGCGTGGCGATCGCGTTGACCGCCTCGCCGACCGCGACCCCGGAGAAGCCCCACCGGGTGCCGGTGCCCAGGTTGCCCGGACCCTGCGCGACCACGGCCACGTCGGCGCGCAGCACGTACCGGGCGGCGAGCAGGCCACCGTGCAGGGTGGTGGCCTCCAGATCGCCGCCGAAAGCCTGCCCGACGGTGATCGTGCCGACCAGGTCGTCACGCAGCCCGGCCAGGGTGCGGGAGAACCAGGCGGGTAACGCTCCGCCGTCGGTGAGCAGGTACGCCACCCGCGCGTGCGGGGCGTCGGCCCGGATGCCGGCCAGGATCGCCGGCAGGGCCGAGTGCAGGTCGGCGGTGACCACCGGCAGCCCACCCAGGTCGTCCGCGTCGGCCAGCAGGTCCCGGTGCGGGGACGCCTCCTCGTCGACGCCGAGCAGGATCGGCTGCAGCGGGGTGTAGCGGGCCTTCACCAGGTGCCCGGAGTCGCGGGTGTCGCCGGCGGCCGGCGGGTCCGGCGGCAGCCGGTCCGGCAGGGCCACGACCAGGGCGTACCCGCCGGTGCCCAGGCCCATCAGCAGCGCTCCGGCGTTGAGCAGCACCCGGTCGCCGGGCTCGGGCATGCCGACCAGCTCGGGGTAGGCCAGCGCCCGCAGTCGGGTGCCGTCGGGCAGGTCGACGTCCAGCTCCACCGCCCCGGTCCACTGCCGTCGCAGCGCCGCCACCGTCCCCGCCCGCCATCGCACCATGACGGGCACGCTAGCCGCGCGGGCCCGACACCCCGCGTCCGGGTGGTCCGGCGGGGCTCAGGTCGACCCGGGTTCGCCGCCCGCGTCCGGATCCGGCGGGGCCTGGGTGTGCCGGGCCTGGCCCTCGGCGCCGGGCTGCGACCGGGTGGGGTCGAGGAAGACGTAGCGGATCTCCGGGTACCGCCCGGTGAGCCGCCGTTCGGCCTCGTCGGCGGTGGCCTCGATGGCCGCGCCGGTGGCCTCGTCCCGGAAGTCGACCTTCGCGGCGACCAGGATGTCGTCCGGGCCGAGCTGCATGGTCAGCAGCGTGTCGATCCGCTCCACCTCGGGCAGCCTGGCCAGGTCCTGCTCGATCTCGCGGCGCAGCCGTTCCGGGACCGCCCGGCCGACCAGCAGCGACAGGTTGTTGCTGGCCAGGATCCCGGCGACGGCCAGCAGCAGCAACCCGATCAGGATCGACGCGACGCCGTCCCACACCTCGTCGCCGGTGGCCTGGGACAGGCCGACCCCGAGCGCGGCCAGGACCAGACCGATCAGGGCCGCGCTGTCCTCCAGGAAGACCGCCTTGACGGCGGTGTCGGCGGTCAGGCGCAGGAACCGCCGAGGCGTCGTACGCCACCGCTTGGACTCGCGGCGGACCTGGCGTACGGCCCGGGCCAGCGAGATCGACTCGATGACGAACGACACCGCCAGCACGATGTACGAGACCAGGTAGTCGCCGCTGTGCTGGTGCACGAGGATCGTGGTGACGCCGTGGGTGACGGCGAAACCGGCGCCGGCCACGAAGGTGAACATGGCGGCGAAGAACGCCCAGACGTAGCTCTCCTTGCCGTACCCGAAGGGGTGTCGGGTGTCCGCCGGGCGCGAGCCCCGGCGTATCGCCTGGTAGAGCAGCACCTCGGTGGCGGTGTCGGCGACCGAGTGCGCCGCCTCGGAGAGCATCGCGGCCGAGCCGGAGATCAGCCCGGCGATGAGCTTGGCCACGGCGATGGCGAGGTTGGCCGCACCCGCGACGACCACCGTGCCGACGCTCTCGCTCTCGGTCTTGACGTCCGCTTCCGACATGAGGGTCACCTTATGGCCGTCACCGCCGACGCGTCGGGCGAGTAGCCCGGACAGCACCGATCCGAACAAGTGTGCGGCACGCCCGCGCGGGTGCGTGTTCCGGGCGCGTCGGCTGCTAGCGTCTACCCGTGTCGCGGACCCGCACCGAACGCCTGGTCAACCTGGTGATCTGCCTGCTGTCCACGCGACGGTTCCTGACCGCCGCGCAGATCGCCGCGACCGTGCCCGGTTACGAGCACGATCCCGATGACGCGCGGGATCACGAGGCCTTCCAGCGCAAGTTCGAACGGGACAAGGCCGAGCTGCGTGAACTGGGCGTCCCGCTGGAGACCGGGACGGCCAGCGTCTTCGACGCCGAGCCCGGCTACCGGATCGCCCACCGCGAGTACGCCCTGCCCGACATCCCGCTCGAGCCGGACGAGGCCGCCGCGGTGGGCATCGCGGCTCGGTTGTGGCAGCACGCCGGGCTGGCCGCCGCCGCGTCCTCCGGGCTGGCCAAGCTGCGCGCCGCCGGGGTGGACGTCGATCCGCAGGCCACCCTGGGCCTGGAGCCGATGGTCACGGTCGACCCGGCGTTCGCGCCGTTGACCGCCGCCGCCCGGGACCGCCGCGAGGTCGGCTTCGACTACCGGGTGCCCGACCGGGACGCGCCCAGCCGCCGCCGTCTGCAACCGTGGGGCGTGGTCTGCTGGCGCGGCCGGTGGTACGTGGTCGGTCACGACCTGGACCGCGCGGCGACCCGCTGCTTCCGCCTGTCCCGGGTCGTGGGGGCGGTCCGGGTGACCGGCACGCCCGGCGGTTACGAGCCGCCGGCCGGCGTGGATCTGATCAGTCACGTGGCCCGCTGGTCCGGGCCGGTGGAGCGCACCGGCCGGGCCACCGTGCTGGCCGCACCCGGTCGGGCCGCCGGGCTGCGCCGCTGGGCGGTGCAGGTGACCGCCGGCCGGGACGGTGACCTGCTGGTGCTGCCCTACGCCGACCCGGACGGGCTGGCCGGCCAACTCGTCGGCTACGGTCCGGACGTGCGAGTGCTCGATCCACCGGAGGTCCGTGAGGCGGTCATCCAGCGGCTCAAGGAGATCGCCGTCCGGCACGACGACCTGGCCGCCACCGGTGGTGCCCGATGACCCGTCCGGCCGCCCGTGGCGGCTCCCGGGCCTCCGCCGACCGGCTGGCCCGACTGCTCAACCTGGTGCCCTACCTGCTGGCCCGGCCGGGGATCGAGATCGCCGAGGCGGCCGGCGACCTGGGCGTGACCGAGCGGCAGCTGCGCGAGGACCTGGAGCTGCTCTGGGTGTGCGGGCTGCCCGGGTACGGCCCCGGTGACCTGATCGACATGGCGTTCGACGGCGACCGGGTGACCATCACCTACGACGCCGGCATCGACCGACCGCTGCGGCTCACCCCCGACGAGGCACTCGCGCTCGTGGTGGCGCTGCGGATGCTCGCCGAGACGCCCGGCGTGGCCAACCGGGAGGCCGTGGAGCGGGCCCTGGCCAAGATCGAGGACGCCGGAGACCTGGTCGGTGCTCCGGTGGCGGTCCGGCTGCCCGGGGACAACCGCCGGGTGGAGGCGCTGCGCGCCGCCGTGGAGGGCGGCCGGGCGCTGCGGATCACCTACTACACGGCCGCGCGGGACGAGACGACCGAACGCGTCATCGACCCGCTGCGGATGCTGATGGTCGGCGGTCGGGCGTACGTGGAGGCGTGGTGTCGTCGCGCGGAGGCGGTCCGGCTGTTCCGGGCCGATCGGATCGACGCGATCACCGAGCTGGCCGAGCCGGCCACCGTGCCGCCGCAGGCCCGCCCGCACGACCGCACCGAGGGCATCTTCCGTCCCTCGCCCGACCTGCCACTGATCACCCTGCGGATCGGCCGCAGCGAGCGGTGGATCACCGAATATTATCCGTGCGAGCTGGTGGAGGCCGGCGACGGCGACCAGTGGCTGGTTTCGCTGCGGGTCACCGATCTGGGCTGGGCCCGTCGTTTCGTGCTCGGCCTCGGCCCGGACGCCACCGTGGTCGCCCCGGTCGAGTTGGCCGAGCAGGTCCGGGCGACGGCGGCAGCCGCGCTGGCGGCGTACGCGGTCCCCGGACCCAGCACCGCGCCTCGGCTGCCGGTACCCGACCCGGCGACTCCTGACCTGGCGGATCGGGCGGGCACGCCGTCGGGCGACCCGGCGGTGGCCGGCCGTACCCAGTAGGCTGACCGCCGTGCTGATCTGGATCGTGCTCGCGGTGGTGCTGCTCCCGCTCGTGGTGCTCGCCCTGGCCGTGCGCCCGGTGCTGGCCCGACTGCCCGGTCTGCGCCGTGCCGCGGTGGCGTTGCAGCGGCGGGCCGCCGCTGCCGAGGAACTGCGGGAGACCGCCGAGGCGCTCCAGGAGCGTGCCGAGGGCGTGCAACGTCAGCTCGACACCACCCAGCGACGGCTCGCCGTGATCAAGGCCCGTCGGGGCTGATCGACCCTCGTCACAGCGCTGGCCCGGCCGGCCTGGGCCGGCTGCGCGGCCGACCGTTCGGTGACGGTTGACGGATCATCGCGGTTGGTCAAGACTTCACCGGCCGGGCCCGGACCACCACCACCCGGCGGGTGGCATCCGGCCGATCCGCACGTACGATGGGCTGCGTACCACCCCCGGACACACAGAGCGACTGGAGTTTTCCATGGGTGCCCTCAAGCCGTGGCACATCGCCGTACTTGTGGTTGTGCTGGTCCTGCTCTTCGGTGCGAAGCGGCTCCCCGACGCGGCCCGCTCGCTGGGCCGCTCGCTGCGGATCATCAAGGCCGAGACCAAGAGCCTGCAGGACGACGACCGCGACCTGGCCGAGAAGGCCGACGCGCAGGCCGGCTACCAGCCGCTGCCGCCGCACGCCGGGCAGCCGCAGCAGGCGCCGTACCAGGCCCCGCCGCAGCAGCCGGTCGTCGACCCGGTGCACCGCGTCCGCGACAACTGACCGAGGGGCCCGATAACCGTGGCCTTCGCACTCCGTAAACGCGGCCCGAGCACCTTCGAGCGAGCCGCGGACGGCTCGATGACCCTCATCGAGCACGTCCGCGAGCTGCGCGATCGGCTGTTCCGCGCGTCGCTGGCGATCGTTGCTGGCCTGATTCTCGGCTTCTTCCTGGCCCAGCCGGCATTCAACCTGCTCAAGGAGCCCTACTGCAGCCTGCCGGATGCCACCGACGCACTCGGCAACTGTCGGTCGTTCCTTCAGTTGTCGCCTGCGGACGGCTTCATCCTGAAGCTGAAGTTGGCGCTCTGGATCGGCCTGATCGCTGGCGCGCCGGTGTGGCTCTACCAACTCTGGGCCTTCATCGCGCCCGGGCTGCACCGACACGAGCGCAAGTGGGCGTACGTCTTCGTCGCGATCGCGGCTCCGCTGTTCGCGGGTGGTGCGGTCCTGGCTTACCTCGTCGTGGACAAGGGCCTCGCGTTCCTGTTGGAGGCGGGCGTGACGGGCCTCTCCACCCAGTTGGAGGTCACCCGCTACATCTCGTTCGTGACGAACATGATCCTGTTGTTCGGAGTCGCCTTCGAGTTCCCGCTCATCCTGTTGATGCTCAACTTCACCGGCGTAGCCAGCGCCCGGCGACTGTTGAGCTGGTGGCGAGCGGTGATCTTCATTTCCTTCGCCTTCGCGGCGATCGCCACGCCGGACCCGGGTCCCTTCGGGATGACCCTGCTGGCAGCCTCGCTCTCCCTGCTCTACTTCGTCGCGGTCGGGGTGGCGTTCATCAACGACAAGCGACGCGGGCGTGGCAAGGAGGTCTACGCCGGTCTCGACGACGACGAGGTGTCGCCGCTGGAGTTCGACCCGGAGCCGGTCGAGGCCGGGCAGCGGGTCGACGCGACCGCGCCGATCGACGTACCCGAGCCGATCGCCAAGCCGGCCCCGATCGACCGTCGCTACGACGACATGACCTGACGGCCCCGCGCCGCCTGGTTCGCCGACGCCGTCCCCGTTCGCCGGGGGCGGCGTCGCCGCGTTCAGCCCGCTCTCACGGTCACCGATCGCACCGGTTCCGGGACCGCTCGTGACGTCGTCCGCCCCCGGTGAACGGCGGGTGTCCGACCGGTACGGTGCTGCCCGTGACCGCAGACGCTCACCTGTCCGGCCCGATCGCCGTGCTGGTCAACCCGACCGCCGGCCGGGGCCGCTACCGGGGCCTGCTGCCCCAACTGCTGGACGGGCTTGCCGCCGCCGGCCGACCGGTCCGGCTGCTGCCCGCGTCCAGCCCGGACGAGGCGGAGTCGGCCTGCCACGCGGCGGTCGCCGACGGTGTCGCCGCGCTGGTCGCGATCGGCGGGGACGGCACCGTACACCGGGCGATGCAGGCCGTCGCGGGCACCGACGTGCCGTTCGGCCCGGTGCCGGCGGGCACCGGCAACGACTTCGCCCTCGACACCGGCTTCCCGGCCGACTCCCTCGCCGCGGTGGCGATGATCGCCGACGCGTTGCGCGCCGGCCGGACCCACCCGGTGGACCTGGCCCGGATGACCGGCACGGACGGCACCGAGCGCTGGTACGGCGCGGTCCTCGCGGCCGGCTTCGACGCGATCTGCAACGAGCGGGCCAACCGGATGCGCTGGCCGCGCGGCCCTCGCCGGTACGACCTGGCGATCCTCGTCGAGCTGGCCCGGCTCCGGCCCCGCCGCTACACCCTGCGGCTGGACGGGGTGCCGCACGAGCTGGACGCGGTGCTGGTGGCGGTGGGCAACTGCCCGACGTACGGCGGCGGAATGCGGATCTGCCCGGACGCCGACCCGACCGACGGGCTGCTCGACGTGGTGGTGGCCGGCCGGGTCAACCGGCGCACCCTGATCCGGGTCAAGCCGCGCATCTACCAGGGCACCCACATCAGTCACCCGTTGGTGAGCAGCTACCGGGCCCGAACGGTGGAGCTGACCGCCGAGGGCATCACCACGTACGCCGACGGGGAGCGTTCGCTGGACCTGCCGGTGACGATCAGCGCCGTGCCGGGCGCGCTGCGGCTCTTGCGCTGACCCGTACCGCGCCGATGCTGGCCGCGATGACCAGTGCGATGGCCACGCACTCCAGCACGGTCAGCGCCTGGTGCAGCACCAGCCAACCGGCCAGCGTGGCGATGGCCGGGCCGAGGCTCATCAACACCGCGAAGGTGGCGGTGGGCATCCGGCGCAACGCCAGCAGCTCCAGGGTGTACGGCAGCCCGGAGGCGAGTACCGCGAGGGCCGTGCCGAGCGCCAGCACCTCCGGTTCGAGCAGCACCGGGCCGCCGTCGAGGATGCCCAGGGGGAGGGTGACCAGCGCGGCGAGGGTCAACGCCAGGGCCAGGCCGTCCGCGCCCGGGAACCGGCCGCCGACCCGGGCGCTCAGCACGATGTACGCGGCCCACATCGCCCCCGCGCCGAACGCGAAGGCCACCCCGGACGGGTTGAGCCGGTCGAAGCCGCCCTGACCGAGCAGCGCCACCCCGGCCAGCGCCAGCCCCGCCCAGCACCAACTGCCGAGCCGGCGGGCGGTGAACACCGACAGTGCCAGCGGGCCGAGCACCTCCAGCGTCACCGCCGGGCCCAGCGGGATCCGTTCGATGGCCTGGTAGAACAGCGAGTTCATGCCGGCCAACGCCAGCCCGAACGCGCCCGCCGCCATCCAGGCGGACCGGTCGTGACCGCGCAGTCGAGGCCGGCACACGACGAGCAGCAGCACCGCCGAGATGGTCAGCCGCAGGGTCACCGCGCCGGCCACCCCGGTACGCGAAAAGAGCAGCGCGGCCACGGCGGAGCCGAACTGCACCGACAGGGCCCCGCCGAGCACCAGCCCCACGGCAGCGACACCTCCGCGCGGGGCGGCCGGCGCGTCGGCGGCTCGTGGCTCGGGCAGCAGGGTCTCTGTCACGGGCACGACGTTATGCGGTCTGCTCCGGCTGCCCTGCGGCGGTCCACCAAACCGAGCAGGGCGTGGCTGAGGCGATGGCGATCTACCGGTGATTCACATCCCGGTCTGACGGTCAGGCCGGCAGGGCCAGGTCCAGGACGGCACCGAGCCCGTTGTCCCGGCCCGGGTCGGCGGCCGGCAGCACCAGCACCGCGCAGCCGGCGCGCACCGCGCCCGCGTCGGCCGGCGTGTCGCCGACCATCAGCGTCTGTTCCGGGTCCACGCCGAGCAGCCCGCAGGCGCGCAGGAAGATCGCCGGGTCGGGCTTGCACCGCCCCACCTCGTAGGAGAGCACGAACGCGTCGATCAGCCCGGTCAGGCCCCAGGCGTCGAAGAGCGGCCGCAGGTCGAAGCCGATGTTGCTGACCACCGCCACCCGTACCCCGGCGTCGCGCAGCGCGGCGAGGGTGGGCGCGGTGTCCGGGTACGGCACCCAGCCGTCGGCGACCAGCAGCCGCTCGTACAGCGCGTCGGCGAACCCCTCGATGCCGGCGTCGACGGTCTCGGCCAGCCCCGTGTAGGCGCCCCGGTGGGCGTGCGCGTAGAGGTCCCGGTCGGCCCACAGCTCGGCCAGCCGGGGCGGTACCCGGGCCGGCAGCGGGCCGCCGGCGCGTCCGGCGGTCAACAGCCGGTCGGCCAGCGAGGTGGCCCGGACCCGGTCCAGGGTGACCCCGCAGGCCGCCGCGGCCGTCTGCACCCACCGGCGGGGTTCCTCCACCTGCGCCAGGGTGCCGTGGAAGTCGAAGAGCACCGCCTTGACGGGCCGGCGGGACGCCCGGGGAGCGGCGACGTCCTCGGCGCTGCCCGGCGAACGAGTCTGGGGGGTTTCGACATGGTCCGGCACGCCGTGCACCCTACCGACCGCCGCCGACGGCCCTCCCGGACGGCCTTGTGGGGTGCCGTGTCCAGGCACGCACTAATCTTGGTGCCATGTCGAGCCCCGCCGAGCGGTACGCCGCGGACCGCCGCCGGGCCGCGCAGGCCTCCGAGTTCCCGGCGCTGGACGAATTCGCCCGTGACCTGGGCTTCGACCTCGACGACTTCCAGCGCGAGGCGTGCCAGTCGTTGGAGCGGGGCAGCGGCGTGCTGGTCTGCGCCCCCACCGGCGCCGGAAAGACGGCGGTCGGCGAGTTCGCCGTACACCTGGCGTTGCGCGGACGGCCCGACCAGCCGGCGGCGGCCGACGACCCGGCCACGCCCCCGGCCCGGCGCAAGTGTTTCTACACCACCCCGATCAAGGCGCTCTCCAACCAGAAGTACCACGACCTGGTCGCCCGGTACGGCGCCGAGCAGGTTGGTCTGCTCACCGGGGACAACGCGATCAACGGCGACGCGCCGGTGGTGGTGATGACCACCGAGGTGCTGCGCAACATGCTCTATGCCGGTTCCAGCACGTTGCAGGGGCTGGCCTACGTGGTCATGGACGAGGTGCACTACCTCGCCGACCGCTTCCGTGGCGGGGTGTGGGAAGAGGTGATCATCCACCTGCCCGCCTCGGTCACGCTGGTCTCGTTGTCGGCGACCGTCTCCAACGCCGAGGAGTTCGCCGACTGGCTGGTCACCGTGCGTGGCGAGACCGCGGTGGTGGTCAGCGAGCACCGGCCGGTGCCGCTGTGGCAGCACATGCTGGTCGGCAAGCGGATGTTCGACCTGTTCCACGACGCCGACGCCGCCCGCAAGCACGACGTGCACCCGGAGCTGCTGCGCTACACCCGCGAGCAGACGCGTCGGCTGGAGCTGGGCGAGGGGCGCGGCGCCGGCCCGGGTGTCGGCCGACGCGGCCCCCGCTGGCGCGGGCCGATGCGCCCGGACATCGTCGACCGGCTGGACCGGGAGGGCCTGCTGCCGGCGATCCTGTTCATCTTCAGCCGGGCCGGCTGCGCCGCCGCCGTGCAGCAGTGCCTCGCCGCCGGTCTGCGGCTCACCTCGCCCGAGGAGCGCACCGAGATCCGCCGGGTGGTCGAGTCCCGGGTCACCGCCATTCCGGGCGAGGACCTGTCGGTGCTGGGCTACTGGGAGTGGCTCGACGGGCTGGAGCGCGGCCTGGCCGCCCACCACGCCGGCATGTTGCCGGTGTTCAAGGAGGTCGTCGAGGAGCTGTTCGTCCGGGGCCTGGTCAAGGCGGTGTTCGCCACCGAGACCCTCGCGCTGGGCATCAACATGCCGGCCCGTTGCGTCGTGCTGGAGCGGCTCGTCAAGTACAACGGCGAGGCGCACGTCGACCTGACCCCGGGGGAGTACACCCAGCTCACCGGCCGGGCCGGCCGGCGCGGCATCGACGTGGAGGGCCACGCGGTGGTGGTGTGGTCCCCGGAGACCGACCCGCGGCACGTGGCCGGGCTCGCCTCCACCCGCACCTACCCGCTGCGCTCCAGCTTCCGGCCCTCGTACAACATGGCGGTCAACCTGGTGGGCACGGTCGGCGCGGAGCCGGCCCGGGCCCTGCTGGAGTCGTCGTTCGCGCAGTTCCAGGCGGACCGCTCGGTGGTCGGCCTGGCCCGGCAGGTGCAGCGCAACACCGAAACCATCGAGGCGTACGGCGCGGAGGCCGCCTGCCACCACGGCGACTTCGACGAGTACTTCGCGCTGCGGGTGGCGATCGCCGACCGGGAGAAGGCCATTGCCCGGCAGGGGCAGACGCAGCGCAAGGCCGCCGCGGTGGCCTCGCTGGAGCGACTTCGGGTGGGCGACGTGATCCGGGTGCCGTCGGGCCGTCGGGCCGGGTTGGCCGTGGTGCTGGACCCGGCGACCGGCGGGTTTGGTGAGCCCCGGCCGTTGGTGCTCACCCAGGACCGCTGGGCCGGGCGGGTCAGCCCCGGCGACTTCAACACCCCGGCCGAGGTGTTGGCCCGTATCCGGGTGCCCAAGCACTTCAACCACCGTTCGCCGGCCGCCCGTCGGGATCTCGCGGCCGAGGTCAGCGGCACGGGGTTGGACCGGCACGGCGGGCGGCGCGGTGGCCGTTCCCGGCAGGCGGCCGGCGAGGACCACCGGCTCACCCAGCTGCGGTCCGAGCTGCGCCGGCACCCGTGCCACAACTGCCCCGAGCGGGAGGACCACGCCCGCTGGGCGGAGCGTCGCCGGCGGTTGGAGGGCGACACCGAGGAACTGCGCGAGCGGGTCTCGGGGCGTACCGGGTCACTGGCTCGGACCTTCGACCGGATCGTCGCGCTGCTGACCGACCGCGGCTACCTCGCCCGCGATGGTGCGGTGACCGACGCCGGCCGGATGCTCGGCCGGATCTGGACCGAAGCCGACCTGCTCGTCGCCGAGTGCCTGCGCCGGGGGGTGTGGGACGGGCTGTCCCCGTCCGAGTTGGCCGCCGCCGTGTCGGTGGTGGTCTTCGAGGCGCGCCGCGACGTCGACGAGCGGGCGTCGCTGCCGCGCGGGCCGGTGGCCGACGCGGTGGACGAGACGCTGAAACTGTGGGGCGAGATCGAGGCCGACGAGGCGGCGCGGGGCCTGACGGCGACCCGGGAGCCGGACCTCGGCTTCGCCTGGCCGGTCTTTCGGTGGGCGCGGGGCGAGGCGTTGTCCAAGGTGCTCGGTAGCGGTCACGAGATCGACGGCGAGATGCCGGCCGGTGACTTCGTCCGGTGGGCGCGGCAGGTGGTCGACCTGCTCGGCCAGCTGGCCGATTCCGGGGGCGCATCTGCGGAGCTGCGTTCCACCGCCCGGCAGGCGATCGGCGCGATCAACCGGGGCGTGCTGGCGTACCACACCACCGCCTGATCATCACTTTCGGTCATAGACCACCGCGCCGGACAGTCACTGTGACAGCACCCCTCGGATTGAAGGGGGGTGCTGTCACGCCTGTCCGGGACACCCTCGATCATTGCCCGGACGCAAGCTTTACGCGCCGGTAACCAATGGGGGGGAAGGCCGCTGTGGCGGAGATCAATCACTTTGAGTACGGGTGGATCACACCCGCGTTGAGCTACGCGCTGTCCGTGCTCGGCTCGATCCTCGGGCTGGTCTGCGCCGGGCGTATCCGTATCGCCGGCAGCGCCGGCCAGCGCGCCCTGTGGGGGCTGCTGTCCGCCTGGGCCCTCGGGGGCACCGCCATCTGGGCGATGCACTTCATGGCCATGCTCGGCTTCGCCGTGCAGGGCACCCGGATCCGGTACGACGTGCCGCTCACCGCCGCCAGCACGGTCATCGCCGTGGTGGCGGTCGGCATCGGCCTGGCCATCGTGGGCACCGGTCGGCTCAATCCGGTACGGCTCGTCGGCGGTGGGATCTTCACCGGTGTCGGCGTGGCCGCCATGCACTACACCGGGATGGCGGCGATGCGCCTCAAGGGCAGCCTCGGCTACGACGGCACCCGGGTGGTGCTGTCGGTGGTCATCGCGATCGTGGCGGCCACCGTGGCGCTGTGGCTCGCGATGACCGTCCGCCGGCCGCTGGCGATCGTCGTCTCCGCGCTGGTCATGGGCGTCGCCGTGAACGGCATGCACTTCACCGGCATGAGCGCTCTCTCGGTGCACCCGCACGAGGGCCAGGAGGACGTGTCCGGGGCCGGGGTGACCACGCTGCTGGTGCCGATCGTGCTGGCGGTGATTTTCGGGGTGGTCGGTCTGGTCTACGCCCTGCTCGCCGCGCCCACCGCCGACGATCGGGCGGCTGCCGCGTACCTGGACGGGCGGCGGATCCCGGAGCCGGTCGCGCCGGCCCCCGCCGCCGCGCCGGACCCGGTCGGGCTGCGCGCCCGCTCCACCCTCGGCACGCCCGGCACCCCGTTCCCGTCCCGCCGGGACATGCCGCCCCGCTGACGCGGACGGTCGGCCAACGGTGCGCGCCGATTCCCGGCGCGGCGCGCACCGTCCGCCGCGCGGTCGGTAACCCCGATCGCGAGTACGAACGAGGCGTCCCGCGCCGAGCGACGTGAAGTGTCACAGCGATGGTGGATGCTGTCGGCCGTGGACGTGAATGGCTTTTGGGAAATCGTGGAGCGGGCCCGAGGAGCGGCCGGTCCAGCAGCGGACAGGGCGAAGGACGACGGCCAGCCGAGTGAGGTCGCCGAGGCACTGGTGACGGAGTTGGCGCGCCTCACCCTGCCGGAGATCGTCGCGTTCGACCGGGTGCTCAGCGACGTGATCGACGGCATCGACACCTGGGACGTCGCGGCGGCGTGCTGGATCATCGAGCACGGTTTCCTCTCCGACGACGGCTTCTCCGACTTCCGCGCCGGGCTGGTCGGCCTCGGTCGCGGGGCCTTCGAAGCCGTCGCCACCGATCCCGACACCCTCGCCGGGAACCCCGCCGTGGCGGAGATCGCCGCATCGGCCGACGACAAACTCTGGATCGGCGACGAGGAGCTCCTGTTCGCGGCGCAGAAGGCGTACGAGCGGCGCACCGGCGACTCCGACGCGTTCTGGGAGGCCGTCGAGGTTGGACCCGCTCCGCAGGCCGACGGTCCGGAGCCCGAGGAGGAGCGCTGGGACCTGCACGACGCAACCGAGTGGCGTACGCGGCTACCCGGGCTGGCCGGGCTGTTCCTGGCTGTTCGGCGCGTACCGGATTAGGCCCCTGCCGAGCTGGTTCAACTCGTCCGCGCCACAGCGGCCGCACAGAACTCGGGTGGTGGCAGGTACTCGTGAGCGGCCACGTAGTGGGTCATCAGCTGCGGTGCGGCGTACACGACGTCTCGGCCCCGTACCCGGAACTCAGCGCTCTCGCGGGCGATCAGGCCCTGCCGAACGGCATCTCTGGCGTCGTCGCCCAGGTCCCGGACGCAGAGTTCGCAGTAGTGGTAGCCGCGCGTTTGGCAGACTCGGACCGTGGCCAGCTCCGTCAGTGCGGGCAGCAACCCGTCCGGGGCGACGCCCGTCACGAACGGATGCGAGGAGTCCAGCCACCCGACGTTGAGCAGGGGCACGTCCGGCCACGGCTCGTCGGGTGCCCACCGGCCGTTCCGGTCGTCCGGCTCAAAATAGGTGTACGGCGTCAGGTCCTCGAAATAGGCCATGAGCAATGCCTACCATCGGCCCGCCCCGATCCGGGCACCACCTCGCACGGATCACGAGACGCGCGGAAGCGCGAGCCACTCCTGCCAGGTGATGTCACGGCCCAGGTAACGGGGCTGCCGGAAGGGCCAATCGGTGGCGATCCACTGCGGCACCAGCGCGTCGAGGGCGCGCTCGACGTCACTGCCGACCAGGTCGTCGACGACCCACCAGGAGATCTCGCCGTCCGAGCCGGTGCGCTCGGGCGGGTCGACGTAGACGCAGCCGAGCAGCGCCGTCTCCTCCGCGTTCAGCAGCGCATAGTTGAACGACACGTGCGCGGCGATCTCCCTCTCGTGCCGCAGCAGGTCGATGCGGTCCTCTTCGTAGGTCATCGTCGCCGGGGGCCACGCCCAGGCCGGGCCGAAGATCTCCCACATCAGGCAGCCAACTCACGAGGCCCGAGGCTACCGTCCGCCGGCGCGGACTGATGTATGCGGTCCGACGACCACCGGCCTCCGAACATGGCCGCGGTCGGGGATGCTGGTTCACGTGACTGCCGTGCGCTCCGTGGTCCTGGTGGGCTTGTTCTCCGCGAAGGACCGCGACCACCAGGAACGCCTCGATGCACTGGAGGCGCGGGTGATGGCGCTGGGGGGACGGGTCCTGGACCGTTTCACGCAACGCAGGGGCGTCTCCGACGGCGGCGTCCGGCTGATGACGACCCCGTTGTCGCGACGCTTCCTCATCGGTCGGGGAAAGTTGGAGGAGATCGTCGCGACCTGCTCCAACAAGGACGTTGACGTGGTGGTGTTCGTCAACGACCTGAACGACTATCAGCGCCGTTGGCTGTCGACCCGGCTCGAACGCCCCGTCCTCACCCAGGCCGACCTCGATCGGTCGGTGCCGAGCCTGGACAGCCTGGCCCGATCCCAACCGCCCACACGTCGGAGATCCACCCGCCGTTCCCGCCAGTACGGTCGTTGAGTTGCTGCCCCGACCTGCCGCTCTCGCGAACCGCGCTGCTGGTCCGACAAGGTGAGCACGGACGCCTCTGGTGGTGTGATGATCACCTGCGTCGTGCACCACGGCTACTTCCTGCCCGCCGAAGGCGCCAGCGACCAGGCGGAAGCGTTGTTCAGCTTCGAGAGCCTGGCCGCCTACGAGCGGTACCGCGCACAGTTCGGCACGGACCCCGAGTTCGTCGCGGCCGACCGCATCCGCGACGACTCGGGCTGTGTCGTGCGGTACGAGCGGACCTTCATGCGCCCGCTCCTACCGACCGACTGAGTCACCTGGCGAGCTGCCGGAGCACCGTGGTGTCGGTGATCTTGTCGTCGGCGGCGAGCATGATCGCCTTGGACAGGATCGTGGACAGCATGGGGTCGTCATCGAAGGGCAGGTGCAGCCGCCCGGTGCGGTCGCGTGCCTGGACGATGCACAGGTAGGCGTCGTCGGGCTCCATCATGATGTTGCCGGAACCGAGGTGTATCCGGTAGCTGCGCAGGTTGCCGCGCACGTGCAGGAACCGATCCGAGAGGTCCACCCGATCGGCGATGGTCATTCGTGGAAGCAGCCGGGTCAGCGCGTCCCGGCGTACCTCCGCCGACGGGGTCAGCGCGCCGATGACGGCGCTGCGCCAGTAGGCCTGGAACCGGTCCTCGCCGCGATCGGCCCACTCCGGGTCGTTGGCGATCGAGGTGACGCCGACGAAGAGGTCCACGTCGCGCATGGCCTCGGTGAAGACCAGCGGTGGTACGTCCACGACCGACGCCGGCTGCCAGGTCGCCCCGTCGCGCCGGGCGAAGCGCACCTGGTCGGTGGAGCAGTACTGGACGTCGTACCTCTGTGGGTCGGCGTTGTCGACGAGTTGGTGGTCGAAGGACGCCCGCCAGGCGCCGCCGCCGAACAGCTTGGTGGCCTCGCTGTGGTAGCCGCCGTCCCAGGTGCCGAGGTAGCCGGCCTGCCAGCCCCGGACCCGCATCAGCGCATTCGCCTGCCGGTAGCGCAGGATGTGCGCGGCGAACCGGTTGGAGTAGCTGAGCGTCTTCTCCTCGGCGGGCGTGAGCAGGTAGACCTCTCGAAAGGCCTGCTTGAACGGCTGTGCCAGACCAGCGGCGAGCAGGTGCCCACGCCACGCGAGAACCTCGTCCGTGCTGGCCCGGATGGGATGCCACAGCCTGACCCGCTCGCTGGGAAGGGCGCGGCCATCCAGGTCGGCGAGCGTCCATCCGTCGGCATCGAGCCGGGGCAGGCCCGCCGACCAGCTGCCTCCGTCGGCGCTGGTCTCCCACAGCAGCCGTCGACCGTAGGGCCCGGTGATCGGGTGTTCGAGGAGCCGGGACACCCAGTCCGGGTACGCCCAGACGCGGTCCTCGGACAGCAGCCCCTCCACCCGCTGACGCTCGGCCACCAACGTCGCACCGATGCTCTTGACCAAGCCACGCAGCGCCTTGAGCTCGTCGCCGTACGCCTGCTTGACCTGGGCCGGGACGCCCTTGCGCGGGACGCCGTCGCGAGCGAACGTCAGGCGTGCCTTCTCGCCGAGAACGTCGATCGTCGCCTCGTAGGGCCCCACCTGTGCGCGCAGGCACCCGTCGGCACCGAGCCCGTGGTCATCGACGGCGAGTTCCAGCACTTCGCTGAGCGACCAACCGCGCAGTGCGCCGAGGCGGGCCAGCGCGTTCTGGACCCGGCTCCGCACAGCCTTGTTCTTGACTGTCACGGCCAGCCTCGCCAACGTCCGCACCGGAACCTCTCCGGCGCGCCCTGCGAGCAGCTGCACCGCCGCGATCGCCGCGCGCTGGGCATGGGGGAACCCGGACGACTGGCGGGGTGCCGCCGCCGCGGCCGCGGTGACTCGCGCCAACAGGTCCGTCGCCGCGTCGTCAGCCTCCTGCGACAACGCCCAGACCAGCCCACGGATGAGGCGGTCCGAGTCGTCGTGCACCGCGCGTCCGTGGGCGGCAAACGTCTCCAGGATTCCGTGAACCGCCTGGGAAGCATCCCGTGCGGTCGCGCGGAGTTCATCGAGGCGGCGCAGCCATTTCGCCGGTGCTGCTGGCTTGTCGAGCGAGGCGCAGTGCGCCAGCAACTCCGGCACGCCCGGCGTGGCGAGGATGTCACCCAACTGGGCGCGGACCCGGGGCCCGAAGCTGTCCCCGTCATGCAACAGCCAGGACGGCACGCGGCGACCGGCGGCATGATCGAGCGCCTGCCCGATCAGCTGGACGGCGCGTCGTCGAGGCTCCACCGCGATGAAGTAGTCGTCGGCCAGTTCCGTGAGCAGCGCGGACAGGGCCGGTATCAGGTCGGCCAGCTCCGCGGGCGCCAAACGCTGGGCGATCACCGTCGGTAGCTCCAGGTGGGTGCCGTTCTGGTAGCAGTATCCGCGCCCGGCAACCTCCAGGCACCACAGGAGATCCGCCCGCGTCCAGGGCAGGTCACGGTCGGCGAGACGCCGCACCGCATCGTTCAGCGCGTTGGGAATCGACCCGGCCGCCGCCTCCAGGTGCATGGACAGGGCGGCACGACGACGGTCCTCGACCGGCCAGGACTCCACGACAGCCCACGCCGGCTTGCTGGTCACGACGGACGCCCAGTAGTACGTGTGGGTGGTCGTGTCCGGGAGCAGGGCCCTGATCCGAGCGTCGACCTCAACGAGACCAGACTCGATCTGCCGACGCTCGGCATCGGTCAGGGCGGGAAGCAGATCCGTCCAGTCACCCACGTCAGCCACCCACCAGCGCAACGAGCCGTACGAACGCCACGTCCGGGTCGGCGAGCAGGTCGATCTCCTCGTCGAGGTCCTCGACCTGGTGGTCACCGACCAGCAGCACGAACCCGTTACGGGCGAAGGCGGCGCAGGCCTTGTCCGCCTGTTGCTCCCAGTCGAGCCGCCTGCCCCGGGCGACCCGATAGCCGTTCAACGTGGCCTCCGTATCGGTCGGCTGCACCAGCCCTCGGAAGTGCTCGGGCTGGTTGGCGTTGAAACGTGCCACCTCTTCGCGGACCCGCAACCGGACCAGCTCCCGAGCGGAGATGCGCTCCGGCAGGCCCGCTATCGGCCACCGATCGATCGCCCTGCCGGTCGCAGTCTCGTCCCGAACGAACACCGTGGCCATGCCGCTCTGCTCCTCGCCTTGGGGTGAGCGGCATCATGGCATGGCGCTCCGACGAAACCGGGAGACGATCCGCCCAAGCGGCGACTTGCGACTATCCCGTTGGCGTCGCCTCGTCGAACGGCTCGTCACTCCAGCGCCACCACGCCTCGTCACCCTCGATGTGGAGAAGGAATTCAGGAACGTCCTGCCCGTTCGGGTACCGAAGTGTGACGTCGTTCCGGACCGCGTCGTACGCGCATTCCCAGGATTCGACATCCTCGTCGATGCCATCGAGCAGCCGTAGTTCCTCGGCGAAGAGCGGACGAACCTCGGCGAGTTCTCTCCGCGGTTCGACACGAGCGTTGAGCCATGGGAAGTCGCCACCGGTCACCACGAGATCAGCGAGTAGTCCGCCGTCGTCGCGCCTGTGCAGCGTCCAGACATCGCCGTGATGATCGCCCATCGGGACGACGCTAGGGCACGCCACACCCGCCGGTTTCGGCCCCCACACGGGGCTCGGGTCGACCCGAGCCCCGTATTCGAGTGAACGGCAGCCGCGCCTACGCGCCCGCGATGGCCTTGAGTGCCGTGTCGAGTGCCTGGTCTGCCGGGACGGGTACGTCGGGGACCACTCCGACGCCCTCCCAGTTGCTGCCGGTGACGCTGTTGATGGTCCGGGCGGTCGGCACGGTCACGAGGATGTGTTCGGTGACCGGGTGCCGGGCCGTCGGGTGCGCGCCGCCACGTGTCGTCTCACCGACGACGACGGCCCGGCCGTGGGCCTGAAGGGTGTACGCCACGTCCTCGCCCCCGGAGAACGTCATCGCGCTGGTGAGCGCATAGATCGGGCGGTCCGTATAGCGTGGCGCGGGGAGGTGCGCGGTCGTCCAGAACTGGCGTGTGGCACCGGTGGACCGTTCGTAGAAGTCGTTGAGGTGCACCTGGTCGTCGCGGAAGAAGTAGCTGCACCACATCGCGGCTCCCTCCGGCGCTCCGCCGGCGCAGGCGCGCAAGTCCAGGATGAGCGCGGAGCTGAGGGCGACCAGTTGCATGGCCGCGCCGATCGCGTCGGCGCCCTCGACCGCGTACGCGATGCGCCGCACGTCGATGAGCCCGACGTTCCCGTCCAACTGCTCGACCCGGCGGATCCCCTGGTTCTCCGTCCTGAGCAGCGCTTGGAACGCGGCCTGCCCCCCGTCCTCGTCCGCTGGATCCAGCGACTGCGGCTGGTCCGTCCACAGCAGCCGCAGATGCTTGTCCGGGCACACCTCCTGAAGGTGGGCGGTCACCGTCTGGCAGAGCACCGGCCCGTACAGGCCCTCGTACTCGCCAGCCGCGAGACGGCGCCGGATCGCGGTGTCGATGTCCGCGACCTTCTCCGGGAAGACGTACCCTGCCCCGATCCGATCCAGGGCCTGTCCGATTATCTGTTCGTTTGAGAGCACGGCGGGCCATGCTAGACCGCTAACAGCCTCATGACCATCGAATTGCCCGCTGGCCCCGGCGCCAGGAGGTTGCCCGTAGCCGCCCCGCCGGCGGGAACTCGCCGACGCAGGGTCAGCGGAGACGGCTCGCGCGCCGATCCAGTCTGGCCAGGAGCGCGTCCAGGGGCAGATCCGCCGCACTGGGCAGCAGAAGGTCCGCGGCCGTGAAACGGCGGTGGTCCGCGTGTGGGTTCGGCACCGCAACGCACCGAAGCCCACAGGCGTGCGCCGCCGCCACGCCGTGCGCGGTGTCCTCGAACGCGACCGCCTGATCCGCGGGCAGTCCGAGTCGATCCAGCGCCAGCAGATAGACAGCCGGATCGGGCTTGTGCGCGGGAACTTCCTCGCCGGTCGCCAGCACCTCGAACCGCGCCCGCAGCCCCGCCTGGTCCAGCATCGCGCCCACGTGTGTGATCGGGGAACTGCTCGCCACGGCGAGCCGTAGCCCCAGCTCGGCGGCCCGATCCAGCCACGCGACGATGCCGGGTGCCGGCTCCAGCGCCGCATTCAGCTTCGCCCGGTGCGCCATCCGCAGCGCGTGGCTCGACGTACGGTCGTAGGCCCGACCGACCGCCGCTTCGAGCGCGGTGTAACGCGCCTCGTTCGCGTCGCCACCGTGGTCGGCGAAGAAGCCCGTCGGGTCGAGCTGCAGGCCGTGCCGCCGCCACTCCCAGCGCCAGCTCTCCAGCAGCGTGGTCTCCGTGTCCATCAGCAGACCGTCGAAGTCGAAGATGAGGGCCTTGATCGTCACCGCAGCAGTATCCCCTGGCAGGTGAAGAGCGCGTCCGGCCGTCACCGCGCGCCGGTGCGGGCGTCCGTCGTCGTCCAGGCCACGCCCGAGAGGTACGCCCTCCGTCGCTGCGGTTCGAACTTCTCGATGGCGTACCGCAGCATGACCCGCGGCATGACCCGGTAGGTCCGGGCCAGGAACTCCTCCTCGGCGGCCCTGTCGCGGTTGCCGACCTCGCGCAGCATCCAGCCCACCGCCTTGTGCACCAGGTCATGCGGGTCGTGCAGGAGCCGCTCACTGAGCCGGAAGGTCCAGTCAAAATCGCCGGACTTGATGAACGCGAAGGTCGCCATGATGGCGATCCGCCGGTCCCACACCAGGTTCGACGTGGCCAGCCGATCCAGGACGCCGCGGTCCTTGTCGAGCAGCCAGGGACCGACGATGTACGGCGCCGACGAGTCCGCCAGGTCCCAGTTGTTGATGCGGCTGGTGTTGGCCAGGACGAGGTCGAAGATCCGGCCCCGTTGCTCCTCGTCGCCCTTGGCGAACTGGCGCACCAGGATGAACAGCGAGGTCAACCTCACCTCGTGCACGCCGTCGTTCAGCAGCTCCGCGGTCTCGGTCAGGGCGAGGTCGCGCCAGTACCGGGCGGCCACCCGACGCTGGTCCGGCACCGAGACACCGATGGCCAGGTCGCCCTCGCCGTACCCGCCCGGCCCCATCTGCAGAAACCGGCTCGACGCCTCCGCCCGACGCGGGTCGGCGAGGCTGGCGAGGTCGTGCCGGACGTCGGCGGTCGTGGCCATGACTACGCAAACTACGCGACCGGGGGTGTGGAAGGTGCTGCGTTCAGATGAAGGCTGGTGCCTTTCGCGTACGACGGCGAGATGATCTTATGGGCAGTCGGTTGAATCCGACGTCGGGGCCAGTCAGGAGGGGCGCAGTCTCGTGGCTAAGAACAAGGGTGCCGGGACGGTGCTCGGAGCAATCGCGGTGGTGGCGCTGGCGTTGCTCCTTGCACCGATTGTCGGCGCGGTGTGGGGACTGTGGGTGGTGGCGACCTGGGTCGTGCGCCGAGGCAGTGAAGAGGGACCCTCGAACGGCAAGGCGGTCGGCGGTGCGGTTGTCGCCCTCGCCTCCGTCGCGTTCGGCGCCGCCTTCTATCCCGCCGTCTTCGCGAGGCAGGACGGCGTATCGGCATCGACGTCGTCGATGGCCGCCTCGCCGGCTCCGTCTCGCTCACCGTCGGTGGCCCCATCCACTCTGGTGCCACCCACCGTTCCCTACGCGGTCGGCAACAAGCCTTACGCCGCGACCGAGCTGATCGGCGGCGTCGGCCTGCGCTCGACGGTCCGGGACGCCTCACCGCTCGACCGGCATGTCCTCGTCGAGAAGAACTGGCTCGTCGTCGCGATGGAACCGCCCGCCGGCACGCCGGTCGCGCGGGGCTCGGAAGTCACGGTGCTGGTGCTCAAGAACGAGGAGGCCGCCTGGTTCGCCGCACACCCGAAGATGCCGCGCCTACCCAAGGGCATGCCGGCCGGCTCTCTGTCGAGCAACAACGGGGTGCTCGCCGGAATGAGCGAGCTTGTCCTCTACCGGTACGCCAAGGGCCAGGCACCGAAGTCCGCGACCGAGCCCAACGACAAGTACACCATCGACGGTTGGGAGCCGGCCGAGGAGACCAGGGCCCGGGCCGGGCTGAAGATGGCGTACGAATCGGGTTCGGTCGTGGTGGACGGCATCCCGGCCGCCGGTCAGGTTCTCCGACCCGGTCGCCTTATCGTCGTGACGGTGAAGGACGCGCCCAAGATCAGCGGGCAGGGGAACAGCGGCGGACGCCTTCCCTCCGTGCCTCGGAACAATGACGGGGACGATGACGTCAACGTGCCAGGCTGGCTCTGCCCGACGAGATTCTGTTGACTCTCCCGTGGCCGGACAATCAGATCCAGCACGGGTACGTCGCTGCTCCGACATCGAGACGCCGTCGAGGGGCTAGGGCGCGGGCTCCGGAAAGCTTCTGCGGCCGGCCCCCCGCGCTCGTCCTCGGAACAGCCGAGATGCCGCGACCGATGGCCGACCGCAACGCGGAAGTGCCGCTTGAGCACCAGCCAGCTGCGCGAGCCCACTCGGAAAGGCATTGCATCGATCACGAGTCAGTCGAGCGCCTGAAACAAGCTATCCGCGACGAGTATTCGAGAATTTTCGGAGTTGAACCATGACCGCGCCTCCGCCGCCCAGCCTCCCGGTTCCACCGGTGCGGGAGATGACCAACGAGGGGTTGGCGGACCTGGCCGCGAGCGGTGGCCCGTACCGGGGCAAGGCGGTCTTCGAACTGGTCGACCGCGCGCGATCGGACGACGATGCCGCAACCCGGCTTGATCAGCTGAGTCGGCTCCCCGCTCTGCGCGAGGACAGCGCATTTCACCTGGTCTCGCTTGCCTGGGCAGCGATCATCGGTCTGCTGGCCGCTGAAACTGCGCACGCACGGGCGAGTGCCTACTCCGCGTTCGCTGCCCTTGGTCGCACCGAGCAGGCCGGCTTCCTTGCGTACGTGAAAGCGGGGCGGATCGAGGATGCGCGTCCGAGAATCTGACGATTGCACCTGCACACATCTCCGACGGCGGTCGCTCGCGAGAGACGGGGTTGTCAACGCGGGGTCCGCCGATGGCCAGCGGCTCGGCATTGCCGCGAGCGCCTCAGCGCTTACCACATGGTGGTGGCATGTGCGGCGGCGTCCACAGGTGCCTGCACCGTCCACAGCTGCCCCGGCAGGGGCGGCATTCAATCGGTGGTCGGGGCACGGTGGGGCGCGTGGACGCGACCCTGGAAGCCCTGCTCGGGCAGAGCGGTGGGCTCGTCACCCGGCGGGACGTGTTGCGGGTGGCACCGGCCTGGACGATCCAGGCCTCCCGCCGGGCTGGTCGGCTGGTTCGGCTGCTTCCGGAGGTCTACGTTGACGCCGCGTTGGTGTCGGAGCGGAACCCCGACTTCCCGGCCCTGGCCCGGGTCCAGCCGGAGTTGGCCCGTCGGGCGGCGCTGGCGTACGGGGGTGGGCGCGGGGCTCTGAGCCGGCTGACGGCACTCGACGTGTGGGGTCTACGCCGGCAGCGGCTGGAGGAGCCGGTGCACCTGGACGTGCCGATCGCGTCGGGTCTGTGCAGCCGACCGCACCTCGTGGTACGTCACCGTCCGGCGTTCGCCGCCGAGCCACCGCAGGTGGTTGTTCGGAGTGCGATGCCGGTGACCCGACTGGAACGGACGCTGGTGGACTGCTGGCCGCTGCTACCGCCAGCGGACCGGCCGGCACCGCTGATTCGGGCGGTCAACGATCGGCTGACCACCCCGCAGCGGTTGATCGCCGCCGTTGCCGAGGTGCCGCAGCTGACCGAGCGTACGGCGCTGCGCGAGCTGGTGGACCGACTCGCTGCCGGCTGCCGCAGTCCGTTGGAGATCTGGGGCCACGACCACGTCTTCACCGGCCCCGGTATGCCGGCATTCACCCGCCAGGCGCGGGTACGGGTGGGAGCCCGGACCAGCTACCTGGACCTGTTCGCCGAGGCGGAACGGGTCAACATCGAGCTGGACGGCGCAACCAGTCACGGAGACCCCTCCGAGCGCGAGATCGACCTACGGCGCGACGCACTGTTGGCCACCCTGGGCATCCTGGTGGTCCGCTTCAGCCACCGCCGCCTGTTGGCGGACCCCGCCCAGGTCCGGCGCGAAACCCTCGCCATCCTCGCCACCCGCCGCACCCTTCGAACCCCTCCATGAGCACTTTGTCGTCAGTAGTTGTCAGAAGGCGTAGACAACTACTGACGACAAAGTGCTCATGAAATCGGGGCGGACTCAGCGCGGCGGGACCGGGCTGGGCTGGGGCGGGATGGGGGACAGCGACGGAGATGGGGATGGGGATGGGGACGACGGGTCGCTGTGGTGGCGGAGGAGTTCGTTGATCCAGCGGGTGGCGTTGCGCTGGGCGGTGAGCATCTCCTGGCGGGCGTTCGCGACGTCCTGGCGGGCGTTCGCGTCCAGGTGCTCGTCCAGGAGGGTTGCCCACCGCTGGCTCAGTTGTTCGGCGTACCGGGCCTGCCGCAGGTGCTCCTCGAACTGGTACTCCAGCTGCACCAGCCGGTCGACGTGCGGCTGGAGCGTTGGCTTGATCCGCTCGTCGAGGCGGACGGCGGCGTCGGGCTGGCAGGTGATGACGATCTCGCCGCGCTGGTAGCGCCACGTGTCCTCGGCGAGCGCCCGCTGCACCGCCAGTTCCAGGTCCGCTGCCCGGTACGGCGGCAACTCCCGGGCGGCGTCTGCCGCGATCCGGGTCAGCCGCTGGATCGCGTGCGGCAGGTAGTACTGCGCGTACCAGCTCAGCACCTCGGCCCGCAGGTTCGCCGCCGACGACCAGGCGAACGTGGCGCGGATGTAGAAGGAGTACACGTACCCGCGGGCGGGCACCGCGATCAGCCCGGGGGCGTCGCGTTGTTCGACGAGCGGGCCGGCCTGGGACGTCGCGGCGGCCAGCCCCACCGGCTCCTCGTTCTGCAGCGCCGCGACCAGGCGATCCCAGCTTCGCGCCAACAGGCGCCAGCCGCGGACGCTCACCCGCCGGGTGATGACCAGCCCGCGCAGGCCCCGGTGCCGCCACTGTTGTCCAGGCTTCGGCCTGCTGTCGGGGGCGTCCGTCATGCCGCGCTCCCTTCTCACGTATCCGAAATATCACGCTAACAACCGGTCAACGATCTGCTCGCCGCCACGCCGCCACGAGAAACGCCGCCACGAGAAACGCCGCCACGAGAGACGCCGCCACGAGAGACGCCGCCGCGAGAAACGCGCGCCACGAGAGACGCCGCCGCGACACCGCGTCGTCGCCTGGTGCTCGTCGCGCGGTCGCGAGCAGGTCAGGCTGGGGCGACATCCTGCCCGGGTGCGCACACTGTCGACCGTCGTCGGATACCGGCTGCTCGGCGGAGCCGGCGCCGCGCTGCTGGCCGGTGCCGGCCTGGCCGCCGGCGCGCTTCCGGTCGGCGCGCACACCGCCTGGTGGACGGCGCTGCGGCAGCTCGCCGGGCCGGGGCTGCTCTGCGGGTACGCCGGGCTGACCCTGCTCGCCGTCGCCTGGTGGTGGGCGGGCCGGCACCTGCGCCCGGCCCCGCCAGCCGTTGAGACGCAGGTCGGGCACCCCGTCCCCGCGCCGCGGGTAGCGGCGGCCGACGTCGGGCACCCCGTCTCCGCGCTGCGGGTAGCAGCGGCGCAGGTCGGGCACCCCGTCTCCACGCCGGTGGGCGACCCGCGGGTCTGGCGCTCGGCCGCGCTCACCCTCGCCTGCTGGGCCGCACCGTTGCTGGTGGGGCCCCCGCTGTTCAGCCGGGACGCCTACAGCTATCTCGCGCAGGGCGCGATGGTGCTCGCCGACATCGACGTGTACCGGCACGGTGTGGCTCAACTGGGCGGGGGACTGGCCGCCGAGGTGCCGCAGATGTGGCAGCAGACCCCCGCGCCGTACGGGCCGGTGTTCGTCGCGATGGCGGCGGTGGTCTCCGCGGTGACCGGCGGCAAGCTGGTGCTGGGCGTACTCGGGCTGCGGTTGGTGGCGCTCGCCGGGGTGGGGCTGCTGGTGGCGTACCTGCCCCGCCTCGCCCGGCACTGCGGCGTCGACCCCGCCGCCGCGCTCTGGTTGGGCGTGCTCAACCCCCTGGTGCCCTTGCACCTGGTCGCCGGCGCGCACAACGACGCGGTGATGCTGGGGCTGCTGGTGGCGGGGCTCAGCCTCGCCTTCGAGCGCCGCTACGGCGTGGCCACCGTGCTGGTGACCCTCGCCGCGCTGGTCAAGGTGCCGGCGGTGGTGGGGCTGCTGGTCGTCGTCTCGCTCGCCGCGCGGCACCGCGGGCTACCGGCCTCGGTGGCGCGCACCGGCGGCGTCGCGGTGGGCACCGCCGCCGTGGTCAGCTGGGTCACCGGCATCGGGTACGGGTGGATCGGCGCACTGGGCACGCCGGTGTACCGGCACAGCTGGTCGATCTCCAGCGCGCTGGGCCGGGTGGCGCTGCGTACCGCCGGCCGGCTCGACCTGCACGTGGGCGACGCTCCGATGCGGCTCTGCCTCGGGCTGGGCGTGGCCGCCGCGCTGGCCGTCGCGGTCGCCGCCTGGTGGCACCGGCGACGGCTCGGCCCGGCGTACGCGCTGGGTCTGGTGCTGGTGGCGGTGGCGCTGCTCGGCCCGGCGACCCGGCCCTGGTACGCGCTGTGGGGTCTGGTGCTGATCGCGGCGGCGGCGCCGCACGGGCGGGCCCGGCCCGCGGCGGCGCTGGGCGCGGTGGTGCTCGCGTTCGTGGCGCTGCCCAGCGGCTTCGGCCCGGACGCGGCGCAGGTGGTGCTCGCCGCGACCGGGGTGCTGGTCGGGCTGCTCGCGGTCGGCTCGCTGCGCCTGCTGCTGCCGTCGGCACCCGTGCGGGTGGCCCCATGAGCGCCGTGCTGATCCCACCGGCACAGCGGCGATCGACGACGCGCCGGCGGGTACTGGCCATGGCCGCGCTGGTGACCGTGCTCGCGGTGGCGATCGCGGTGCTGCCCGGGCACCGGGGCTGGTTCGACGTCGGGGTCTACCACGGCGCGGTCGGGCACTGGGTACGCGGCGGCGACCTCTACCAGTGGACCACCGGGAACGGCTACGGCTTCACCTATCCACCGTTCGCGGCGGTCAGCATGCTGCCGATGGCGGCACTCGCGTGGTACCCGACGATCGTGGCGAACCTGCTGCTCACCGCGCTGGCCGTGGCGTTCCTGCTGCACCTGCTGGTGGACCCGCTGGCCCGGCGGTACGGGTGGAGCCGCTGGTACGCCCTCGCGCTGGCCTGTTGCCTGCTGGCCGGCCTGAACCCGGTGCGGGACACGGTGAGCTTCGGCCAGGTCAACCTGCTGCTGGTGGCGCTGGTCTACCTGGATCTCTGGCTGCTGGAGCGGGGCAGCCCACTGGCCGGCGTCGGGGCTGGGCTGGCCGCGGCGGTCAAGCTCACGCCGGCGATCTTCATCGGGTACCTGCTGGTCACCGGCCGCTGGCGGGCAGCCGCCACGGCCATCGGCACCGCCGTCGGCGCGACCGTGCTCGCCGCGGCGGTCGCCCCGGACGCCACCCGGACCTTCTTCACCGAGGCGCTGTGGGACACCGGCCGGGTCGGTGAGCTGTCGTACGTGTCGAACCAGTCGCTGCTCGGCCTGGTCGCCCGGCTCGACCCGGCGCACCCGGACCGGCGGCTGTGGCTGGTGCTGGTCGTCGCCGTGCTGGTGGTGTGGGCGGTGCGGGTACGCCGGGCCGTACGCGCGGGCGACGAGCGGGCCGGCTTCGCGCTGACCGGTGTCACCGCCTGCCTGGTCAGCCCGGTCACCTGGGTGCACCACCTGGTGTGGCTGGTGCCGGGGCTGGTGGTGCTGGCCGCGTCGACGTTGCCCTGGCCGCCGGTCGACGCGACGGTCCGCCGTCGCCTGCGCGCCGGGGTCGCCGGGTACGTGCTGCTGTGCAGCGGGCTGGTCTGGGTCTTCGCCAACGGCTCGTCCGGCCCGCTGGGCCTCCTCGGTGCCAACGCGTACCTGTGGGTCGGCATCGGGATGCTCGTGCTGCTTCCGATCGGCGCCGAGTTCACCAACCATTGTGGAGTCGTTGGGGCACTGGGGACTGTTGCGGCGGGCCGACAACGGTGAGACTGGGTCCGATCCGACAGTGACGCGGATCGATGGATCGGATGCTCAGGAGGCAGCCCATGTCCACCCTCGTGTCCCCGCTGGCCACGCTCGGCGCGATCCGCCGACGTACCGCCACCCTCGCCCTGCTCGTCGCCATGGTCGCCGCCGCACTGGTCGGACCATCGGTGGTGGCACCCCGGTTGACGGACTCCGCCTCGGCGGCGGTCTACAGCTCCTGCACCATCAGCCGCTGCGCCGACGCCCGTACCGCCCGCTCGGGGTGGTCCGCCAAGGGCTTCCCGACCAGCCGAGGCTGGTATTCCTGGAGCGGCGGCAAGTCCAACTTCGCCGGCGGCCGGTTCTACAACTACGAGGGTCAACTGCCCACCAACGCCACCTACTACGAGTACGACGTGTACCCGCGTACCCAGGGCGCGGCTCGCGACGCGTACCGGATCGTGGTGAACCGCAGCACCGGCGCCACCTGGTTCTCGCCCAACCACTACACCGACTTCTACCGGATCTGACCGACCCGGGGCCGGTCGGTCCACCCGACCGGCCCCGACCGTCGAGACGTCAGGAGGCACCGATGTCGCAGCGGGACGACGATCAACTGCCGGACTGGCTCAGCGTGCGCCGGGACGCGATGACCGACGTACCCGGCGTGGTGGTGCTGCCCGGTGCGGCGGCCCGGACCCGGGGCGGTTTCTTCGCCGCGCTGGCCGCCGGGCTCGCGCTGCCGGCCTACCGGGGCGACACCTGGGACGCGCTCGCCGACGTGCTGCGGGACCGACTCGACGCGGGCCCGCTGATCGTGTGCGTCGACGATGCCGACCACCTGCTCGCCGACGAGCCGGCGGGCCAGTACGCCCTGTTCCTGCGGGTGTTCGGCGACCTCGCCGGCACCGCCGCGCACCCGCTGCGCGTGCTCCTGCGGAGATAGCGCGACCGGGTCAGTTCGGCTGGTCCAGGATCGCGCTGAACCGCTCCTCGGCGAGGTCGAGCTGGCCGAAGATGTGCCGCTTCACGGCCTGCGAGAGCGGCGTGTCCGGGCGGCCGATCAGGTCCCGAAAGAGCGGCACCAGCGGCCGGTACTTCGTCGCCGAGGACACCACCTTCGGCCCCACGGTGTGGATCACTCCGACGCCGTTGTCGGTGAAGTCCGACACCTTGATCACGCGGGCCCAGGGCTCCCGGTCCAGGCTGACCGCCAGGTGCTCCCGGTACTGGACGTTGCGATCGCGCTCGGGGTCGTACACCGGGTTGGTGACCGCCGCGACGAGCGTGGCCACCCGCGGCCCGAACCGGTCGGCGAGCACCGCGAGCGCGGCCGCGGTCGGGTCGTCGCCGGCGTCGGGCCCGGCCAGCTCGGTGGGATGGTCCTCCACGGCGTCGTGCAGCAGGCCCGCGACGATCACGTCCACGTCCAACACCTGGTAGTGGTGCATGAGTCGGATGGCCACCCGGAGCAGGTGGTTGAGGTACGGCTCGCGCACCCGCCGGTCGTCGCGGTGCAGGTCAGCGGCCAGATCGAGCGCGGCGGTCAGCCGGGCTCGGGCGGCGTCGTCGAACTGTTGGATCTCCAGCCGGAAGCGTTCGAGCAGGCCGGGCTCACCGTGGATTTCGGTGATCGCGTGCATCGGCATGCTGCCCAGGTGCGGCGGGAAGTCCATGCGTCACTTATAGCCGATCTTCTCGGTGTCGATGGCCCCGTACGCTGCCGACCCGCCCGGATGCGACCCGACCGCAACCGGGCCGACGCCCACGCGGCGTTCGGCCCGGTCGTCGGGGTGCTCGGGTCAGCCGGTGATCCGCCCGGTGCCCGCCCCGGCGGTCACCGTCGACTTGACGGTGCTGGCGGCGTCCAGCGAGTACGAGTAGGGGATGGTGGCCACCGAGCCGGCCGTCTGCGGTGTGCCCGAGTTGACGAACACGTTGTTGCGGGCGACCAGGTTGCCGCCGGGGGAGGAGCCCTCACCGACGTGCGTCGGGTCGGTCATGTTCTCGAAGTAGTTCCCCTCCACCAGCACGCCCGCGTTGTTGGTGGTGGCGATGCCGTAGCTGTAGGACGGGTTGGCCGTGTTCACGTAGTAGTTGTTGTAGACGTGCACCGGATTGCCGAACCGCACCCGGGGGTTGCGCTGGAAGCAGTTGCTGAACGCGTTGTGGTGGTAGGTCACCTTCAGCTTGCCGGTGTCCTCGCCGGAGTTGCTGTCGCTGTGCCCGACCAGCGAGCACTTGACGTGGTCGTGCAGCCGGTTCCACGAGACGGTGACGTAGTTCGACCCGTGCGTCATGTCGACCAGGCCGTCGTAGTAGTCGGTGCCGCTGGTGGTGTCGCTGGACAGGTCGTTGTGGTCGATCCAGACGTTGGTGGTGTTGTCCAGGTGGATGGCGTCACCGTTGCCGACGCTGGCGCGCACCTTGGAGATGTTCAGGTTGCGCACGATCACGTTGCTGGTGTCGGCCAGGTTGAGACCGCAGCCGGACCATCCGGCGCCCGAACCCACTCCGATGATCGTCTTGTTCGAGCCGCTGCGGATCTCGGTCGAGCAGGTGAAGCTCCCGTTCACCCGGACGGTGGTCGGCGTGTTGCCCTGCACCGCGCTGGCCAGCGCCGACGCGCTGCTGACGGTCACCGTGCCACCGCCGGCGCCCCCGGTGGTCCCGCCGTTCTGGGTGGCCCAGCCGACCAGCCCGGTCTGCGGCGGCGTGGTCGGCGGCGGGTCGGTGGGCGGCGGGTCCGTGGGCGGCGGGTCGGTCGGGCCGCCGACGCCGTCCACCGCGACGTCGTCGAAGACCGCGCTGGCGTACGCGGTGACCAGCGCGATCCGGCCGGCGGCGTACGCGGTGTTCGTGCCGGCGCCGATCTGCGTACCGTTGACGAAGCCGCGGATGGTGCCTCCGCTGGCCTCCAACCGCAGCGTGTACCAGGTGCCGGTGGCGACGGTCAGCGTGGTCGAGCCGAGCACGGTGATCGCGCTGCCGTTGACCACCTGGAGTTCGGCCCGGTTGGCGTTGATCAGCGCAAGCCGGTACATCTTCGTGGCGCTGGTGGAGCGGGCGCCCAACGCGACCACCCGACCGGTGCCGTTGAACGACAACGGCTTCACCCGCGCCTGGACCTGGTAGTCGGTCCAGCTCGTCTGCCCGGCGAACGCCCGGGCCAGTTCGCTGCCGGCGTTGGCCTGGCGGTAGGCCGGCGAGCCGTCGGTGATGACCGACCAGTCGCCGCCGGACTTCGACCAGCCGTCGGCGTTGCCGTCGTCGAAGGTGTCGCCGAACAGGGTGGCCGCCTGGGCGCCGGTGGTCACGCCGACGGCGAGCGCGACGGCGATGAGGCCGGCGCCGGCCGCGGCCAGCGCTCCTCGCGGGAGGTGTGGAATGCGCACGGGATCTCCTCGGGGGTGGTGGTGGGGTGCGGGGGGTTAGACCGGCAGCCGGTCGGCGCCGGCGAGCGGGCCGACCAGGAGCGGAACCAGGGGCGTCGGCAGGACCGGGTCGCGGCGCAGCGTGGGCGTCCAGCCGGCGTCGGCGCCCAGGTCGGGCTCGTGCGCGGCGTTGTACGCGGCCAACAGGTCGACCGGGCGGGCCGGGCCGCCACCGTGCCGGACCCAGGTGCCCCGCTCGGTGAGCGCGGTGCCGCCCCAGTCGTAGAGCAGGTCGGCGTCCTGGATCGTCGCGTCCAGCGTGAAGAAGTTGTTCTGCGCGTACAGCGCGGACTGCACGCCGACACCGAGCGCGTACTGGAAGTCGGCGCCGCCGAGCCGGTAGTGGTTGTTGTAGACGTCGACCTGGCCGAAGCGCACCCGGGGCAGCCGTTGCAGGACGCCGTCGAAGAGGTTGTGGTGCAGGGTGACCTTCAGCCGTCCCACGTCCGGGCCGACGGTGTTGGACGAGCCGATGAGCATCAGCTTGTCCCGCCCGGTGAAGCGGTTCCACGAGGCGGTGACCAGGCTGGCGGTGTGTGTGACGTCCAGTGAGCCGTCGTGCACCTGGTACGGCCGCCCGAAGTAGGTCGGCTGCCCGCTGTCCGGGTTGTCGCCGTCGGTGAAGGTGTTGTGGTCGATCCAGACGTGCTCGCTGCGGCGTACCGAGATCTGGTCGTACTGGCTGTTCCAGTTGCCGGCCTCGCCGTCGGTCGGCGACCAGGCGGGGAAGCAGTCCCGCGCGTCGACGAAGGTCAGGTTGCGGACGATCACGTTCGACGCTCGGTCGATCATGAGGGTGAGCCCGGTCAGCCGGGCGCCGCGCAGCCCGATGATGGTGGTGTTCGGGCCGACGTTGATCTGGGTCTGCCGGGTCTGGTTGGCCACCGACCGCGCCCGGGCCTCCTCCAGTGCCCCGGTCGGTGCGACCCGACCCCACACCGCCGGGTCGTACGCGGCCAGGTAGGCGTCCAGTCGGTAGCCCGGATCGGCCAGATCCGCGCAGTTCAGCGGGGTGCCGTCGGGCCCCTCGAACCCGTCGACTGCCCCGTCCACATAAATGATCTTCGGAGTGGCGTCGGCGGCGTTGCTGGCGTTGTCGCCGCCGAGCGCGGCGACCAGCTCGGCGCGGCTGCGGACCACCCGGGTCCGCTCGGGAGTCGCCGTCGAGCCGCCGGTGGTCCCGGTGCCCTCGGCCGCCCAGCCGTCCCGCTCGGGCAGAGCCTGCCGCCCGAGTTGGCGGGCCGCCCAGGAGAGCCGCTCGCCGTCCGCCGGCTCGCTACGGGGAGCGGCGCCGGCCGGTGCGGCCGAGAGCAGGAGCGCGAGCACCGTGGCGCCGGTGAGTGATCTGCGCATCGATTCTTCCCATTCGCTGGTGGTGGTTCGGCATTCACCAGAAACGGTAGGTACGCAGATTAATGGGAGTCAATATATAGTGTGTGCAGGAATGTTGCAGTTGTCCGGCTCGACCGGCATTGCCCCAACCGTTGCCGGTGGGATATCCGGGTGTCTGTCCGATAAGGCCCCAAGGCGTCCGGGCGATGTTTGCACTCCGGTTGCGGTCGCCCCCTATCCCGCCAGCTTCGCGCGGTACGCGGGGACCGCCCAGGGCACCGCCAGCTCGCTCGGCAGCAGACCCTGCTCGGCCGAACGGCGCAGCACCTCGACCACGCCCCGCAGGTGGCGTACCCGCTCGGTGCCGTCGCCCACCGCGGCGACCAGGTCCCCGTCGAGCAGCCGGGGTTCCGGCGCGGCCCGCAGCGCGTCCAGCAGCGCGGTGAACGGGGCGGTACGAGCCAGCGGCGCGATCAGCGGCACCCCGAGCGGGTCGGCCCGGTGGGCGAGCAGGTTCTCCAGCAGCCCACGCCGCCCCGGAACCCGGCGGGTCACCGCGTCGCCGGGCAGCCGCAACCGGTCCGTCGGATATTCCAGCACCGCGTGCCCCGCCGTGCCGGTGACCATCACCTCGCCCGCCACGAACTCCTCCGCGGCCAGGGTGACCGCGGCCAGCACCGGCGGGGCGGCACGGAACCCGACCCGCAGCACGGCCGTGTCCTCCACCTCGATCGGCCGGACCCGGTAGCGCTCCACCTCGATGGTGACCGGCCAGGGCGGTGTCCCGCCGAGCGACTCGGCGACCGCCAGGCACTGCATCACCGCGTGTGCGAGCGGGTTGGCCAGCGCGCCGTCCAGCACCGGCCGGCCGTCCAGGGTCCGCCGACCGGCCCACGGGGAGCGGGCGTAGTAGGCGTCCGGCCGCTGCCACGCGGCGACCGTGGCGATGCCGGTCACGGTGCCCAGCCGGCCGGCGGCCAGCGCGTCGGTCAACGCGGTCAGCGCCGCCGAACCGAGCGCCTGGAAGCCGACCTGGGCCACCCGGCCGGCGTCGGCCAGTGCGCCGGTCAGCTCGTCGTGCTCGGCCAGCGACAGCACCGGCGGCTTCTCCAGCAGCAGGTCCGCGCCCGCGGCCAGGGCGTCCCGGGCGATCGGGAGGTGGGTGTGCGGCGGGGTGCAGATCACCACCACGTCCGGTCGGGCGTCGGCGAGCATCGCCCGGTGGTCGGTGAAGACCCCGACCTCGGGCGGCACCGGCGCGTCCGGGTCGTCCTGCACCGGCTGGACGTCGACCAGGGCGACCAGCCGTACCCGACCGGCCGCGTGCAGCGGCGCGATCACCCGCCGGTGCCACCGGCCGTGCCCGTTCGCCCCGATCACCGCCACCCGGGCCGGCCCGGTCATCGGGCGCCGGCCAGCATCGGCCCGGTCATCGGGCACCGGCCAGTGTCGCCTCGACGCCGTGCCGCTCCAACGCGGTCAGCCAGCCGGTCACCTCGGCCCGTACCTCGTCGTCCTGGGCCACCTCGACCGGGACGATCTCGCGCAGCGCGAAGACCGCGTCCACCGCGCCGGCCGGGCTCTGCGTGCCGGCGTCCAGCGCGGCCCGGATCGGCCCGGCGAGGGGATCCTGCAGCGGCAGCGGCCGGCCGTCGTCGGCGTAGCCCAGCGTGAAGCGCAGCCAGGCGGCCACCACCAGCGCGGCCCAGCGCGCCGACCGACCGGCCGCGCGCAGGTCGACGATGGTGTGCAGGACACGCTGCGGCAGCTTCTGTGAGCCGTCCGTGGCCACCTGGAGGGTGCGGTACCGGATCGCCGGGTTGCCGAAGCGCGCGAGGACCTGCTCGCCGTAGTCGACCACCCGGACCCCGTCCGGCGGAGTGAAGCTGGCCGCGATGTCCTCGGCGATCAGCCGGCGCAGCACGTCGGCCAGGTGGGGGATCTCCAGTGCGTCGGCGACCGTCTCGTGGCCGGCCAGCGCGCCCAGGTACGCCACGGCCGAGTGCACGCCGTTGAGGGTGCGCAGCTTCAACCGTTCCCACGGGCCGGCGTCGTCGGTGAGCACCGCCCCGGCGTGCTCCCAGCCCGGCCGGCCGGCGGGGAAGTCGTCCTCGATGACCCACTGCGCGTACGGCTCGGCGGCCACCGCCGCCAGATCGGTCACGCCGAGCGCCCGGCGGGCCATCTCGATCGTCTCCGGGGTGCTGGCCGGCACGATCCGGTCGACCATGCTGCCCGGGCAGGTGACGTTGCCGGCGACCCAGTCGACCAGCCCGGCGGGGACCCGGTCGGCCCGAACGACCGCCTGGTCGAGCATGCCTCGCAGCCGTCGGCCGTTGGCCGGCAGGTTGTCGCAGCTGACCAGCGCCACCGGTCCGGCATCCGCGGCGGCCCGGGCGGCCAGCCCGCGCAGCAGCAGACCCGGCACGGTGGTCGGGGGCCGTCCGCCGGCCAGGTCCGCGGCGAGCGCCGCGTCCAGGCACAGCTGGCCGGTCACCGGGTCGAGTTGGTACGCCTTCTCGGTGACGGTCAGCGTCACCACCCGTACGGCCGGGTCGGCGAGCAGCGCCACCACGGCGTCCGGGTCGCTGGCGGCGTGCCGCACACCGCTGAACGCGCCCACCACCCGGGTGGCGCTGCCGGCGGCGGAGAGGGCGCTGACGCTGAACAGGTTGTCCTGCGCGGTGAGCGCCTCGACCAGGGTGGTGCTGCGCGGGGCGACCGCGATGATGCCCCAGTCCCCGCCGGCCGCGCCGATCGCCGCCTCGGTATAGACGGCCTGGTGGGCCCGGTGGAACGCGCCGAGCCCGAGGTGCACCACGCCGGCCGCGACGGCGCCCGGCCGGACCAGTGGGCGGGCCTCGGCGGGCAGCCGGCGCAGCGCGCCCAGGCCGAGCCGGGAGGCGCCGACGGTCACCGCCATGCCGGGCCGTCCGGGAAGCGGAACTCGGCGATCGACGCCGGTTTCATGGTGGCGCTGTAGCCGGGCCGCTCGGGCAGCAGGTAACGGCCCTCGCGGGTGCGTACCGGGTCGACGAAGTGCTCGTGCAGGTGATCGACGTACTCGATCATCCGACCGTCGAGGGTGGTGCCGACCCGCAGGTAGTCGAAGATCGCCAGGTGCTGGACGTACTCGCAGAGGCCGACGCCCCCGGCGTGCGGGCAGACCGGCACCCCGAACTTCGCCGCGAGCAGCAACTCGGCCAGCACCTCGTTGACGCCGCCGACCCGGCACGCGTCGATCTGCATCACCCCGATCGCCTCGGCCTGGAGAAGCTGCTTGAAGATCACCCGGTTGGCGGCCACCTCGCCGGTGGCCACCCGGCACCGCCCACCGGTCAGCTCGGTGACCGCGCGGGCGATCCGGGCGTGGCCCAGGATGTCGTCGGCGTGCGTCGGCTCCTCGATCCAGTACGGGTCCACCTCGGCCAGCGCGGTCATCGCGGCGATCGCCTCGTCGACGTCCCACACCTGGTTGGCGTCCATCATCAGCAGCGCGTCCGGGCCGATCTCGGCCCGGATGATCCGGGCCCGCCGCAGGTCGTCGGCGAGCGGGCCGCCGACCTTCATCTTCATCGCCCGCCAACCGTCGTCGTACGCCCGCCGGGTCAGCGCCCGGACCTTGTCGTCGGGGTAGCCGAGCCAGCCGACCGACGTCGTGTACGAGGGGAAACCGTCGCGGTCCAGCGTGGCCAGTCGGTCGGTCAGCCCGTCGCGGCCCTTGTCGAGGATCGCGGCGGCCTCGTCCGGGGTGAGCGCGTCGGTGATGTGTCGGAAGTCGACGCTGGCGACCAGTTCGTCGGTGGGCAGCTCGGCGAGGAACCGCCACATCGGCTTGCCGGCCAGGGTGGCCCGCAGGTCCCAGACCGCGTTGACCAACGCGCCGGTCGCCATGTGGATGACGCCCTTCTCCGGACCCAGCCAGCGCAGCTGCACGTCGGCGCTGAGCGAACGCCAGAACGCCACCGGCTCGGCCGCGATCTCCTCGACCGTCCGGCCCCGTACGTGGTGGGCCAGCGCGCGGACCGCCGCGCAGGTGATCTCGTTGCCGCGTCCGTTGGTGAAGGTGAACCCGGCGCCGGTCGGCCCGGCGTCGGTGCCCAGCGCCACGTACGTCGCCGAGTAGTCGCCCCGGTTGATCGCGTCGGAGCCGTCGCCCCGTTCGGCGGTCGGGAACCGCACGTCGTGCACCTCGACCGAGGTGATGGTCACGCTCATCGATCCTGCTTTCCGAAGTTGAAGACCCGCTTGGGCAGCCGGTACGCCAGGTCGACGATGGTCTCGGCGGCCTCGTCCAGGGGCAGCCGGTGCTCGGCGACCAGCCGGGCCAGGAAGCCCGCGTCGACCCTGCGGGCCACGTCGTGACGCACCGGGATCGAGCAGAACGCCCGGGTGTCGTCGACGAACCCGGTGGTGTTGTAGAAGCCGGCGCTCTCGGTGACCGTCTCGCGGAAGCGACGCAGCACCTCGGGGGAGTCCAGGAACCACCAGGGCGCACCGAGCAGCAGCGCGGCGTACCCGCCGGCCAGCGGTGCCAGCTCCCGGGTGAAGGTGTCCTCGTCGAGGGTGTAGAGCACCACCCGCAGGCGCGGGTCGTTGCCGTAGCGCTCCAGCAGCGGGGCGAGCCCGTGCACGTACTCGGTGGCCTGCGGGACGTCGCCGCCGACGTCCCGGCCGTGCCGGGCGTGCAGCCACCGGTTGTGGTTGCGGACCGCGCCCGGGTGCAGCTGCATGACCAGGCCGTCGTCGAGCGACATCCGGGCGAACTCCACCAGCATGTGTGCCCGGAACGCCTCCGCGTCGGCCGGGTCGGCCAGTCCGCGCCGGCCCCGGTCGTAGAGCCGCGCGGCCTCCGCCGGGTCCAGGTCCAGGGTGCGCGCGGTGGGGTGACCGTGGTCCGACGAGGTCGCACCGGCCGCGATGAACGCGGCCCGGCGCACCCGCAACGCGGCCAGGTAGCCGACGTACGTCGAGGTGTCCTCGCCGGCCACGTCGCCGAGCCGGTCCACGTTGGTCGACCAGCCCTCGAACTCCATGTCCACCACGTCGTCCGGGCGGAAGGTGGTGACCACCCGGCCGCCCGGCCCGCCCCAACCGTCGGCGGCGAGCTTGGCGTGCTGGCCCAGGTCGTCCAGCGGCGACTCGGTGGTGGCCAGCACCTCGATGCCGAACCGCTCGAACAGCGCCCGGGGCCGGAAGTCCGGCTCGGCGAGTCGCGCCGCCAACTCGTCGTAGAGGGTGTCGGCGGTGGCCGGGCCGAGCGGCGTGTGCACCCCGAACACGGTGCGGAAGGTCTGCTCCAGCCAGAGCCGCGACGGGGTGCCCCGGAACAGGTGCCAGTGCGCGGCGAAGCGCCGCCAGATCACCCGGCCGTCGGTCTCCGCCGGGCTGCCGTCGCGGGTGGGCACGCCCAGCTCCGCCGGGGGTACGCCCTGGCTGAGCAGCATCCGGGTCAGGTAGTGGTCGGGCACGATGAGCAGCTGCGCCGGGTTGGGGAACGGCCGGTCCTCGGCGAGCAGGGCCGGGTCGACGTGCCCGTGCGGCGAGATGATGGGTTGGTCCGCGGCCAGCGCGTACAGCTCCCGGGCCAGCGCGCGCAGGCCGGGCTCGGGCGGCAGGAGCAGGTCGGTGTGGTCGAACGTCGGCACGGGGGGTGTGCTCCTCGTCTCCTGGGTCAGCGGGGGGTGAGCAGGTCGGCGACCCGGACCGGTTGACCGGTCTCGAACGACCGGTTGGCGGCCAGGCCGGTGAGCAGGGCCAGTGCGCCGTCGTCGGCGGTCGCGGTGCGCTCCAACGGATCGGGTACGCCGCCGAGGAGCACCGCGGTCATCCGGGCGTCCGCGCCGCCATGCCCCGCACGGGTACGCCCCGGCACGGGGATCTGCTGCGGCGGTGCCCAGAACGGACGCAGGGTGAGCGTCGCGCCGCCACCCTCGGCCGGTGCCTCGGTGCCGTGCAGCGCGGCGCCCTTGACCGCGCCCGCGGTGCTCCGGTCGACGAAGTCGTTCTCGGTGACCTCCAGCTCCAGCCGGCCCCGGCTGCCGTTCACCATCACCCGGTAGCCCTCCCAGGGGGCGTACGCGGTGAGGTGGTAGGTCATCGTGGCGCCGGTGGAGTAGCGGGCGAGCACCGCCATGTCGTCCTCGATGCTCACCCCGGGGGCGAAGACGTTGCGGTCGCGCTGGTAGCCGTCCTCGGCCTCGGCGTCGAGATAGAGCTCGCGCAGCCGGGGGTGTGCGTCCAGTCGCAGCGCGAACGGGTCGTCCACGGCGGCGGGGGAGCCATACGCCCGGTCGTAGTCGCGGGCGTAGCCGTGCCGGCGGCCGTCCTCGCCGTAGAAGAACAGCCGCCCGGCCGCGTACACCTCGACCGGGCTGGCCGCCAGCCACCAGTTGACCAGGTCGAAGTGGTGGCTGGCCTTGTGCACCATCAAGCCGCCGGAGGTGGCCTTGTCGCGGTGCCAGCGGCGGAAGTAGTCGGCGCCGTGCCGCACGTCGAGCAGCCACTCGAAGTGCACCGAGCCGATCTCGCCGACCGCGCCGTCGGCCAGCAGCCGGCGGACCTGCTCGTGCAGCGGGTTGAAGCGGTAGTTGAAGGCGACCGTCACCCGGCCGTCGGTCTGTCGTACCGCGTCCAGGATCCGCCGGCACCGCGGCGCGTCCACGGTCATCGGCTTCTCGGTGATGACCTCCCGGCCCGCCCGCAGCGCCGCCACCACGTACTCGTCGTGGGTGACGTCCACACTGGTGACCAGGACGACGTCCACCCGCTCCTTGTCCAGCATGGCCGCGAAGTCACCGGCCGGGTAGGTCGGCACCGGGCGGTGGTCCAGCTCGGTCAGCCAGCGGTTGTGCGCGTCCATCCGGGCCTGGTTGACGTCGGCGAAGGCGACCAGCTCGGTGGTGTCGGCGTGGTCGAGCACCAGTGCCCGGACGAACATCTCGGCCCGCGCGCCGGCACCCACGACGGCGTACCGGATTCGACCGTCGGCTCTCGGTGACATGTCGGCCGCCTCCCCGATGATCCTGCAAAGGTTTGCAGTGAAGTAACCATGTTCGATCCGATCGCGTCAACGAGCGCGGCACAATCGGCGGTAAATGTCAGTGTTTGCGCGGCTAGAAGTCACCAACGGGAGCGTCGGCGCAACAAAACCGTAACCGTCCACCGTTGACACTGGAGCAACCGTTTGCATTAATTGGCCACACCCACGTGACCGCCGCCACATCGGACGAAGGGGCCGCCGTGCCAGTCACCATTCGGGACGTCGCCCGCGCCTCCGGGGTGCACATCTCGACCGTGTCCCGCACCTTCTCGGCACCGCACCTGGTCAACCCGGAGACCCGGGTCCGGGTGCTGGCCTGTGCGGAGGATCTGGGCTACCGGCCGAACCGGGCCGCCCGCGCCCTGATCACCGGGCGGACGCACAACATCGGGCTGATCATCGCGGACATCGCGAACCCGTTCTTCCCTCCACTGATCAAGGCGGCCGAGAGCCAGGCGCGGCACCGCGACTACCACGTCTTCGTGGCCGACACCAATGAGGACCCGGCCGCCGAGGAGGAGTTGGTCCACGCGTTGGCCAAGCAGGTGGACGGGGTGCTCCTGTGCAGCCCACGGATGAGCAACAGCCTGATCGAGCAGCTCAGCCGCGAGGTGCCGCTGGTGGTGGTGAACCGTCAGGTGGCCGGTCTGCCCTGCGTGCTGATGGACGTCGGGCAGGGTGCGCGCGCGGCGATCGAGCACCTGATCGGCCTGGGCCACACCCGGATCGCGCTGCTCGGCGGTCCGCGCAGTTCGTGGACCAACCGGGAGATGCGCCGAGCCGCCGCCACGGCGGCCCGCGCCGGTGGCGCGGAGTTGACCCTGCTCGGCCCGAACGCGCCCACCGAGACCGGTGGCTCCGCGGTCGCCGAGCAGGTGCGGCGCAGTGGCGTGTCGGCGGTGCTCGCCTACAACGACCTGATGGCGATCGGCCTCATCGAAGGGCTGGACGCGCTCGGGGTCCGGGTGCCGCAGGAGGTGAGTGTCGTCGGTGTCGACGACATCGCCCTGAGTCGGCTCACCCGCCCCAAACTGACGACCGTGGCCACGCCCACCGCGGCTGCCGGCCGGACGGCCGTCGACATGTTGCTGCAACAGGACACCGAGTCACCGCGCGGTGCGCGGGGGCCCGGTGCCGGCACAGCGATCGGCGTCCGTCGTACCACCGCACAGGTAATGCTCCAGACCGACCTGGTCATCCGCGACTCGACCGGTCCGGGCCCGCAGGCCCGACCGGCACGTCCCCTGGCCGCGCCGCAGGGCCCGGACCCGCATTGCCCTGCGGGCCCGGGCACCCCGACCGCGGCCACCGGTGACGCCGTCGCCTCCTAATGCCGAGGAGTGAGCGCACATGCACCCCGCAACGTCCCCCACCGCCAGCGCGCCCATCGGGCGCAATCACCGTACCCCGCTGCCCCGACGGCGGTTGCTGCGCGGCCTGCTCGCCGTGACGGTGGCCGCGCCGCTGATGTTCGGCGCCGCAGCCTGTGGCGACGACGACGCACCGGCCGACCCGAACGCCCCGGTCAAGCTCTCCATCTTCTGGTGGGGCGGCGACGCCCGGGCCAAGTTGACCGAGGACGCCCTCGCCCTCTACACCAAGAAGCACCCGAACGTGACCTTCGAGAAGACCTGGCAGGCCAACCAGGGCTACTTCGACAAGCTGGCCACGCTCACCGCCGGCGGTAACCCGCCGGACCTGTTCCAGATCGACGACAACTACCTGGCCGAGTACGCGGCGCGCAGCACCACGCTGGACCTCACCTCCTACCAGAAGTCCGGCAAGCTGGACACCTCCAAGTTTCCGGAGAGCCTCTGGCAGTACGGCGTGGTCGACGGCAAGCTCGCCGGTCTGGCCGCCGGGGAGAACACCCAGGGCCTGGTCTACAACAAGACGCTGCTGGCCAAGCACAGCCTGCCCGAGCCGACCACCGGCATGACCTGGGAGCAGCACATCGCCTGGGCCGAGCAGGTCACCGCCAAGACCAAGGTCCCCGGCACCCAGGACCCCAGCGCCGACTACAAGGCGTTCTGGGTGTGGCTGCGTCAGCAGGGCAAGGACCTCTACAAGGGCAAGGATCTGGGCTTCACGGCCGAGGACGTGACCAAGTGGTTCGACCTGTGGAAGGGCGCCCGGGACCGCAAGGCGACGCCGACCGCCGACGTCATCCACGAGGGCAACTCCAGCGACATCACCAAGCAACTGGTGGTCACCGGCAAGTCGGCGACCTCCTGGGTCTGGGCCAACCAGATGCCCGACCTGAAGAAGAACACCAAGGACGAGCTGGGTGTGATCGCCTACCCGGGTGACCCGAGCGCGCAGTGGGCCCGGGCGTCGATGTACTGGTCGGTGTTCAAGGGCAGCAAGAACAAGGACGTCGCGGTCGACGTGATCAACTTCCTGAACAACGACCAGGAGGCGGTCAAGCTGCTCGGCACCGACCGGGGTCTGCCGTCCAACCAGGACCTGCGCCGGGTGGTCAGCGACGACACCACCGACCCGGCCATGAAGCAGTCGATCGCCGTCGAGGCCGAGCTGACCCAGAAGTTCGGCAAGTCGCCGCAGGTGCCGATCAAGGGGCACAGCAAGGTCCGCTCGGAGCTGATCAAGGCCGCCGAGAACGCCCAGTACGGCCGGGCCACCACCGCCGCGGCCGCCGCGCAGTTCGTCGAGGCGTGCAAGTCCGCCATCGCCTGACCGCCCCACCAGGCGAGGAGAGGAGTTGCTCGTGGCGTTGACCACGGCACCCGACCCGACCCGACCTGATCCCGGATCCGTCCGGGCCCACGCCGACCGGCGTGGGCCCGGCGGCTTCCGGCTCAGCGAAGGTCTGGCGGGGTACGTCTTCCTGTCGCCGTGGCTCATCGGCCTGATGGGCGTCACGGCGATCCCGATGCTGCTGTCGCTCTACCTGAGCTTCACCAACTACGACATCCTCACCCCCTTCTCCGAGGTGCAGTGGGTGGGGCTGACCAACTACGAGCGGATGTTCACCGCCGACCCGTCGTACTGGCACGCGGTGCGGGTCACCCTGACCTTCGCCCTGGTCGCGGTGCCGCTCAAGCTGGCCGCGGCGCTCGGCGTGGCGCTGCTGCTCAACCGCGCCTGGCGCGGGGTCGGCGTGTTCCGCGGGCTGTTCTATCTGCCGTCACTGCTCGGCGGCAGCGTCGCGCTGGCCATCGTCTGGGTCAACATGTTCAACCGCGACGGCGCGTTCAACTCGCTGTTGAGCCTGTTCGGCATCGAGGGCAAGCCGTGGGTCAACGACCCGGACTGGGCCCTGGAGACGTTGATGGTGCTGGCCATCTGGCAGTTCGGCGCGCCGATGGTGATCTTCCTGGCCGGGCTCAAGCAGGTGCCCACCGAGCTGTACGAGGCCGCCTCGGTGGACGGCGCCGGCCGGTTCCGCAAGTTCCGCAACGTCACCCTGCCGATGCTCTCCCCGGTGATCTTCTTCAACCTGGTGCTGGAGACGATCAACGGTTTCCAGGGCTTCACCGCCGCGTTCGTGCTCAGCAACGGCACCGGCGGCCCGGTCGACTCCACCCTGATGTACACGCTGAACCTCTACATCACCGGCTTCACCGACCTCAACATGGGCTACGCCTCGGCGATGGCCTGGGTGTTCCTGCTCGCCATCGCGGTGCTCACCGCGATCTTCTTCAGCACCGGGCGGTTCTGGGTGCACTACTCCGACGGGGAGGACCGGTGACGGTGACGGTGACGCGGGCACCGGTCGCTCGCCGACGCCCCAGTGGGCGGCCCGTGCTGCGGCTGGTGATCCTGGTGGCGATCGTGGCCGTGGTGCTCTATCCACTGATCTGGATGGTCGGCACCTCGGTGAAGTCCCAGGAGGAGATCGTCAACAACATCGGGCTCCTGCCCGAGCGGTTCACCCCGGGCAACTACACCGCCGGGTGGTCCAACTTCGACGTCAGCTTCGGCCGGTTCTTCCTCAACAGCACGATGGTCAGCCTGCTCACCGTGGTCGGCAACGGCCTCTCCTGCCTGCTGGCCGCGTACGCCTTCGCCCGGCTGCGGTTCCGGCTGCGCGGGATGTGGTTCGCCGTGATGATCGGCACGCTGCTGCTACCCCAACACGTGCTCATCGTGCCGCAGTACATCCTGTTCCGCACCCTGGGGCTGGTCGGCGGTGAGTGGCCGTACCTGCCGCTGCTGATCCCGCAGTTCCTGGCCACCGAGGCGTTCTTCGTCTTCCTGATGGTGCAGTTCATGCGGGGCATCCCACGCGAGCTGGACGAGGCGGCCCGGATCGACGGCGCCGGCCCGTACGGCATCTTCCGGCACGTCATCCTGCCGCTGAGCCGCCCGGCGCTGGTCACCACGGCGATCTTCTCGTTCATCTGGACCTGGAACGACTTCTTCCGGCAGCTCGTCTTCCTCTCCCAGCTGGAGGACTACACCGTGCCGGTCGCGCTGACCCTCTTCATCGACTCCACCAGCCAGAGCGCGGTCGGGCCGATGTTCGCCATGTCGGTGCTGTCGCTACTGCCGGTCTTCCTGTTCTTCGTCGCGTTCCAGCGGATGCTCGTCGAGGGGATCAACACCAGTGGCATCAAGGGCTGAGCCGACGGAGACAGGCGAACGCCGGGACTGGCGCGACGTCGTACGCGACGCCGCCGACCTGGCACTGCTCGGCATCCTGCTGGTGCTGGCGTCGGCGCCACTGGTCACCGCCGCCGCGGCGGTCGGCACGGCCAGCGCGGCCGTGCACGACTGGACCCGTACCGGCAGCTGGCCGTCGGCGCGGACCACCCTGGGCCGGTTCGGCCGGTCGGTACTGCCCGGCGTACCGGTCAGTCTGCTCACGATCGTGGTGGCCGGGCTGCTCGCGGCGGACCTGGCGGCGTTGGCCACCGGCCGGGTGCCCGGGGGTACACCCACGCTGCTGGTGACCGCGCTGGTCACGGCCGGTCTGGCCGGGTGGGCCGGGCTGGTCGTCGTCGAGGTGGGCGGCAACGGGGGCGGGCGGTGGCGGGCCGCGGCCCGGTCCGCCGCCCGGGCCTGCCTCGACGCGCCCACCCGCTGGGCCACGCTCACCGGGGTGACCGCGCTGGCCGCGCTGCTCGCCGTGCTGGTCACTCCGGTCGCGGTGCCGATCCTCGCCGGCTACACAGTGGCCGCCCTGCACGCGGTCGCCCGTCGTCGGCCGGTCCCCGCCCGTCCGGAGCTGCCGTGAACGCCGAGGAGCCGGCACGACTGCTCGTCGGCGGCACCGAGGTGGCGCGGTACGTGGTCGACCCCGCGCTGGACGCGCGGCACGGACCCCGGCCCTACCTGCACCCGGTCCGCACACTCGGCGGCACGGTGGTGACCGACGCGCTGCCCGCCGACCACGTGTGGCACCTCGGAGCCTCCCTCGCCGTGCAGGACGTCAACGGCACCAACCTGTGGGGTGGGCGCACCTACGTCCGCGACGTCGGCTACACCTGGCGCGACGACCATGGGCGGATCGCGCACACCGGCTGGTCGGCCCGGTCCGCCGACCGGCTCGCACACCGACTCGAGTGGCGCGACCCGCACGGCGCGGTGCTGCTCACCGAGCGCCGCCAGCTCACCGCCGTCGCACTGCCCGAGGCCGGGCCGTCGGACGGCGGCGGGCTGTCGGCCTGGCGGCTGGACTTCGAGTACGCGCTGAGCGCCCCGGCCGGGCAGAACGTGCGGTTGGGCAGCCCGGCGACCAACGGCCGCCCCGACGGGGCCGGCTACGGCGGCTTCTTCTGGCGGGCGGTGTCGGCCGAGCCCGCGTCGGCGTTCAGCGCCTCGGCGACGGGGGAGCAGGCGGTCAACGGCTCCGCCGAGCCGTGGGTCGCCCTGCACGGCACCGGGCCGGACGGTCGTGCGTACACCCTGGTCTTTTCCGGTCTCGGCGACGGCGACCGCTGGTTCGTGCGGGCGGCGATGTACCCGGGTGTGGGGGTGGCCTTCGCGTTCGAACGGCCGGTCACCATCTCCGCCGGCACCGAACGGCGAGGCCGGCACCGCGTGGTGATCGCCGACGGCGCCCTGGATTCCGCCACGGCCGCGGCGCTGGCCGCGCCCAGCACCCCCACCGTCAGTCCGAGCCGCCAGCCCGGGCGGGCGCCGCGACCGTCACCCGCAGGGCCTTGACGATCGCCGGGATCGAGCCGATCAGCAGCACCAGCCCCCAGATGATGGCGATCACCGCGAAGACCAGTGCCGCCACGTCGTCCACGATGCTGACCAGGATCACCGGCACCAGGTTGTGCAGGAACTCCAGCACGACCGTGCACAGCAGGGTGGTGAGGATCAGCAGGACGAGGCCCTTGTTCTGCAGAAAGCGTGGCTGCGCCAGCACCAGCAGCCCGGCCCAGACCAGCTTGAGCAGCAGCACCAGGCCGAGCAGAACCGCCGCCTCGCCGACCGGGAAGAATCCCCACAGGGCCAGGTACGCCAGCGTGCCGAACGGGACGGCCAGGAACAGCGACACCATGATCATCAGCTCGATGAAGGCGATGATCAGTGCGATCAGCCCGACGATGATCAGGATGATCGAGAAGATCAGGGTGGCGACGCCCTGCACCCGGCCCTGGATCCGTTCGGGCAGCAGCATGCCCAGGCAGAACAGTCCGGTGCTCCAGACCGCCACCGCGTCGATCAACGCCAGGTAGCCGGTGCCCCGGCCGGACGGCTCGCTGACCCCGGACACGTCGTCGAGTTCCACGTCCAGCGCGCCGGCGCTGTCGGCCAGGGCGGCACCGGCGTCGGCGCCGCCGAGCAGCAGCCCGGCGCCCAACTCCACCCCGATGGCCAGGACGACGGCGAGCATCGCCAACAACAGGAACGGCTTGCGCAGGTCACCCACGACGGCGCCTCCCTCTCGATGCTCTTCGGCTCAGGACGGGGCGACGGTGACCGTGCAGCCACCGAGGCCGGGACAGGTGACCGCGATCTCGGTGGCCTCGTCGACGGCGACCTTCGCCACCGCGCCGGTGCCGTCCGAGGCCGGCTCGACCTCGTCGCGGATCGTCAGGTCGGCGTCCCCGGGCGCCGGCGCGGTTACGGTGAACCGGGCCGCGCTGCGCAGCACCAGGGTGCGCAGCCCACCGGGGTCGGCGACCCGCAGCACGCAGGTGCCGGAGAAGACCAGCCGATCCGGCTCCTCGGCGCAGTCCGCGCTGACCGTGGCCGGGTCCACCGCGCTGCGCTCGCCGCCCAGCGCGCCCAGCCGCTCGATCAGCCCGTGCTTCGCGCCCGGGTCACCCGGGTCGTCGCGCCCGGCGCTGACCGCGACCACGAACAACGCCACCAGCAGGACGGCGAGCAGCCCCAGCAGCGCCTTCTGCCGGCCGCTCATCGCGCGGCGGCCGGCGTCACGACCTCGGTGAACCGGATCGTGTCGACCCCGGCGAAGTAGAGGTTGGTGCCCTGCGTCTTGCCGACCACCACCAACGTGAGCCGGTGCGGACCCTTGGTGAGGCGGACCGTGCCCACGTCCAGGAATTCGGTCTTCTGCACGGTCGGGGTGAAGCCGAGGAACGCGCCGCCGACCTGGCTGCCGTCGATCGCGAAGACGGTGTTGGCGTAGTCGAAGGACGTGGTGCGCACCGCGGCGAGACGCCAGGTGGCGTCGGCCGAGATCTGCACGGTCAGGGTGACCTGGTCGCCGATGGCCAGCCCCTGGAAGAACAGCTGCTTGTCCTCGGACCAGGTCAACCCGCAGCAGTTGGGCTGCGCCACCACGGCCGCCTTGCTGCCCTGTGGCGTCTCGACGACCGCGCCGTCCACCAGGCTCTCCGCCTCGATGGTCACCACCCGGGGCTTGCCCGGCGCCGGCTCGCCGCGGGTCAGCAGGACCACCGCCACGGTCGCCACCACCAGCACCAGCGCCGCCGCCGCGGCGATCCACGGCCACGGGGTACGTTTCGGCGGCGCGACCGCGCGCACCTCGTAGGTGACCCGGCCGCTGGACCGGGAACTCTCCTCCGGCGCGGTGTTCGCCGAGTACGCGAACCCGGTCATGTCGTAACGCCGGGGCGGGGTGCCCGCCGGCACGGCGAGCTTGACCAGGAACGACACCGAGCCCTGGCCGGGTACCACCCGCTGCGGCTCGGTCACGGTGAACCAGGCGCGCTGGGAGCCGTCGCCGGGGGCCACGTCGAACACCACCGTGTCCGGGGCCAGGCCCGGGTTGGAGACGGTGAAGGTCAGCTCACCGGAGTTGCGCGGATCGAGGGTGAACTGCTCGGCGGCGGCGACGACCGCCCACTCGGTGGTCATGGGGACTCCTTCGTGACGACGATCTCGACGGTGGCCGAGGCGGGCTTCTCCGCCTCGACGATGCGGGTGATCACGGCGAGCTGCCCGGCGGCGACCGCCGGAAGCCGCACCACGACGTGGAACGGCCGGTCCGCGGGTTCGTCGATCGCGAAACCACTCAACCCGGTGGCCAACTCAAGGGCCCTGCGCATGCCGTACGGGGTGCCGCGCCAGCGGGCCAGCAGCGCGGCGTTGGCCACCAGATCGCGCAGCCGACCCACCGGCAGCGGCAGTGGGGCGTCCGGCCGGGGCGAGGCCACCACATGATCCATCGCCACCCAGCGGGTGAGCTGCGCGACCAGCCGGTCCGGTGCCCGGTACGGGTCGAACAGGGCGTCCACCTCGGCGAGGATCGCCTCGTCCGGGGCGTGCAGCTCCTCCATCACCTCCAGCAGCGCCCAGAGCACACTGCCCGGTACGCAGGCCCGCTGGTACGCCGCGGGCAACAGCCGTTCAATCGCCGAGCGTCGCATCCTGCCGCACCACCTCGATGTCGTGCTCGCCGGAGCAGAGCAGCCAGGTGTCCGGGACGGTCACCACGTCGGCGGTGGCCTGGTTGGCGCTGGCGGTCCAGTCCACCCCGGTCGCGCTGCGGTAGACACCGCGTTCGCCACCGGCCAGGATCAGCCGCTCCGCCGCCGGGTCGGCACCACCGGTGGCGGTGGCGCCCGCGTGACCGCTCACCGCGATGGCGTCCACCGGCACGAACCGGGTCCGGTCGCGCAGTGGCAACCCGCAGTTGACCATCACCGGTTGCCACTGCGGCTGGGCGGCCAGGGTGTCCAGTCGCAGCACGCCGCCGCTCTGGGTGGCCGCCAGCGCCAGCTGCCCGGCGAAGGTGAGATCCCGACAGGTGCCGCCGATCCAGCCGGCCTGCACCGCCTGCCACTGCACGTCGGACTCGAACAGCCGGGTGCGATGGCAGCCCTGACCGGGCTTCTTCGGGTCCGGCTCGCCGGCGCCGCTCCACAGCAGGGTGGCCGGGCCGTCGTACTGCACCGCCAGCACCCGGTTGTCGACATTGGACAGGCCGACGTGCTTGAAGCTGTTCGGCCGGCCACCGGCGGTCGACAGGTACACCCCGAAGCTGGCCTGCGCGGCGACCGCCACGCCCGGCACGCCCCGCTCGGAGACGAACGTGCGTACCGCGTAGAACCCCCGGTCGGCGTCGGACGGGTCGACCAGGATCTGCAACGGCACCGCGCCGGGCAGCAACGACACCTCGTACAGGCCGGTGTCGGTGGCCACCAGCAGCGCACCCGCGCCGTCGCGGTCCAGCCAGGCCACGTCGGAGATCCGCGAATCCAGGTCGGTGAGCAGCGACCACGTCTCACCCAGGTCGGTGCTCAGGTGCACCCGTGAGCCGCCGGAGGCACGCAGCGTCACCACGGCCACCGAGCCGGGACGCGGCACGATCCCCGGTCGCACCGGTGCCGGCGCGGGGGCCACCCGCAGCACCGTCTCACCGTCGAACCGCCCGGCCGGCTCCCAGCCGGCACCGCCGTTGCTGGAGCGGAACAGCACCGCGCCGCGCCCGGCGTACCAGGTGCGGGGCTGGTACTGGTCGACGGCCAGCGCGCGCACCTCGGCGTCGGGCGCCTCGTCGACCACGAACCGCACCGACTCGACGTACCGCACGCCCGGCTCGGCGTGCTCCAACAGCCGGTACACGTTGGACGCGCGCAGCGGCTCACCGAACGGCCAGCCGGTCGGGTTGAGCGCGGTGGGCAGCGGGCTCAACGTCTGGTGCAGCCGGTCGTGGATCCGCCGACGGACCGCGTCCACGTCCTCCTCCCGCCGGACCACCACCCGCGCCCGGATCGAGACCGCCTTCAACCGCACCCAGGTCGCCCGCGACTGGATGCCGACCATCCGGCGTTGCTCCAGGTCCAGCTCGACCCGACGCCGCGCCTCGGGCACCTCGTGCTCGCGCAGCACCGCCACCGGCAGCCGTCCGCCCGGTCGGGCCGTCGCCGGCACGTACGGCACCAGCACCACCTCGACCTCGCCCGGACGGGCGAAGCTGTACACGGCGGCGCGGGTGAACGCCCGGGCCCGGGCCACCGCGCCGGAGCTGGTGGCCAGCACCTCGAAGTCGCGGGCGGTGACCGCCCGCTGCTGGGCGAAGAACTCGTACGGGCCGCGCAGCAGCACCGACTCCAGCGCCTCCATCTCCCGGCCGCCGGCCGCCGGCGCCGGGTTGTCCACCCGTACGCCGGGCAGCGGGTCGCGCAGGCTGGTCAGCGTGCCGGCGGCCACGTTGCCGGTGGGCCCGCCGCCGGCGCGGTACCAGAGCCGGATCTGTCGTCCGGCCGGTGGCACCGCCGCCACGGTCACCGGTGAGGGCGCCGTCCCAGCCGACGCCGAAGCCGGCGTCGGGTCGCCGGGCTGGGCCGGGTCGACCGGCGTCGGTTCGCCGGGTGCGGCCGTGTCACCGTCGGCCGGCGGGAGCTCGCCCGGTACGGCCGGACCGGCGGCGGGCCGCAGGTCCAGGGCGGGCGCGAAGGTGACCGTGCCCGAGCAGCGGTCCACCAGGTACACCTTGGCCTGCGGGCCGAGTCCGGCGAAGCTGTCCACCGGCCGCCAGATCTCGAACGTACGGCCGTCGTGCTCGCGGGCCGCCGCGCCCAACTCCACCGTGCCGGCCGGCACCTCCACACCGAGCAGCAGGTCCAGTGCCTCGGCGGTGTGCGCCAGCGGGGCGTGTGCCGCGCGCAGCACCTGGCCCGGCTGGCCGGTGCCGACGCCGATCAGCTCCGCCTCGACCGGCTCGCAGTGGTGCATCCGGACCGTCACCGACGCCTCGCCGGCGGGCAGCAGCGTCGGTTCGGTGGTGACGAACACGACCGGCCGGGGATCGGCGCCCCGGGCCGCCGCGACCCGTTGGCCGACCGGGATCCGTACCGCGCCCCGGTCGCTGCCGGTGCGGGTGAACCGGACGTCCGCCCAGGCCGCGGTGGGCCCGTGTCGGGTCACCCCGAGCAGGTTCAGGAACGAGACGTACGCCTTCTCCGGCAACTGGTTCAGCCGGTAGATCATCACCTCGGTCAGGTGGGCGAACGCCTCCACCAGCGCCATTCCCGGGTCGTGCGCGGACAGGTCGGTCCAGGCCGGGCAGGACTGCCGGATTCTCTCCCGGGCCTCGGTGACCAGGTCGAGGAACGCGCGGTCGTCCAGGTGCGGCACGGGCAGCGTCATGACGGTCCTCCCGATGCCGGTTCGTCGATGGGGAGCAGGTCCACGGAGAAGACCAACTGGCCGGGTGTCAGGCTGGCCCGGACCCGGTAGTCCAGCCGGATCACCAGCCGCCACGCGTCGTCCGGATCCGGCCCGGCGTCCACGTCGATCACCTCGACCCGCGGCTCCCAGCGCAGGATGGCCTGCCGGACATAGTGGATGGCCAGCCCGGCCGTGGTGTCGTCGTTGGGCGCGAACACCAACCGGTGCAGCCGCGAGCCGTACCCGGGCCGCATCAGCCGCTCGCCCGGCGTCGTGGACAACAGCAGGAACAGCGCCTGGCGTACGCTCTCGTCGCCCTCGGTCATGGCCAGGCCGCCGGCCGCGGTGAGCGCCAACCCGCCGTTGCGGCCGGCGTCGAAGCCGGCGCCGACGAAGCGGAACGCCCTCATCGGTCCGCCCCCAGGAAACGCTGGCGGGCGTCGCGCACGGTGTGGTGGACCAGGCCCGGAGGGGTGCCGTTGGTGAACCCCTCCAGGTTCGACAGCACCACCCGGTGCCCGTCGATCCGGAGCCAGTCGCTGTAGCCGACCCGGACGTTCTGCGTCTTCGAGCAGGCCTTGATGGTCGGGCCGTAGTTCGGGCAGGCGATGATCTTTCGTCCCTCCGGGTCGTCGTCCACCAGCACCGGTACGGCGGTGATGGTCACCCACTGCTGCGACGGCCGGTTCTCGACCCGGCCGTCGTGGTCGCAGAGGATCACCGAGTCGCGGTGGATCCAACGCATCAGCCGCCTCCTTCGTGGTGTGCGAGGGCGAGCGCGCGGGCCCGTTCCGCCGCGGTGGTCGGGTCCTCGGTCGACTCGGCGTGCAGGAAGTCCACGCTGCGGGCCCGCACCACCAGCGCCCGGCCGGGCGCCGAGATCACCAGGTCGGTCGCCGCGTGCAGGGTGGCCAGGTCGGGGGTGAGCTCCAGCCAACTGCCCCCCTCGGTGCCGAGCCGCAGACTGCGCTGGACATCGTCGACGACGATCGACTGCCCGCCGGCGGTACGCAGCGTCCACCGGCGGGCCCGGCCGTCGTCGATGCCCGTGTCGTACGGCTCGACGGTGCCGAACAGGGAGCCGAGCACGATGCCCGACGCCGGCTCGCCGCCGGGCAGCACCACCAGCACGGTGTCGTCCGGGTCGGGCAGCGCCACCAGACCCTTGCCGCGCCCGGCGCCGGGGCAGAGCACGGCGAGCCAGCCGGCGTCCAGGTCCCCGTACGCCGGCAGGGTCAGTCGTACCCGGCCCAGCCCGTCCGGGTCGTCGACGTCGGTGACGGTGCCGAGGGTGACCACCGCGCCGCCCGATCCGGTGCCGCTGGCCGGGGCGGTCGGCGGGAGGGTGGAGAAGCGGGTCAGGTGGCCGTCGCCGTCCACGGTGTGCACCACCTCGGTCAGCACGTACGCCCCGGCGACCGGGTCGGGCACACCGGTCAGGTCGATCCGCCGACCCGGCCGTAGCGCCGGGTCGCCCTCGGCCACCCCCTCGGCCGTGACCAGCGCGGCGGCGCGGGTGTCCAGCCGCGCCTGGGCCAGCGCCGCCAGCTCGTCGTCGCTGCGGCCGGGCTGGTCCACGGCGGTACGCACCCCGTCGGCGCCCACGTCGGCCGGGTCCGGGCGGTCCCCGGCCGGTCGACCGCAGCGCGCCTCGTCGGCCTGCTGGCTGATCGGTTCGGCCCGCTGCGGATGCCAGCCCAGCGCCGCGCTGGCACCACTGGCCTGGTCCAGGTTGGTGGCCAGCCGCAGGCTGTGTACGCCAACCCCGAGGGCGAGCGCGACCGGTTCCCCGTAGCCGGCGAGGGTGATCAGCCGGACCCCGTCGCCGTCGGCGGCCAGGTGCAACCCGGCCCGACCGGTCACCTCGCGGAGCAGTTCGAGGTCGCTGTGCCGGTGTTGCAGCAGGCGCTCCAGCCGTGGCCCGTCGGTCTCCGCCGTGACGTCCAACCCGACCTCACCGCACAGCTCCCGGGCCAGCTCGGCGGCGGTCACCGAGGTGAAGACCCGCAACCCCTGTCGTTTGCGCAGCCGGTGCAGCGCGTCGTACGCGCGCAGCCGCAGCACCGCCGCGCCGTCGGCGGCGTACTCGACCTCCACGCAGGTGACCTCCCCGGTGAACAGCGCGTCGGGGTGCTCGGCGAGCCGAACGTCCAGCGACGTGCCGGGGCGTACCGCCGGGTCGAACGCGCCGCCCCCGGCGGTGGTGGAGAGCACCAGCTCCGCCTGGGTGGGCTGGTCGAGTCGGGCCGCCACCCGGAGCGAGCGGATCCGTTGACGGGCCGCGTCGGCCAGCTCGACGCCGTCCAGGAGGACGGTCAGCGCCCGGGGCGCGACGCTGGTCACGGCGTACCCCCGGTGCTGCCTGGTCCGGTGGCGGCGGGGCTGCTGCCGGGCGGTGTTCCGGTCGTACCGCCCCAGGCCGCTGGCGCGGTGGCGATCGAGGCGCCCACGAACGACGCTCCGGCGCCCACCGCGTTGGCGACCGCACGGGCCACCCCGGCCAGGGCCGATCCGCCGCCGGCCGGGGTCGCACCGGTCGGCGGGATGGCCAGCGTGGTGCCCGCCGGCACGGCTAGGGGGTCGGTGATCCGGTTGTGCTCGGCCAGCAGCCGCCAGCGCAGCGGCGAGCCGAGCGCGTCGTTGGCCAGCAGGTCGAAGCGCACCCCGGAGCGGCCCGGCTCGGCCGCGCCGTCGCCGGCGGCGACCACCGCGCTGCCCGGGGCGGCGGTCGGTGTGCTCGCCGCGGCCAGCTCCTCGGCGAGGCCGGCTTCCGCCTGGTCCGCCGTCTCGGCCGCCCGGACCAGCTTCAGCCGCAACCAGGAGCGCCGCGGTGAACCGGTGCCGGTGAACGCGTCGAACCGTTCGGCCACCGCGATGATCACGCCGGGCACATTCCAGGTCTTGCCCCAGACCAGCCGGACCAGCGGCGGTCGCAGCCACCCGTGCTCGGCGGCGGAGTTCTCGGCCAGCATCCACAGCGGGCGGGTGAGCACCCGTACGTCGCTCGGACGGACCTGTGCCTCCACGAAGTCGACGTCGAAGAGCAGGTCGAGCACCAGCTCGGTCCGGCCTCCGCCGGTGAAGACCAGCGGGTCGTCGGCCAGCCCGGACCCGGTGAGCTGCCCGCCGGCGACACCTCGCTGGCGTACGCCGGCGAGCCGGGTCACCTGCACGGTCTCCGGGTTGAGCAGACAGTCCACCCGCTCCCCGGAGGAGTCGATGAGGAAGGCGACGCGCTCCATCAGTCGCCCGCCTGTTCCCGGTCCAGGCGACTCACCTGGGTCGCGTCCAGCGCCGCACCGGGCACCGTCCACAACGACCGGTCGTCCGGCAGCTCCGGCCACAGCCCTCGGAACGCCGCCGACCAGTCACCCGATTGTGCTCCCAGCCCGCCGGTGACCGGTCCTGCCCGGTAGGCCCCGTGCCCTGCCCGACCACCTCCGATCCCTGCCCCTGGCTGGTCGTCCGGCAGCGCCGGCCAGGGGCCGCTGGCTGCGAGGCGGGCACTGTCGGGTGCGCGGTCACCTGTCCCGGACGCCGTGTGCGGTGGACCGGCCGACCTGCTCCAGTCGTCGGCCGGGTGCTGCCCGCTGCCCGCACCGCTCGGTGACGCGCTGCCCGGCCGCCCGCCCGGCCCACGATCGACCGTGAACCCGGCCCGGTCGGTGCCGAACCCGTTTCGGCGGGCCGTGAACCCGTCTGCGTCGGCCGTGAACCCGTCTGCGTGGGCCGTGAACCGGTCTGCGTCGGCCCCGAACCGGTCTGCGTCGGCCCCGAACCCACGCACGTTCGTCACGGGCCTGTTCAGGTCGAGCTTGTGATCTCGACTGCCTGGTTCGGGCCTGTTCTGTCCGTTGTCGATCGAGGTGGCAGCAGATCTTGGAGGGAAAGCGCCCCGGGAAGGGCCGGAATCATCCAAGATCCGGTTCGATCTGTTCAACCTCAGCGTCGGGGCGGGAGTGGTGGGGGTAGCTGCCGCCTCGGTGTGCTCGGCCCGAGGGTGCGGTGCGGCGGTGTCGGAGGGTGCGCCGAGTGGCCCGGAAGCTGCGGGGCGGATCGTCGGCCAGGACGGTGCGGCACCCCGCCCTGCCCGTCCAGACCCCGCCGACCCGCCCTCGCCCGTCCCGCCAACGGTGCCGTGCCTGCCCGCCACGCCCCCGGGCGCCGATCCAGCGAGCCCAGGCGATCCAGGCGGCCCTGCCGATCCAGCCGATCCAGCCGGCCCTGCCGATCCAGCCGATGCTGCCGAGACGTCCGGACCGTTCGGTGCACCAGGCCCTGCTGGCGAGCCGAACCGGCGGCGAAAGCCCAGCCGGGCCGGCCTCGTCCCGCCGGCCGCCGGTTCACCCGGCGTCCGGAATGCCATCCCGGTCGCCGACGAACCGGTGGCGCCGCCAGCGCCAGTCGGGTCAGAGACACCGCCGCCGCCCGACGAGGAGGAGCCACCGAGCCCGTGGACGCCGGACGCACCCGCCACCTGTCGCTCGTCCGGCCGCAGGAATGCGTCGCTCGTACCGGAGAACCCGAAGTCACCCGACGGCCCGGCGGGGGACCGGTGGCCCGGCTCGGCAGTGCCGGGGTCGGCCGGCGGCGCACCAGCGAACCCGGCCCAGCCGACCGGCCCGTCGGCGTCCGAACGGCCAGGCTGGTCGTCGCCGGCACCCCGGTCCGCGGGGTCGGACAGGCCCCGCTCGGCCGGGGGTACGTCGAGTTCCAGGTCGCGCAGGAGACCGGGGGCGTGCGTGGTGACCAGGTCCAGCCAGTGCTGGGGTGGTTCCCCGGAGCGGCGGGGCCTCGCCGGCTGGGTCCCCACCGGTTGGGGCGCGGTCGAAGCGGTGGATTCGACCCGCCCGGCGAGGCGCTGCACCGCCCCGGCCGCCGAGCGCAGACGCCCCGCCAGCCAGCTACGCGGGAGTCGGCGCGGTGGCACCGCCGGACTCCAGCTCCAGGCCCTCGTAGCGCAGGGTCAGCGACGCTATGGCGATCTCGTGGCTGAGTGTGTTGAGGTGCGCCCCGCGCCACCGGGTGGGCCAGGCGTCGATCAGGTTCCAGCGCAGCACCTCGGCGGTGCCCACGGAGTCCAGCAGCACCACCGAGACGTTGCGGCGGTTGAGCGTGCCCTGGGCGGTGGCGTTCACCCAGTCCCACAGTTCGCGGGACGCGGTGAGCCCGAAGTGCAGCGTCACCGGCTCGTACTCGGCCTGGCCCGGGACCATCCGCATCCGGCCCAGGCCGTGCTCCCGGTACGGCTGACCGGGGATGTTCACCTCCAGCCCACTCATCTCGGTGAAGTGACCGTTGGTGACGCCGTTGATGAGCAGCCGGAAGTTGTAGGCCCGGTACGGGTCAACCGGGGCGCCGGGCTGAGGGGTGGCTGTGGTGGGCGGCATGTCAGCCTCCGATCGTCTCGGTCTCGGTGCCGCCGGCCCACTGGCTCAGCTTGAACACCACGAATTCGGCGGGCTTGACCACGGCGATGCCGATGTGGGCGATCACCATGCCCGCGTCGCGAACCTCCACCGGGTTGGTCTCCTCGTCGCACTTGACGAAGAACGCCTCCTCCGGGTTGCGTCCGAGCAGCGCACCGTCGCGCCACACCCGGGTCAGGAACGCCCCGATGTCCCGCCGGATCGAGCGCCACAGGGTGAAGTCGTTGGGCTCGAAGACCATCCACCGGGTGCCGTTGGCGATCGCCTGCTCGATGGCGATGCTGAGCCGGCGGACGTTGAGGTAGCGCCACTCGCTGGCCTCGGCGGCGAGCGTACGAGCGCCCCAGACCCGGATGCCCTCGCCGGCGAAGTAGCGGATCACGTTGACGCCCTTGGGGTTGAGCACGTCGTGCTCCGGTCGGGTGACCAGGTAGCCCAGGTCGACCGCGCCGCGTACCGGCTCGTTGGCCGGTGCCTTGTGTACGCCCCGCAGGGCGTCGGTGCGGGCCCAGATGCCGGCCAGGTGCCCGCTCGGCGGGGTGAGTTCCAACTCCCCGCTGATCGGGTCGCGTACCCGTATCCAGGGGTAGTAGAAGGTGCCGAACTCGGACTGGCGGGGCCGGAACGCGGCCCCCTCGTGGCCGCCGGAGCCGCCCGGCCCGGCCGAGCCCCCGGACCCGCCCGAACCTCCGGACCCGCCCGAGCCGCTGGCCGGGGCGTCGCTGGGCTTGGGCGGTTTGCCGGAGGACGGCGTGGCGACCCGGGTCAGCGCGGAGATGTCCTCGATGTCCGGCGCTGGGTCGCAGATCGCCACCATGGTGCGGGTGCGCTCGGCCATGCTCAGCAGCGCCTCGTGGGCCACCACGTCGTGGAACCCGGGTGCGGCGATGATGGAGATCTCGTCGACCGCCTCCAGCAGTTGCAGGCCACCGCGCCGTTGCCCGGTGCCGGTGATCGCGCCGCCCTCGCCGACGTTGACCACCCAGCAGCGGGCGCCTCCGTTGTCCAGGAAGCCGAAGACCGCCCGGGCCAGCGGGGTGCTCTCCGTCTCCTCCCCGCCGGCGAAGAGCCGCAGGAACTCGGTCCAGTTGTTGACCGGCACCGCTCTGCCCAGTTGGGCGTTGCGGTCCGGTGCGACGCCGACGAACGCGGCGATGCTGGTGCTCGCCGGTCCGATCGGGCGTGCGCCGCTGGGGACCTCCTCGACATAGATGCCGGGGGAGAAGTAGCTGGGCATCGGTCCTCCTGTGCGGGTGAGCGTCAGTGGGTCGGTGGCGCGCAGACGATGACGATGTCGTGGTCGGCAGGGTCGACCTCGGCGGTGAGCACGAGGCCGCGCCCGGTCAGCCGGAGCCGGACCGGGCCCGGGTGCTCCGGGTCGTGCGGGACACCGACGATCAGGAACCGGCCGTCGGGGTCGGTGCGGGTGGCGGACGCCATGCCGGGCAGTTCGACCCGCATCTGGGCCAGCGGCTGGTCCTCGGGGCCGACGACGCGGCCGGCGAGCGTACGCATCGTGAGCTGCCGCAGCCGCAGCGGTTGCAGCACCGGCGGCGCGGCCGGGGTCGGGTGGTCCACCTGGGCCGGTACGTCGATCAACAGCGCCGGGCGGGGCGCGACGCCGAAGGCGGTCCACAGTGCCGCGTCGCCCGCCTCCAACACCACCGGGTAGCTGCCCTCGCGGGTCGCGGCGGTCAGAACCCGGTCCAGGACGGGCAGCCCGGCCGGCCCGGTCACGCAGAGCAGGTAGCGGACGGTGAACCGGTATGGCTCGCGGACCGCCCCGCTGGAGCGGGTCTGTCGGGCCGGGCGCAGATCCATCGGCCAGAGGGTGAGCCCAGCGGTGTCGTCGTCGGTCCGGGGCGGGCCGACCGGGACGGGTGCCCCCGCCGCGCTGGTCAGCCAGGCTGCCAACTCGGCGGTGGCCGTCTCGATCGGACCGCGCCCGTCGTTGCTCATCGCGGCGGCGTCCCCTGGATCCGGTACGCGATGGCCTCGTTCCAGACGTGCGGGTAGACGCCGATCTCGAAGTAGCGGGTGAAGCGGTTGATCGGCGCGTTGGTGTGGTCGTGGTAGAGCAGCCACACCGGTGCGATGGTGAACAGCACGTAGTTCGCCAGCACCAGCGGGATGTAGAGCGGACCGAGCAGGCGTCCCTGGAAGATGTGCACGTCCTCGTGCCGCTGGATGCCCGAGCTGGAGCCCGCGCAGACGGTGCCGATGGTGGTGGCGTAGCGGGGTGAGACCCCTTCCACCACGCTGACCCGGCCGCTGCCCAGCGAGGTGGGCCGGTCCAGCGAGTGCCCGAAGATCAGGTGCACGGCCAGGTAGATGGCCCCGACGAATGTGTTGAGCAGGCTCCAGGTGTGGTCGACGATGAAGAGCAGGACGCCGCGGGCATCCGAGCCGTAGACCCCGGCCGAGGCCACCGCCCAGCCGAAGACCCCGCCGACGAGCAGGCCCAGGACGGCGCCGACGAGCAGGCCGACCGGACCGCCGGCCAGGAGGCCGACCAGGGCGCCGAAGGCGATCTGCACCGCCGCGCTGATGATTCCGAAGATCATGACGTCACCCCTCAGACCCAGGAGCGCAGGATGCGAGGCTCACGACCCGCGGCGACCTGGGTAGGCGACGCCTGGGTGGGCTGCCGGTTGCCGGGAGGGAACTGGTTGATGCCGAGGGCGGCCGAGAAGATGACCAGCGCGTTGAAGAACGCGATGATCCACTTCTCGCCGCCGGCCTCGTCGGCGAACGCTGCGGTCAGGTAGGACAGCACGAGCGCGACGCCGATGGCGATCCACTTGCGGGCCTTGTCGCCGCTGGGGCCGATGAGCCCGCCGATGACGTTGGCGGCCAGCAGGGTGGCGGCGCTCGCGCCGGCGATGGTGCCCAGGGCGGTCCAGGTGAAGAGATCGTTCATGGCGATCCCCCTTCGATTCTGCGAGGTGCGACCGGAATGAGGTGGTGGGGAGGTCCGGTGCTCCCGGCGGGAGCACCGGTGCCGGTCGCCGTCGTCGCGGGGCGCCGGGGCCGGACGTGGCCGGCGGGGCCGGCCACCAGGTGGGTCAGCCGGGCCCGGGTGTGCCGGCGGGCGGGCCCGGCGAGGTCGGGCCCGGCGCGGCCGCGGCCGGCGCCGTCGGGCGGCGGCGTCGCAGCAGGAGTACGCCCACCGCGGCGAGCACGAGCAGCAGGAGCAGACCGCCGCCAGCGACCAGCAGCCAGGGGAACCCGCCCTCGTCCTCGCCGGCGACCGGTGAGGCGGAGGGGCGGGGTGGCGCCTCGGCGACGGCCCGCAGCTCGGTCGGCTTGTCCTGGTTGGGATCCACCTTCCAGCTGACCGACCGGCCGTTGACCGTGCCATTGGTGTCGATCACCCGGCCGGGGAATGTCACCGAGATTTCGAACGACATCAGCTTGAGGAATGCCTGCTGCTGCTGCGGATTCTGTTCCGCTATCTTTCCGCCGTATTTCTTTGGGTCGAGCGGCAACGTGAAGCGGTAGAAATCGCCGTCTCGGACCAGTTTGACGCTCGCGCTGTCGAAGCCCTTCAGCGGCGCCTTGCGGTAACTGATCTGGGAGCCGAAGAGTTTGGCGTCCTCGTAGACGGTCTCCTCGCCGGGCGGCAGCGCGGGGATGTTCTGGCGCAGCTCCGCGAAGGCGGCCGGAACGTTCTTGTTCCGCGCGCTCAGCAGGCTCTTCTGGGCGGTCAGCAGGAGCTGCCCGTCGACCGTGTCGTCGGCGTTGACGGTGAGCCCCATGTTGAGTTGCATGCAGCCGCTCAACGCGGCGAGAAGGAGGAGACACACCGCGGCGCGGAGTGTCTTACCGCGGTTGACTCTCCTGTTCATGCGCTCAGTGTGTGTGATCGCTTTCACAGCTAGCAGTCAGCGATCAGTCACAACGCAGTCGCCGATCTTACCGGCGCACTGTCATGTTCGGCCGAGGGTGGAATTCGGGTTGGCTGGATATTCTGGGGGGTTGTGCCGCAGGTCAGAAGCGTGGTCGAAATGACCCGCCCCCCGTACGGCCGCATCCCGATCTTCGTACCGCGCGACGAGGTGCTCGACGGTCGTCGCCAGCACGACCTCCGCCGGCTGCACGAGCCCCAGGCTCAGCCGGCGGGCTGCTCAACGGCGCCGAACCGGTGCTGACTCGGGCTGATGCCGCGGACCCGACGGAACGCGGTGCTCAGCGCGTACGGGCTGGCGTAGCCGACCCGCCGGGCCACCGCGCCCAGCGTGGCGTCCGGCTCGCGCAGCAGGTCGGCGGCGAGCGCCAGCCGCCATCCGGTCAGGTACGCCATCGGTGGCTCGCCGACCAGCTCGGTGAAGCGACGGGCCAGCACTGCCCGGGAGACGCCCACCTCGGAGGCGAGCACGGCCACCGTCCACGGTCGGGACGGGTCGTTCTGCACCAGCCGTAGGGCCGGGCCGACCACCGGATCGCCGGCCGCCCGGTACCAGCCCGGCGCTGCGTCCGAACGGTTGAACCAGGTCCGCAGCGCGCCGATCAGCAGCAGGTCCAGGAGGCGGTCCAGCACCGCCGCCTGGCCGGGCGCGTCCCGGGTCACCTCCTGGGCGAGCAGCGAAACCAGAGGGCTGCGCCACTCGTCGGCGGGCACCACCAACAGTGCTGGCAGCGCGCTGAGCAGCCGCCGGCTCACCTCGCCGGGCAGTTGGTAGGTGCCGGTCAGCAGCACCGTCGACCCGTGCGGACCGGTGCCCCAGGTGCGTACCCCCAGCGCCATCGACTCGGCCAGCGGCGCACCGCGCAGGGTGGTGCAGCGTTGACCCGGATGAATGATCACCTGCGGTGGGGTGGCCGGGTCGTCCGCGACGAGGTAACCGTCCGGGCCGCGCAGCACCGCCACGTCGCCGGGGCGCAGTGACGCGGGAGCGGCGTCGTCCGGCACCAGCCAGGCGGTGCCACGGACCAGGGCCACCACGGTCAGCGGCGCCCGGTCCTCGATCCGCAGCGCGTACGGCGGGTCCAGCACCGAGCGGAGTAGGAACGCGCCCCGGGCTCGGGGACCGTCGAGCAGCCCGGTGAGGGGGTCCATCGCGCGATGGTAGACGATCGCGAGGGGCGCTGACGGTGCCGCGAGCTGCGGACACTGTCGACCGGCTGGACGGTGCGGCGCGGCGTACGGGGGGTGGGTGATGGCGCGGCTCAACGGCCTGCGGGTGGCCGGGGGACGGTTGCGGCACGGCTGGCGGCCGGTGCTGGAGGCGACCGTCGCGGCGACCGTGGCGTGGCTGCTGGCCACCCGGCTGCTCGGGCATCCGCAGCCGTTCTTCGCCCCGGCCGCCGCGCTGATCGTTCTCGGTCAGGCCCGGGGGCAGCGGATCCGCCGGGCCGTCGAGGTGATCCTCGGGGTCGCCGCCGGGGTGCTGGTCGCCGACCTGGTGGTACAGGCGCTCGGCCCGGGCAGCACGTGGACCGTGTTCACCGTCATCCTGCTCACCGTCCTGCTCGCGGTGGCGTTCGGTGCGACCGGGGTGACACTGGTGCAGGCTGCGGTCTCCGCGCTCTACCTGGTGGTCGTCGCGCCCCCGGACGGGTCGCTGGTGCCGTTCCGCTTCATCGACGCGCTGATCGGCGGCCTGGTCGCGCTCGCGGTCAGCCTGCTGGTCGATGCCCGGCACCCGCTGGCGCCGCTGGCCACCGAGGTGCGGCGTACCTCCGACGAGCTGGCCGAGCTGCTCGGCGCGATCGCCGAAGCGTTGAGCCGTCGGGACGAACCCGCGGTGGCCGCGGCGCTGGGTCAGGCACGCGCAATGGACGCCCAGATCGACAGGCTGCGCGACGGGGTGCTCGCCGCCGGCGAGGCGCTGCGGCTGCACGTGCGCCGACGCCGACACATCGGCCGGCTGCGGTCGGTGGACGAGTCGATCCGGCAGATCGACTACGCGGTACGCAACGTCCGGGTGCTCGCCCGCGCCGGGGTGAGCCTCAACCGGCTGCACACCACGGTGCCGCCCGAGCTGGGTGCCGCGCTGCGATCCCTGGCCGAGGCCGTCCGGGAGGCCGGCGCGGCGCTCGCCGCAGACCTGGACGGGCAGGACGAGACCGCCGAACGGCACGCCGCTCGTGCGGAGACGGCCGCGCTGGCCGCCGTACACACCGCCGGACAGCTCTTCTCGTCCACCCAGACCCTCCCGCTCGCCATGATCATCGGGCAGGTCCGGGCCACGGCGATCGACCTGCTGCGCGGCGTCAACCCCGACGACGACGCCGTCCTCACCCGCGTGGACGAAGCCCTGGGCGTCCTCCCCCCACCCTGACCACCCGGACCCGCCCCGATCATGGACTTGTGGTGCCCGGCAGAAACGGCGCAGCAGGCCGGACCGCCCAGCACAACGCCATGATCGACAAGGTTGTCAGGGTGGGGTGGTCAGCCAGCGGGCTGCTTTGTCGCGGATTGGGGTGGGGAGTTCGTGGGTGCCGGGGAACTCTTCGTAGGTCACGTCGTAGGCGAGGCTGCGCAGGTGGGGGACCAGCCGGCGGCTGCACACGTCGATGGGCAGGACCGGGTCGTCGATCCCGTGCGAGATGAAGATCCGCGGCTGGCCGTTGGTGACCGGCGGTGCGGCGAAGCCGGGGGAGAAGGCCACCACCCGGTCGACCAGGTCGCCGTTGGCCAGGCCCAGCGAGAGGGCGTACGAGGCGCCGTCGGAGAAGCCGCCGAACGTCACGTCGCGTACCGGATAGCCGTCGAAGACGGTGGACAGCAGCCCGTCGATGCGCCGCACGTCGACCCCGAAGCCTCCGGCGATCAGGTCCCAACTGCTCGCCGCGGCCTGCGGGGCGAGCAGCAGCAGGTGGTGCGCGTCCGCGACCGGTGACAGCAGGTCCAGCCCCTGCCGCGCGTTGCCGCCCGCCCCGTGCAGCAGAACCACCAACCGGTACGCGTCGTCGTCGGCGGTCGGCTCCGGGGCGTACGCCATCGCCATTGGCGTACCGCCGGTGCCGGTCAGCGGCACCAGCCCGGCGGGCGCCGGCCGCACCGGCGGATGGCGACGGGCGGTCAACCGGCCGGGGCGAGGCTCCTGGGTGGGCCCTGGGTACGGCGGCGCGGGGTCGGACACGGGCACCGCTCCTCGCTGTCGGCGACGTGTGCGCCCGCGGTTACCCGGCCCGCCCGGGGTTAACCGCCGCCGGCCCGCGCCCGGGTCAGGCGCTGTCCCGCACGACCAGGGCGGACGGGAAGAGTGTCTCCGGCGCGGCCGGGCGGCCGTCCAGCACGGCGGTGGCCGCGGCGACGGCGATCCGACCCACCGGGTGACTCGCGGTGGTCAGCGCCGGGGCGGTCATCGCCGCGAGCGGGATGTCGTCGAAGCCGGCCACCGCGACGTCACCGGGTACCCGTACGCCCCTGTCGCGCAGCGACGCGATCACCCCGAGCGCGGTCTCGTCGCTGATCGCGTAGACGGCGTCGAGGTCCGGCCAGCGCCGCAACGCCTCGCCGGCCGCCGCTCGGCCCCGCGCCGCGGTGAAGTCCCCCGGCAGCACCCGTTCCGGCAGACCGGCCTGGCGCATCAGCTGGCGGTACGCCTGCACCGGGCGCTGCGAGCACGGCAACCACTCGGGCCCGGTCACCATGGCGATCCGGCGGCGACCCGTGGCGTACAGGTGACGCAACACCTCGCCGGCGCCACTGAGATTGTCCACGTCGAAGGAGGGCACGTCGGCAGAGCCGATGCCGATCGAGACCACCCGACCGCGCAGTGACCGTGGTACGGCGTCCAACAGCTCCGCGGTGGTGTTGACCAGCACCACGCCGCACACGCTGCGGTCCCGGGCGAGTTGGCCCAGGCTGCCCGGCTCGCCCAGCGGCAACCAGTGCAGCGCCACCCCGACACCGGCCGGCGTGCAGACCCGAGCCGCCGAGCCGACCACCCGGTGCACGTACGGGTCGTCCAGCACCGCCGCGCTGGTCCCGGCGACCGCGACCACCAGTCGTACGCCGTCGCCGCGGACCAGCGCCCGGGCCGCGGGGTTGGGCACGTAGCCGAGGTGGTCGACGGCGGCCGCGACCCGCTCCCGGGCGGCCGGCGAGGCGAACCCCGTCCCGGCGACCACCCTTGACGCGGTGGACCGGGACACCCCGGCGATCCGCGCGACGTCCTCCAGAGTGGCCGGCCGGTGTGCCGCTGCGGTCATCGTCCCCTCCTTCGGCTGACCGTCCGAGCGGACGAAGCCTCTGTTCGGAATCATGCCCCCGCCGAACCGTCGTCGGTAAGGGGCGGTAGTCGGTTGTGGTGGTAGCGCTCTCAGGTGTGCGATCGTGCCAGGAGATCACCCCCCGGAAAGAGGACCACCCGCTGTGAGCGCCGCCGCCAGTCCACCCGTACCCCCGATCACCGCCCCGGTTCCCGCGCCGGCCGTGCGGGCCGCGCGCAACGGCGTGGCCGTCGTCTTCACCCTCAACGGGCTGGCCGTCGGCAGCTGGTTCTCCCGGGTGCCGGCCGTCCGAGAGGGGTTGGACCTCTCCGCCGGCAGGCTCGGGCTGGTGCTGCTGGCGATGAGCGTCGGCGCGCTGCTCGCCATGCCCACCTCCGGTCTGCTCGCCCAGCGCCTCGGTGCGGCCCGTACCGTGAAACTGGCCACCGCGCTGCTCGCGGTCGGCCTGACCGTGGCCGGTCTCGGTGCCTCGGTGGCCGGTTCGATCGTCGTCGTCGCGGTGGGACTGGTCGCCTTCGGGTACGGCTCCGGCGCCTGTGACGTCTCCATGAACGTCGAAGGCGCGGCGGTGGAGCGGCGACTGGGGCGTACCGTCATGCCCCGCTTCCACGCGGCCTGGAGCCTCGGTTCGGTGGCTGGCGCGGGGCTCGGCGCCGGGGCGGCCCGCTTCGACGTGTCGGTCGGCGCGCACCTCGTCGTGGTGGCGGTGGTGGTGCTGACCGGCACCGTGCTCGGCTCCCGGGCGTTCCTGCCCCAGCCGACCCCCGACGCGGCCGAGCGGCCGGAGGACGCCAGCCCGGCCGCCGGTCGTCGGGCGCAGCTCGCCGCGTGGCGGGAGCCACGGACCCTGCTGATCGGCCTGTTCGTGCTGGTGGCAGCGTTCACCGAGGGCAGTGCCAACGACTGGCTGGCGGTCGCCTTCGTGGACGGCCGCCACCTGAGCGAGGCGGCCGGCGCGGCGGTCTTCGGTGTCTTCGTCGTCGGCATGACCGTCGGGCGCACCGCGGGCACGATCGCGCTGGACCGATGGGGTCGGGTGGCGGTGCTCTCCGGCACCATCGGCCTCGCCGTGCTCGGCGCGGGCCTGGCCGTGCTGGCCGGCTCGGGACCGGTGGCCATCATCGGCGTCGCGCTCTGGGGGCTCGGCGCGTCGCTGGGCTTCCCGGTCGGCATGAGTGCCGCGGCCGACGAGGAGGCGCACGCGGCGGTCCGGGTCAGCGTGGTCGCGGTGATCGGCTACACCGCGTTCCTGGGTGGGCCGCCGCTGCTGGGCATGCTCGGCGACCGGGTGGGCACCCTCCACGCTCTGCTGGTGGTGCCGCTGCTCCTGCTGCCGACACTGGCCCTGGTGCCGGTGCTACGCCAACCCCACAACCCCTAACCGTCCCTGGTGCCTCGGCCTCAGTCAGTCGCGGAGCCAGACGCGGAGGGGTCCGGCTGGGGTGAAGCCGGCTTCGCGGGCAGGGGGTAGGTCTGGTTCGGACTCGTAACCGACCAGGGGTGTCTGGGGCAGGGTGGCGAGGACGCCTCGCCAGATGTCACCGGGGTCGGCGGTGCGGGCGAAGAGGTTGGAGACTCCGCAGGGGCCGTCGCCGCTGACCACCGCACCGCCGGTCACCGCGCCCTGGTCGTCGTAGCGGGCCAGCACCCGTACCCGTGCATCGGTCAGCAGTGCCGGGCGGAACAGGTCCCCGCCGCCGTGTGCCGCCGCCCAGGCGGCCAGTGCCGCGGGCGTGGTGACCGGGCTCAGCGGCGTACCCGACGGCGGATCGGTCGGCGCACGGTAGATCCACTCCGCGTCGAAGAGCACCCGGAATCCATGATCGGCGAGGTCGAGATCGGCGAAGCTGTCCTTCACCGACGCCCCGGGCCCCGCGTCGATCCGCCTCAGCAGGGCGGCGACGTCGACACCGGGACGCAGGGTGACCGCATCCGGGTACCACATCGGTGAACGCCGCGGGACGCTCCAGGCGTCAGCGTCGGTCAGCCCCTGTAGGCCGTGGCTCTCGCAGACGATCCCGCACCACACGGCGTTGTCCCGAGCCGCCACCGCCTGGAGATCCACCACCCGCCAACCCTAACCAGGCCTCGGCCCGGTGGCCCCAGCCCTGCCCTCGGCCCGCCCCCGGCCGCGCCGGGCTGGGCCGGGGGGCGGGGCTGGGCTGGCCGGGGTCAGCGGGTTTGCAGGCGGGGTGCAGGGGGTTGTCAGGTTGGGGTGGTGCACTGGTGGGGGTGTTGAGGAGTGGGGGTTCGACATGAGCTGGTTCAATCGGCGGGCGCGGGGCGCTGAGGTGACCCCGACGAAGCTGGACCGGGAGGCGACCCGGGACGACCTGGCCGCACTGGAGGCGTTCATCGCGAGCCGCCAGGGTGTGGAGTTCTACCTGGAGCCGGAGACCACCGCCACGGACACGACGGTGGTGGCGATCGCCCACGACGGCGAATGGATCCGTCGCCGTACCGGCACGCCACGCGCGGCGGGCACCATCGCTCGTAAGCACGCCGTGCCGCTGTACGAGGCGGGCCGCACCGGCTACCCCGAGCGGATGCGGGTGTGGAGTCGAGCCCACCCGGAGCGCCACGCCCGTTGACCAGCGCGAAGACTCGGCAGCGCAGCATCGAGAGCGCTGCGTCGGTCCGGATGTCGCGGGATTGGCGCGAGCGGCCGTGCGTGCGCCTGCGGTGACGTCCGCACCTGCCGGAGACCGTACGCATCGGCGGCTGCCGGCGGCTATTGCGTCTGTGGCAGACGGCGTGCGCCGGGGCCCTCGCGACCGAGCACATCGCGTGGGTTTGTCAGATGGCAGGCCCGCAGCGACAGACAACCGCATCCGATGCATTCGGTCAGGTCGTTCTGGAGCGCCTGCAACTGCGCGATGCGCGCGTCGAGTTCGGTGTGCCAGGCTGCGGATAGCCGGGCCCAGTCTTCCCGGGTCGGGGTGCGTTCGTTGGGTAGCTGGTCCAGGGCTTCCCGGATCGCCGTTAGCGAGATACCCACGTGCTGGGATGCCCGGATGAAGGCGACCCGGCGCAGCGTGTCGCGACTGTACCGACGTTGGTTGCTGGCCGTCCGGGTGCTCTGGATGAGGCCCTTGCGTTCGTAGAAGTGCAGCGCGGAGATGGCGACGCCGCTGCGGTCGGCGACCTGCCCGACGCTGAGTTCGTGGAATGTGGTGCGAGCCCTCGGCATCGGTAGACCCTAGCGCTTGCCCTCAACCAAAGTTGAGGCCAGAGAATCGGCGTCGTCCACAAGCTGCGATCAAGGAGCAACTGCTGTGACCACCGTTCTCGTCATTGGCGCCACCGGAAAGCAGGGCGGCGCTGTCGCCGAACTGTTGCTCAATCACGGTCATGACGTCTCCGCCTACGTGCGGTCGCCGGAGTCGCCGGCCGCCGTGGCACTGTCCGCCGCTGGGGCACGGATCGTCACCGGCGATTTGGCCGACCCGCAGGCGCTCGCCAGTGCCACGAGGGGCGCCGCTGCGATCTTCGGCCTGTCCGTGCCGTTCGGTTCGGGCGGCAAGGAAGGGGAGGTCGCCCAGGGTCGCCTCCTGGTGGACACCGCGGCTCGGGCCGACGCGCACCTGGTCTACTCCTCGGTGCGCGGTGCCGACCGGATGGTGAGTACTGACATCGACCACGCCGACAGCAAGCAGCTCGTCGAGGCGTACCTGCGGGATCAACAGGTACGCGCCACGGTCCTTGGGCCGGTGTACTTCATGGAGAACGCATTGAACGTCGGGTTCAGCCGCCTCACCGACGGCATTCTGGCCAACCCGCTCACTGCGAGCAAGCCGCTGGACCAGGTCACCGTCCGGGACATTGCCGGGCTCGCCGTGTACGCCATCGAGCATCCGGACCGGTTCATCGGCGAGCGGATCGACGTCGTCTCCGACCGGGTGACCGGCGAAGAGGCGGCCCGGATCCTCGGCGATGTGCTCGGCCGCGAGATCCCGTACCAGCAGCTACCGTTGGACCAGGTCCGTCAGTGGGCCGGCGATGAAATCGCCGACATGTTCCAGCAGTTCGAGGACAACACCGACTTCGTCGACATCGAAACACTGCACGCGAGATACCCGGACGTGGCCTGGCACAGCTACGCGGATTGGGCCCGCACCATCGACTGGGACCACGTTCTAGGAAGCCGGACCCCCGCGCGATGACCACGCGTACTCGATGAAATCGCCTCGGCCGCGGTGCGGGGCCCAAGCGGCGGAGGCGCGATCCTGCCCCTGGTCGCGGCCGAGGCCGACAACCGTGACCGGCTGACCCCGTCGGGTGCCCCTGGCAGGGTCAGCCGGTCAGGGCCCCGGCCAGGGCGTAGCCGACGGTTGCCGCAACGAGCCCGGCGGCCACACTGGCCAGTACGTTGGCCAGCGCGAGGAGACGGTTGCCGGTCCGGGTCAGCCGAAGCGTCTCGTAACTGAAGGTGGAGTAGGTGGTCAATGCTCCGCAGAAGCCGGTGCCGACCAGCGCGCTGGTCGCCGGGCCGGCCGGCAGCGCGACGAGTACGCCGAGCAGCAGCGACCCGACCACATTGACGGTCAGCGTGCCCCAGGGGAACGCCGAGTCGTGCCGGGACTGCACAGCCCGGTCGGTGAGATAGCGCAGCGGGGCGCCGACGGCCGCGCCCAGGGCGATGAGCAGGACGGTCATCGGGTGGCCTGCCGGTCGGCTCGGGCGACACGACCCAGCAGCCGAGCGGTGACGGCGTCACCGACCCCGACCGCGACCAGCGCCCCGAGCACCGTCGCGGCCAGGTACGTCAGCGCAACGGCTGGTGCGCCCGCCACCACGGCCTGCTGCACGTCCACCACATAGGTGGAGAAGGTGGTGAACCCGCCAAGCACGCCGACCCCGAGGAACGGCCGGACCAGCGGGCGCCCGCCGCCAACATGCCCGAGCGCCGCCATCAGTACGCCGATCAGCAGGCAGCCGGTGAGATTGATCCCGAAGGTCGCCCACGGGAAACCGGTCGGCTCGTGTGGGACGGCGTGTTGCAGGCCGGCCCGGGCCAGTGAGCCGAGCACCCCGCCGGCCGCGATCGCGGCGAGCACCGTCGCGGGGCGAGCGGCCAGCTCACCTCGGTCGGCGGGGACGCGCAGATCGACGTCGGGGTCGGTCCGGGGCTCGAATGGTCCTGACAAGGGTCCTCCCCACCAGCACGGGCGCAACTGGCAGGGACCGTTGGCGAGCGGTCTCGCGGTTTTCCCGGTGCGTTCGGGACGGCGGGCCCCACCACCGGGAACCGACCGGCTCCGGCGCCAGCATATCGCTGGAGCGACGGCCGCCAGCGCGGACCGCCGGGCCGACCACCGACGCCGACGGCCGGGCGGCCCGAAGCGGTGGGTGCGACGGCCGGCCGTCGCACCCACCGCGCCCGCTTTGACTGCCGGGGGCTGGTGGGTCAGCGCACCGCCACGACTGCGGCGTCCGCGCCGCCGCGCCACAGGGTGCCGACCTCGGTGAAACCGGCCGTGGTGAGCGCGGCCAGGTGCCAGGAGACCGGCGGGTTCCACTCCGGGCTGTGGCCGGTGGGGTAGATGGCGTGCCGTTGCGTGACCAGTGGGCCGAGCACCGGGTCGGCGCCGGCCCGCTCCCACCACTGCGACCAGGAGACGGCCGCGCCGGCCGCGTACCGGGTGGCGCGGCGGGACTGCGCTCGAGCGATCAGCCGTTTGGTCAGCTCCGCAAGGGTGTCGTCGGGCATGTGGTCGGCGTTGGCGAGGATGCCGCCCGGCCGCAGCACGTCGTGGACCTCGCGGTAGAGCTGCCCGAGCCGCTCGGCGGGCAGCCAGTGCAGTGCGGTGGCGGTGAGCACGGCGTCGTACTCGCGGTGCGGCAGCGCGGACAGCCAGTCGGGGGTGCCGAGGTCCGCGGTGACGATGGTGGCCCGGTCGGTCAGCGAGGCGCCGGCGATGGCCAGCAGAGCCGGGTCGAGGTCGACCAGGGTCACCTCGGCGGTGGGGAAGCGCGCCAGCGCGCGCAGCGAGATGGTGCCGGTGCCGCCGGCCAGGTCGAGCAGTCGTGGGGGTCGGCCGTCGAGGACCGCGTCGACGGCGTCGAGCATCGCGGTGAACCGGTGTTCCCGGTCCGGCAGGTACGCCTCCTGTTGGCGGTCCCAGCTCTCCTGCCACACCGACGGATCCGTGATGTAAGGACTCATGGGAGTCAGGCTAGTTACGGCCCGAGACGCGTGTCCAGACCTTGTTGCACATAATTTGCAATTGCGAGATGATGGCGGAGCGATGATCAAAGACGACGGGTCGGGCGGTACCTTGCGCCCGACCCGTCGTCTGCGCGACGGTCAGGCCGCCGTCCGCACCAGCTCGGCGTCCGCCGTCGCCGGCTCGCTTCGGTGGGCCAGCCGCAGCGCCCCGAGCAGGACGACCAGCCCGGCCAGGGTGATTCCGGCGCCGGCCCAGATCGGCGCGGTGTAGCCGAGCCCGGCGGCGATGGTGACTCCGCCGACCCAGGCGCCCAGCGCGTTGCCGAGGTTGAACGCGGCGATGTTCGCCCCGGAGGCGAGGGTCGGTGCTTCGTGGGCGTACCGCATGATCCGCATCTGCAGCGGCGGCACGGTCGCGAAGCCGAACGCGCCCATCAGCACCAGCGCGACGATGGTGAGCACCGGACTCGTCGCGGTCAGGGCGAAGCCGACGAGCACCACGGTGAGCACCCCCAGGACGGTGACCAGGGTGCGCGACAGGGACACGTCCGCCGCCCGTCCACCGAGCAGGTTCCCGACGAACAACCCCACCCCGAAGAGCACCAGCAACCACGGCACGGTGCTGGTGGCGAAGCCGCTGACCTCGGTGAGCGTGTAGGCGATGTAGGTGAACGCCCCGAACATGCCGCCGAAGCCCAGGATCGTGATCACCAGGGAGAGCCAGACCTGCGGGTGGGTGAAGGCCCGCAGTTCACCGCGCAGCCCACCGGCGGGCCGCTGGGCATCGACGGTGCCGCGACCGGGGACGAGCAGCGCCAGCCCGATCAGCGCGACCACCCCGATGCCGGTGATCGCCCAGAACGTCGACCGCCAGCCGAAGTGCTGGCCGAGGAGAGTGCCGAAGGGTACGCCGAGCACGTTCGCGATGGTCAGCCCCGCGAACATCATGGCGATCGCGCCCGCCCGGCGGGCCGGCGCGACCAGCCCGGCGGCCACCACGGCGCCGATGCCGAAGAACGCGCCGTGGCAGAGCGCGGCGACGATCCGACCGGCCAGCATCACGGCGTAGTCACCGGCGACCGCGGAGAGCAGGTTGCCGATGATGAAGAGCACCATCAGGCCGAGCAGGACCGGCTTGCGCGGCAGCCGGGTGACCGCCGCGGTGAGGGCCACCCCGCCGACGGCCACGCTGAGCGCGTAGCCGGAGATCAACCAGCCGGCCACCGGCTCGGTGACCGCGAAGTCGGTGGCCACCTCGGGCAGCAGGCCCATGATCACGAACTCGGTGAGCCCGATGCCGAAGGCGCCGATGGCCAGGGCGATCAGGCCGGGTGGCAGGGACTTGTGGCGTACGGACGACATGGTCTTCCCATCAGCGAGAGGTCGGATAGCTGGCGCGTGCAACTACACGCGTCAGCAACGAAATAGTTGCACGCGCCGGATACCTGCGCAAGCGTGGTAGCCTGGGGCCGTCCAGATCACATCCCGGGAGGCTGGCATGGGCATCGCCGACGACGCGGTCGAGATCCGTGCCCAGGGTTGGCGCACCCTCGCCGCCCTGCACGGGTTGATCGAGACATCGCTGGAGCGGGCATTGCAGGCCGGCCACGACCTGTCCGTCGTGGAATACACGGTGCTCGACGCGCTCTCCCGCCAGGACGGCTGGCACATGCGGATGAGCCAGCTCGCGCGCGCCGCCGCGCTCTCCGGCAGCGCCACCACCCGCCTGGTGACCCGGCTGGAACAGCGCGGCCTGCTCACCCGGATCCTCTGCGCCGACGACCGGCGCGGCATCTACACCGAGCTGACCCCGGCCGGCTCCGAACTGCTCGCCCAGGCCCGACCCAGCCATGACCGGGTGCTGGCGGACGCGCTGGCCGAGGCGGAGGCCACCCCCGAGCTGGCCCCGCTCGTCGACGCCCTGCACCGGCTGCCGACCGCCCGCTGACCGTCCCGCCCCAGGGACGCGAGCGGCCCGATCCGGGCGTACGGTACCCGGGGCCGCGCCGTGGGCCGTCGCGCGAAGGAGGCAGGCGATGCAGGACCGTACCCCTCGTCCCGAGGAGTTGGAGCCGATCGAGCGCGCCGGCGTCGACGAGCTGCGCGCCCTGCAACTCGAGCGACTGCGCTGGTCGTTGCGGCACGCGTACGACAATGTGCCGCACTACCGGCGGGCGTTCGAGGCGGCGGGCGTGCACCCCGACGACTGCCGGGACCTCGACGACCTGGCCCGCTTCCCGTTCACCGGCAAGGCCGAGCTGCGGGAGAACTACCCGTTCGGCATGTTCGCCGTACCCCGGGAGCGGGTGGCCCGGCTGCACGCCTCGTCGGGCACCACCGGCCGGCCGACCGTGGTCGGCTACACCCGTGACGACCTGCGAACGTGGGCCCGGCTGATGGCCCGGTCGATCCGCGCCTCCGGTGGCCGTCCGGGCGACCGCGTGCACGTCGCGTACGGCTACGGGCTCTTCACCGGCGGCCTCGGCGCGCACTACGGCGCCGAGGAGCTGGGGTGCACGGTCATCCCGGTCTCCGGCGGGATGACCGAGCGTCAGGTGCTGCTGATCCGCGACTTCGAACCCGAGGTCATCATGGTCACGCCGAGCTACATGCTGGCCATCGTGGACGAGATGCAGCGCCAGGGCGTCGACCCACGCGGCACCTCGCTGCGGGTGGGCATCTTCGGCGCGGAGCCGTGGACCGAGGACATGCGCGTCGAGATGGAACGCCGGTTGGACATCCACGCGGTCGACATCTACGGACTGTCCGAGGTGATGGGTCCCGGTGTGGCCACCGAGTGTGTCGAGACCAAGGACGGGCTGCACCTCTGGGAGGACCACTTCTACCCGGAGATCATCGACCCGGTGACCGGCGCGGTGCTGCCCGACGGCGAGCAGGGTGAGCTGGTGCTCACCTCGCTGACCAAGGAGGCGATGCCGGTCGTCCGCTACCGCACCCGGGACCTGACCCGACTGCTGCCCGGCACGGCCCGCCCGATGCGCCGGATCGAGAAGATCACCGGCCGTACGGACGACATGATGATCGTGCGCGGGGTGAACATCTTCCCGACCCAGATCGAGGAGCTGATCCTGCGTACCCCGCAGTTGTCACCGCACTTCCAGTGCGTACTGGACCGTCAGGGTCGGCTGGACACCCTGACCGTACGGGTCGAACGCCGGGCCGGGGTCGCCGTGGACGACGCAGCGCGGGCCGGCGCCACACTGGTCGAGCTGGTCAAGAACACCGTCGGGGTGAGCGTGGCCGTCGATGTGCTGGCCCCGGACTCGGTGGAGCGCTCGATGGGCAAGATGCGCCGGATCGTCGACCAGCGGCAGTCCGGCTGACGCGGCGCGGTGGCGCGTACCGCATAGGATCTGGCCCATGCGTGTCCTGGTGGTGTCCGCGCCGCTGGTCGGCCACGTCTTTCCGCTGGTGCCGCTCGCCGTCGCGTTGCGCGACGCCGGCCACGACGTCCTGGTGGCCACTGGTGGTGGTGGCGTGGCCGCCGCCGAGGCGGGCCTCTCGGTGCACGACGTCGCGCCCGGTTTCGACTTCGGCCGGATCGCGCTGCGGGTCCTGCCCCGCCATCCGCTCATCGCCCGCGCCGAGATGGCCGGCACCGCCGGCACCCGGGGCGCCGGGCTGCTCTTCGGCGCGCTCAACGACCAGCTCACCGACCCGGTGGTCGCGCTGGCCACCCAGTGGCGACCCGACCTGGTGCTGCACGAGCCGTTCGCGGTGGCCGGCGCGGTGGCCGCCGCCCGACTGGGCGTGCCCGCCGTCCGGCAGGAGAACTCGCTGTTCGATGGTCGGGAGCTGGTCCGCGCCACCAGCGCGCGGCTCGGCGTCGCGCTGCGCCGGCACGGCCTGACCGAACTGCCACCCAGCGCCGCCGCCCTGTCCGTCGCGCCATCCAGCGTGACCACACAGGACGGCTGGCCCATGCGGTACGCGTCCTACGTCGGCGGCGGGGAGCTGCCAGCCTGGCTGCGTGAGCCGGGGGAGCGGCCCCGGATCCTGGTCACCCGCAGCACCCTGACCGGCCCCGGCGACCAGGGGCCGATGCCCGCCGTCGCGGCGGCGGCCGTCGAGCGGGACGCCGAGTTCGTGCTGGTCCGGCCGGACCGTCGTACGGCGGCTCGCACGTTGCCCGGCAACGTCCGGGTGGTGGACTGGGTCCCGCTCGACGAGGCGCTACCGGCGAGTGCGGCGTTGGTCCACCACGGCGGCGCGGGCAGCGTCTTCGGCGCTCTCGCCGCCGGCCTGCCGCAGCTGGCCACGGTGGGCCCGGGGGACCGGCGGCACAACGCCGAGCTGGTGGCCCGCCGGGGCGCCGGGCTGGCGTTGCGTCCCCGGGACATCACTCCGCAGACGCTGACCCGGCTGCTCACCGACGACGGCCTACGAACGGCAGCCGAGCAGGTCAGCCGGGAGATCGCGCAGATGCCGGCACCGGCCGAGCTGGTGGCCCGGCTGGAGGCACTGGCCTGACCGTCGTCCCGCGTGGCCCCGCCGTCCGTCCGGCCTGGTCCGGCAGGATGGCCGGATGCGACACGTCGTGCTGTTCCACTCCGTGTACGGGCTGCGGCCCGCCGTGCGTGCCGCCGCGGCCCGGCTGCGCGCCGCCGGACACCAGGTCGTCACCCCCGACCTGTACGGCGTCCCCGCCGCCGACACCGTCGAGGAGGGCTTCGCGCTGCTCGACAAGATCGGCCAGGACGTGGTGCTCGACCGGGCCCGGGCGGCCTTGCGGGAGTTGCCGGCCGAGACCGTGCTCGCCGGTTTCTCGATGGGTGCCGGCGTGGCCGGCGCGCTGCTCGCGGAGCGCCCCGACACCGCCGGTCTGCTCCTGCTGCACGGCACCGGCGGCGCGTCGGAGTCGGTCCGCCCCGGCCTGCCGGTGCAGCTGCACCTCGCCGACCCGGACCCGTACGACGCTCCGGACGAGGTCGACGAGTGGCAGGAGGCGATGACCGACGCCGGTGCCGACCTGACGGTGTTCCGCTATCCGGCGGTCGGGCACCTGTTCACCGATCCGGCCCTGCCGGAGTACGTCCCGGATGCCGACGCGGCCGTCTGGCCGCGGGTGCTGGCCTTCCTCGCGGCCCGCTGACCGTCTACGACCGCCTCGGCCTCGGCCTGGCGGCGGAGCGCGACCGAGCCGGGCAGGGCCGACGCCCACGTCAATCCGCGCGGGCTCCGAAGGCACGCAGGAGCGCGAGGGTCGAGCGGTGGCCACCGACCAACGCCCACTCCGACGCCGTACGTCCGCTGCCCCCGTCCTCCCGCAGGTTCGGGTCGGCACCAGCTAGCAGCAGTTCACGCACGCTGTCGTCATGCCCCCAGACAGCGGCGCCGCACAGCGGGAGGCCCTCGCTGCCATCCCCACTCTCGGTGTTGGGCATCGCGCCGGCGGCCAGCAGCACCCGGACGTTGCCGGCCGCGCCCTGAACACTGGCCAGATAGAGCGGCGTCGTGCCGGACCGGTCGGGCAGGTTCGGATCCGCCCCCGACCGCAACAGCGCCGTCAGCTGCTCCGGCGAACCGAAGCCCGCCGCGTTCAGAAACCGTTCCTGCACCTTCTTACGCTGACGTGCGTTCACCCGGGCATCGTCGCAAATCCGTGCGAGAAAGCTCGCATCGATATTGGGCGGGGCAGAGCCGGGCTTCCCCGGTGTTCTGGGAGGCCGGCGGGTGGTCCGCGTCGCCTTTGCGCTGCTTCAACAGACGCACCGCCCGGTGTCCGGTTACCGGACGCGTGGTGTTGCGCCGGGTGAAGCAGAGCAGAGGGCGCAGACCAGGTGCCCGATCCCCGCGCCGGACCGACTCGGTCCTCAGGCGGGGAAGGCCAGTCCGGTTGACCAACGGATCAAGGGCGGCCGGGGTACGGCGTGCACCGTGCCACGTTCGTCCGACGGCTCGGCCGGCACCTCGCGGGTGGCTATCGGCGGTCGGCCCACGCTCGGGCTGCCGTGGCCGCCCGCTCCAGCCACGGTGAGCGTGGCGGATCGCTTCGGAGCCGCGTCGCCCGGGGGCGCGACGGCTCGGAGTCGTCGTACGGCCGGTGGCCGTCGGATCCCGGGTACCGGGGCGGGTGGTGCGACGGCCGCCGTCGGGGCGGGAAGGTGTCGGCGCGACGTCGCCGGGGCGGCGGGACCGGCCGTCCCTGTCGCGGCCAGGGCCGCGAATGCGGCGTTGAGGCGGCGGGACCGGGAGCGGACGGCGTCGAGCCGAACGACCTCGGCGCGGGCGGTGGCAGCCGTGGTCCTTTCGGCACCGGCGACACCGGCCGCGGTGCTGACACCGGCCGCGGAGCCGGCGTCCCGCTGAAGAGCGCCGGCTCGGCTGCCGAAGACGGCCCGCAGCGCGCGGGGCAGCCGCTGGGTGGCGACCGTGCGCAGGGCGGGAGCGGCGAACGCGTACCCACCCGCGCGGCGGGGGAGTAGCAGTCCGGCGGCGACGAGCCCGCGCAGCGCCGGCGCGGACCGCCCGGGCGTCCAGCCCAGGACCCGGTCCAGCGCGGCGCCGGAGAACACGGCCCCGAGGGTGCCGGCGGCCATCAACGCCGCCCGCTGCTCGCCGTCGAGCCGGTCCAGCTCCGCGTCGACGGAACGACGCACCACCTCGGGCAACGCGAGTGCCGCCAGGTCCGCGCCCTTCACGATGGAATCGGCGTACGCCGCCGCGTGCCCGGGTCGACCGCCCACCAGTGGCAGGAGTCGGTCGAGCAGGGTCGCCGGCCGCCCGGCTCGGGCCAGCAGGTGCCGCAGCAGCCGTCCGGTCTGCACCGGGGTCAGCGGCCGGACCGGCAGCCGGTGCCGTCGTCGTGTCGGACCGGGCTGCGTGTCGGCCCAGTGCGGCTGGTGCAGGGTGACCACGGCGAGCGGCAGAGCCCGCGTGGTGGCCGCGGTGAACAGCGCGTGCAGGAAGCGGCTCACCGCCGGCGCCGCCCGGTCCAGGTCGTCCACGGCGACGATCAGCGGCCGGTGGGCCGCGAGGCGGAGCAGGACGTCCCGGCAGACCGCCGCGCCGGCCAGCGCCGCCGCCGAACCGTCCGGGGTGGCCAGCAGACCCTCCAGGGCCGGCACCGCCTCCGCGACCCGGGCCGGCGGGAACAGCGGGGTCAGCGCGGCGGTCAGTCGGTCCCGGACCGCCGTCGGGGTGTCGGTATCGCGGATCCCGGCGAGCCGGCGCAGCAGCTCCGCGACCGGCGCCAGCACCTGATCGGGGTACGGCGGGCAGGCCGCCACACACCAGCGCACCGGTACGCCGTCCACCGTGGCCAGCGCCCGGGTCAGCTCGTGCAGCAGTCGACTGCGGCCGCTGCCGGTCGGACCGACCACCGACACCCACTGAGGGCTGTGCTCGCGGACCGCCCGACTCAGCTGGTCGCGGGCGGTGGCCAACTCACGGCGGCGCCCGACCAACGGGCCGTCGTGCCGGTCGGCGCGGGGGCGCAGCAGGCCGACGGCGTGCCAGACCGGCATCGGTGACACCCGGCCGGCGACCGGCACCGGCGTCAGTTGGTGCTGGGCGACCAGGCCGGCGGTGGCCCGGGCGGTGGCCGCACAGAGCGCGACGGCGCCGGGTGGTGCGTACTCCTGTAGGCGCGCCGCGGTGGTGATCACCGCGCCGCTGGCCACGCCGTGGCCGCCGCTGACCGCGCTACCCAGGTCGACCACCACCTCGCCGGTGGCGACCCCGACCCGGACCCGCAGCGCGACGCCGGCGAGCAGCGGCTGGCGGTCCAGCGCGGCCTGGATCTCCAGTCCGGCACGGACCGCCCGGTACGCGTCGAAGCCGTCCGAGTGTCGCGCGCCGAAGAGCGCCATCACCGCGTCACCGACGTACTTCTCGACCACCCCGTGCCATCGGTGCAGCACCCCCGCGACAGTGTCGAAGTAGGCCCGCTGCAGCGCCCGGACATCCTCCGGGTCCAGTCGGTCGACGAGCGCCGTGGAGCCCACGATGTCCGCGAAGAGCACGGTGACCGTGCGTCTCTCCTGGGGTACCGGCCAGTGTGGGGATGCCGCCCGCTGCGTGTCGATGACGGTGGTGGTCATGGGTGTCGCACCGGCCTCTCCCTGCGGTTATGCCTGATGACCTCCGGAGATTGGCATCCCTGGGCCGACAGGGGATCTGCCGAACGACGTATGTCGGCCACACGCAACCTTTAGTCGCAATGTCGACGCGAGGAGTACCACAAGCGGCAGATGGCCGTAGAACGGTACGGGGGCGTGTGATTAGGCTGCGTGCCATGGCCAGCGATGTGGACACCGCACCGCTCGTGGGCCGAGCCGAGCTGGTGCAGACGGTTCGGGCCACGCTGCTCGACGATCTCGCGCAGGGGCAGACCGCCGCGGTCTTCCTGACCGGCGAGAGCGGTGTGGGCAAGACCCGGCTGCTTGGTGAGATCGGTGCCCGATTGCGTGACCAGGGCGCATTGGTGCTGACCGGGAGTTGTCTGGACATCGGCGACGCCTCCCCGCTGCACCCGCTGCTGCAGGCGTTGCGGCGCTTCGACGCGGACCTGTCGGCCGCGCACGCCCGGACCTCCTCGGCCGTCCGTGGGCTGTTGCAGATGTTCGCCGACGAGACCGCCGGCCCGGACGGCGCGGGCGCGCTGCTGGAGCGGGTCTCCCGAGGGCTGCACCTGATCGCCGAGGGTCGGCCGCTGGTGCTGATCCTCGACGACCTGCAGTGGGTCGACCGCAGCACCCGGCAGCTGCTGCTCTATCTGCTCGCCGGGCTCGGCGACCTGCAGCTCTCGGTGCTGGCGGCGGTACGCGCCGAGTCGTTGCAGGGCGCGCACCCACTGCGCCGGGTGCTCACCGAGCTGCGCCGGCTGCGTACGGTGCGGGTGCTCGACCTGGCCCCACTGGACCGGGTGGACACCGAACAACTCGCCAGCGCGGTGGTCGGTCGGGCGCTGAGCGCCGACGCGGCCGAGCAGGTGTGGCAACGCAGTGGCGGCAACCCTTTCGTCATCGAGGAACTGGCCCGCGACCTGCGCGACGGCCGGGACGGCCTGTCCGAGACGCTGCGCGAGATCTTCCTCGACCGGGTCGACGCGTTGCCCCAGCACGCCCACTCGGTGGTGCACGCGGTGGCCGCCGGCGTCGAGCCGGTGCAGCACTGGCTGCTGGCCCAGGTGCTCCGGCTACCCGAGGACGAGCTGATCGACGCGGCCCGTGCCGCCGTGGCGCACCGGCTGCTGGTCGGCGCCGACGACGGCTACCGGCTGCGGCACAAGCTGGTGGCCGAGGTGCTGGCACACGAGTTGCTGCCGGCCGAGCGCTCCGGGCTGCACCGCCGCTACGCCGAGGCGTTGACCGCCGCGCCGGGCGAACTGCACCAGGCCCGGCTGGCGCACCACTGGCGACTCGCCGGCGAGCCGGCCCGGGCGTTACCGGCGGCGGTGGCCGCCGCGCAGGAGGCCGAGCGGCTGCACGGTTACGCCGAGGCGCACCGGCACTGGTCGGCGGCGTTGCAGCTGGCCGGCGACCCGGGCCCGCTGGCGGTGGATCGGGTCGAGCTGCTCGGCAACGCCGCCGAGGCGGCCCATCACTGTGGGGAGCACGCCCGAGCGCTGGCCCTGCTGGAGGAGCTGGCCGTGCTGCAGGGCGGTGCGCCGAGCTGCGCGCTGCACATCCGCCGGGCCCGCTACCTGGCCGCCGCCGGGCGCTCGGCACTGGCCGAGGAGGAGTACCAGCGGGCGCTGGAGGCCGAGGACTGCTCGCCGCGGGACCGGGCCACCGCCGCCGCGCACCTGGCCGAGCTGTTGCTGCACCTGGGCCGGTACGCGGACGCCGGCCGGCGGGCCCGCGAGGCACTGGAGTTGGCCGCCGCCGTGGAGGGGTCGGTCACCGAGGTGGTGCTGGCCAGCTCGGCGCTGGGCTTCAGCGACGCTTACCTGGAAGACCCGGACGCCGGGCTGGCGGTCATGCGTGAGGCGCTCGACACGGCCGAGCGCGCCGGCAAGCCGGAGGACGTGGCGTGCGCGTACCTGCACCTGGCCGAGCTGCTGACCGGGCCGCTGAACATCCTCGAGGAGGGTGTGGTGGTCGCCCGGCGCGGTGCCGAACGGGTTGCCGAGCTGGGGCTGGGCCGCACCTGGGAGACCCGGCTGCTGGCCATCGCCACCAACGGTCTGTTCCGGGTGGGTCAGTGGGCCGAGGCGGAGAAGGTGGTCGCCGCCGCGCTGCGGCACCGTCCGTCCGGCGCGGACGCCGTCGAGCTGCTGCTGGCCCGGTGCCGGCTCTCAGTGGGGTACGGCGACATCGAGGCCGCCGACCGTGATCTCGACGCGGTGGCCACGGTGCTCGCCGGCGGCGGGGCCCGGCACGTCATTCCGCTGCTCACCCTGCGCGCCGGCCTGGCCATGTGGGAAGGCCGACACGACGTGGCACGGCAGGCGGTGCAACGCGGCCTGACCGAGAGCCGCTCCGACGACGTCACGATCATCTCGGCGCTGGTCTGGCACGGTCTGCGCGCCGAGGCCGAGGCGCACGCCAGCCGCACCGTGGCGGTGGACCCGACGGCGGTGCGCCGGCTGCGCGACGTGGCCGAGCGGATGGCCCGCAAGAGTGCGTCCGCCGCCCGACCGGTGCGCTCGGTGGTGGACGGCTTCCTCGCGCTCTGCGCCGCCGAGGTGAGTCGCCTCGACGGCAGCGATCCGGAGCTGTGGGCCCGTTCGGTCGCCGAGTGGGACCGGCGCAACCACCCCTACCCGGCGGCGTACTCGCGGCTGCGTCAGGCCGAGGCGCTGCTGGCTCGGCGTAGTCGGGTGGCCACTGCCGGCAAGCTCCTGCGCGAGGCGTACGGGGTCGCGCAGGGGTTGGGCGCGGTGCCGTTGACCTCCGAGATCCGTGAGTTGGCCGGTCGGGCCCGGGTGCCGCTGGAGCAGCACGAAGCCACCGAGGGTGTCCGGGGCGCGACGCCGGTCGAGCCGGTCGACGACGAGTTGGCGACGCTCACCGCGCGCGAGCGCGAGGTGCTCGCCCTGGTCGCCGAGGGGCTGACCAACAAGGAGATCGGGCAGCGGCTGTTCATCAGCGAGCGGACCATCGGCGTGCACGTGTCGCATATCTTCGACAAGCTCCAGGTGCGTACCCGCGTCCAGGCCAGCGCGATCCAGTTGCGCAACCGGCGCGGCTGACCCGACCCGAACGACGTATCCCGGCGCGTGTGCGCCGGGATACGTCGTTCTACTGATTTGGCGGACGGGTGTCGGCTGAAAGGCTGAGCACCGTCGACGGCGGCACGGGGGTGCCACAGACCATCATGGAGGAAGAATGACCGAACCGGTCTGGGGGCCTGTCCACCGGGACATCGTCGACCTGCTCGCCGATCATCCCGCGGACGTGCCGGCCGTGGTCGATCACCTCACCAAGCTCCAGGACATGCTGGTGCGACTGCCTCCGCTGGAGGAGAGTTGCCCGCTGGCCGACTTCAACAAGCTCTACCTGACCATCACGAGCAGCGTCCTGGACGGGCTGTACGACGACCGGTTCGTCGACCCGGTGTTCCTGTCGCGGCTGGACGTCGAGTTCGCCGCGCGGTATTTCGACGCGCTGCGGCTGTGGACCGACTCCAGCCCCGGCACCCCGAAGGCGTGGTCGTGCCTGTTCGAGCGGATGCGGGGGCCGGACGCGCGCCCGCTGCCCTCGGCGGCGGCCGGCGTCAACGCGCACATCAACTTCGACCTGCCGTTCGCCCTGGTCACCACGTTCGACCACCTGGAGTCGGAGCCGGTCGACGGCAGCGACCAGCATCACGACTACCTCGAGATCAACAACATCTTCGCGGACAAGATCCCCGGCCTGCGCCGGGGATACCTGGAGCGGTGGCAACTGCTCATCGACATGCTCAACGGCGACATCGACGACTGGTACCAGGGGGAACTGGTCGAGTACACCCGCGATGTCGCCTGGCGCAACGCGCAGAAGATCTGGCGGTGCCGGCACGATCCGGACGCCCGCGAGTGTGAGCGCACGCGGTTGGACGACAACGCCGCTGCGCTCGGCCGGCTGCTGCTCTCGCCCCTGGGGGCGTTCCTGCAGTAGTCGGGACGGGGGGTCCCCGCGCTTCGCCCCGGGGGGGCGGTGGAGCGCGGGGACGCGTCCCGCCCGCCAGCTCCATCCGCGCCATCCGGGCCGCCCGTGATCCGGGCCGGGCCCGGGGCGCCGCTCGGCCCGGGGGGCGCCGACCGGATGCCACCGTCGGCCGACCCGGGGGGTGCCGGCCGCCGGTGGGGGAGCTGGCGGGCCGGGACGGCGGGGGCTTCCGCGCCGTTCTCGGGGGACCGGGGGTGTCGCCGGGCGCGTACCGGGTACGCCCGCGCCATGACCGTCCTGGCCCGGCGCCGGCCCGCCGCCCGACCCCGGCCCGCGCGGCCCGGCCCGCTGCGGCCGGGCGGCCCGGTGCCACGGCCCACCGTCCGACCCGGTGCGCGATGACCGGCGCCGCGACGCGGTTCCCGTTCCGCTTCGACCCGGTGTTCCGCCCGGCGCTCGCGTTACTGGGCGTCCGGCCGGCGACCGCCTGGGTCGCCGTCACCGACCGGGAGGTGCTGATCCGGTACGGGCCGTGGCGGCTGCGCACCGAGCGGAGCAACCTGACCGCTGCCGAGCTCACCGGACCGTACCGCTGGTGGCGGGCGATCGGGCCGCGGGTGTCGATGGCCGACCGTGGCGTGACCTTCGGCAGCAGCGCGGCCGGCGGGCTCTGCCTGCGCTTCGGCGTACCCGTGCCGGCCCTGGCACCCGGGCCGTGGCTCCGGCATCCGGGGGCCACGGTGACCGTCGCCGATCCGCCCGCGCTGGCCCGGGTGCTCGCCGGCCCGGGCGCGTCCTGAGCTCCCCACCCGCCTGCCCGGTTCCACCGGTCGGGCCGCCAGCTACCACCTACCGTCAGATCAGGACCTGCGAGAGTGGAACGGGCGATGTCTGACGAGCACCGGGCGAAACCGCGACACGGGAGTGGGCGTCGCCACCACCCGCAGAACGGCCTTGACCCGGCCCTGCGTGCCGCCCGCGACCCGTCCCGCCCACACCGGGGCGGCCGGCAGGGTGTCGTGGTGCCCGAACGGGTGGCCCGGCCGGTCCGGCCGGCGTCGCCGCCCGGCCCGCTGCGCCAGTGGCTCTTTCGGCACCGGGTCCAGCCGCCCGGCCCGGAGGCGGCCGAGGGGCAGACCCGGGCGCACGCCTGGTGGCAGGTGATGTGCCTGACCGGCGTCGACTACTTCTCCACCCTGTCCTACCTGCCGGGCATCGCCGCGGTGGCGGCCGGGGCGCTCTCGCCCCTGGCGACCCTGTTGATCGTCGCGCTGACCCTCTTCGGAATGCTGCCGATGTACCGGCGGGTGGCCCAGGAGAGCCCACACGGGCAGGGCTCGGTGGCGATGCTGGAGCGGCTGTTGCCGTTCTGGCGGGGCAAGCTCTTCGTGCTCGTGCTGCTCGGCTTCGTGGCGACCTCCTGGATCATCACGATCACGCTCTCCTCGGCCGACGCGACCGTGCACCTGCTGGAGAACCCGTACCTGCCGGACGCCCTGGGCGGGGAGGGCGTCGCGGTCGTGGTCACCGTGGCGCTGCTGCTCGTCCTCGGCGGGGTGTTCCTGCTCGGCTTCCGCGAGGCGGTGGTGGTGGCCATCCCGCTGGTCGCCGTGTTCCTGCTGCTCAATGCGGTGATCGTGGCGGTAGCGATGTCGCGGATCATCGACGACCCGGGCATCGTGTCGAACTGGACCGCGGCGCTGACCGCGGGAGGCGGAGGGTCGCACGTGCTGCTCACCGCCGTACTGGCCTTCCCGATGCTGGTGCTGGGTCTGTCCGGCTTCGAGACCGGGGTCAGCATGATGCCGCTGGTGGCGGCCAGGGGGCCGGACCGGGCGGCCCGGTTGGCCGCCCGGATCCGCAACACCCGCCGGCTGCTCACCACCGCCGCGTTGATCATGTCGGTGTACCTGATCTCGACCACCTTCGTGACCACGGCGCTCATCCCGGCCGAGCAGTTCCAGCCGGGTGGCGCCGCGAACGGTCGAGCGCTGGCGTTCCTGGCGCACACCTACCTGGGCGAGCAGTTCGGCACGGTCTACGACCTGAGCAGCGTGCTCATCCTCTGGTTCGCGGGCGCCTCGGCCATGGCTGGTCTGATCAACATCGTGCCCCGCTACCTGCCGTCGTACGGCATGGCCCCGGAGTGGGCGCGGGCCGTACGCCCGGTGGTGATCGTCTACACCCTGGTCAGCGTCGCCATCACCATCGCCTTCCGGGCCGACGTCAACGCGCAGGCCGGGGCGTACGCGACCGGGATCCTGGCGATGATGGTCTCCGGCGCGGTGGCGGTGACCATCTCCGCGGCCCGCCACCACCGGCGGGGCGCCGCCGTCGGCTTCACCGCGCTGACCCTGGTGCTGCTGTACGCCCTGGTGGACAACGTGATCGAGCAGCCGGACGGGATCACCATCTCCGCGCTGTTCATTCTCGGCATCATCGCCGTCTCGTTGATCTCCCGGGTCACCCGGACCACCGAGCTGCGCGCCGAGCGGATCGAGTTCGACGAGCCCGCCCGCCGGTTCATCGCCGAGTCGCTGGCCCACGACGGGCAACTGCACCTGATCTCGAACAAGCGGCAGAGCGGTTCGGTGAAGGAGTACACGGTGAAGGAGCGGGCGCAGCGCGGGATGAACCCGGTGCCGGGCGCGGCGGACGTGCTGTTCCTGGAGATCGACGTGGTCGACCCGTCGGAGTTCAGCCAGGTGCTGCGGGTGCACGGGGTGGAGGTGGGCGGGTTCCGGGTGCTGCGGGCCAGTAGCCCGGCCGTGCCGAACGCGATCGCCGCGATCCTGCTGGCCCTGCGCGACGCGACCGGGGTCCGGCCGCACGCGCACTTCGAGTGGTCCGAGGGGAGTCCGATCGCGCACCTGCTGCGCTATCTGATCCTTGGGCGGGGGGACACCCCGCCGGTTGTACGGGAGATCATCCGGCGCAGCGAGCCGGATCCGTTGCGGCGGCCGGGCATCCACGTCGGGGGGTGATCGCGGTTCCCGTACGCCAGCTTTGAACGCGAATGGCAGCACTATTCATGTTCACACCTTCCTGTCCGTATTGCGGCCCTATCGTGACCTCTGGTGGTCGGCGGTACGTCGAGCACCCCGCGACCGGATTGTCGCGGTCACGTCACGCAGGCAGGAAGGTGGGGACCTAGATGTCCACGTACCCCGGAGGCGACCGCCCGGCACGACCCAGGCGGCGGTCCCGATGGTTCTTAGCCGGCGGGTTCCTGGCGGGGAGCCTGGTGGTCGGGGTGGCCGGCGTCGCGACGGCCGCCGACCGTGACCTCTCGTTGCCGGGCCTGGCCCGGCTGACCGCCGCCACCCGGTATGACGACGGCCGGCGTGCCGACGACCGGGCCCAACCGGAGCGTGACGGCGACAGCGCCGAGCGGGCCCGGCCGGACACCCCGGGCACCGGCAAGCGGGGCGTGGTGTCGGTGCCCTGCGACGCGGCGAAGCTGGTGGCGGCGCTGGTGACGGCCAACGCCGAGGGCGGCGCGGAGCTGCGGCTGGCGCCGAAGTGCCGCTACACGCTCACCGAGGCGTTCCACGAGACCGACCAGTACGACGGCGGGATCCGCGACGCGCGGGAGCAGGCCGACGCCGCGGAGACCCCCGGGGACGCCGACGCTCCGCCGCACAACCCGGCCGACGACACGGCCGGCCTGCCGGTGATCTACCAGCCCATCGTCATCGACGGCGCCGGTGCCACCATCGCCCGCGACGTCCAGGCCGCGGCGTTCCGCTTCTTCACCGTCCGCGACGGCGGCGAGCTGACCCTGCGCGACCTGCAACTGCACAACGGCCGCTCGGCCATCGAGGGCGGCAGCGTGCACGTCGTGCACGGCGCCACCGCCGTGGTGGAACGGGTCACCGTCACCCAGAGCACGTCGCTGTCCCCCGAGGGCGGCGGCGGTGGGATCTTCAACGACGGCAACATGGTCGTCACCGATTCCACCTTCATCGGCAACAGCGCCTCCGGTGCCGCGGGCAAGGGCGGGGGCCTGCTCAACGGCGGGGTGCTGACGTTGAAGCGCTCGGAGTTCCACCACAACAGCGCCAACGCGTACGGCGGCGGGCTCGGCAACTACCGGGGCGCGGCGGACGTGGACACCACCACGTTCGCGCAGAACAGCGCCGGCCAGGGCGGCGGGCTGGCCAGCTTCTCGGCCCGGACCAAGGTCTCCGACACCGAGTTGCTGAACAACACCGCGCAGATCGGTGGTGGCGCCGCGAACTCCGACGCGGTGCTGGTGATGCGCAAGATGACGATTCGCGGCAACACCTCCACCGTCAACGGGGGCGGCCTGTCCACCGTCAAGGGCCTGACGCCGCTCGACGACAGCGTGGTCGACGGCAACACGACCCACGGCATCGGCGCCGGCATCTACGCCGAGAAGTCGAACCTGCTGGTGCGGGGCAGCGACGTGACCGGTAACGAGGCCGTCGGCGCGACCTCGAAGGGCGGTGGCATCTACGCCACCGCGGGCTCGCTGGCGCTCTACACCACCAAGGTCACCCACAACGCGGCCACGGTGAAGCCGGGCGGCATCTTCGCCGAGCACGCACAGGTCAAGATCGACGACGAGAGCGTGGTCGTCGAGAACGAACCGACCAACTGTGAGGGCAGCGCGGCACCGATCGCGCACTGCTTCCGCTGAGCGGCGATCCGCGCACCCATCCCGAGCGCAGCCGGCCGCCCGGACGATCGCACTGATCGTCCGGGCGGCCGGTCTCGTCTGCCGCCCATCGTCGGCCGAGGTCAAGGGCACCTCAGCGCAGCGAACGACCCGCGCCCCGGACGGGCGCGGGCCGGCGTGAGCGTCCTACTTGGACGGCTCCGGAAGCTTGCAGTCGATCTTGGGGTTGGCGCCGATGTAGTTCAACGGTCCGGCCACGATGGTGACCAGGATCGTGCCTGCCTCGGCGCAGTTGGTGTCGTCGCCGCTGTAGTAGCCCCGCTGGCCGGCAGCGATCGCGCCGATCACCAGCCAGATCACGACGATGACTCCGAGTATCGAGGTGCCGCGCATCGCTGCCTCCTGAAGGAATGTGGTGGATCCGAGGTGCAGGCCATGTACCCAGTTGCGTCTCGCGGCTAACGGGTGTCCGCGACGACCCGTGGATCGTCCTTACGGCCGGTGTCGTCCGCCGTCGGTACGGGCGGGCATCGGCCGCCCGCACCGGGTCCGGGCGGTCGGCTATCGGATCAGCGACCGACCCGGCCGTCGTACGGCTCGCCGACGTAGAACTGCCTCACGGCCCCGCCGAGGAGGACTCATGAAAGCCCCGATGCCGCACCTGTACATGGACCGCCCGGACGACGTCGCCGTCGCGGCTCGCGCGCTGGCCGGGGGTGCGGTCGTGGCGGCGGCCTTCGCCAACTTCTACGTCATCGTCACCCGTCCGGACGTGGCCACCGTGCGCCGGGTCAACCTGGCCAAGGGCCGCCCGGTCGACCAGGTCGGCAGCATCACCACCGCGATCGGCCGGATCCCGGGAATGTTCGACTGGACCAGGATCTCGCCACGACTGCCGGTCGGTCGGGTACGGGCGCTGATGGACGCCCTCTACGGCGCCGGGCCGTTCGGCTTCCGGGGCCCGGCGGCCGAGCGGCTTCCCGAGCACCTCACGCAGGTCGACCAGGGACTGCGTACGACCCAGGTGATCGCGCCCGGTCTGACCTGCCCGTCCAACGCCTTCTTCGAGCGGGCGCTCGCCGAGACCGGCTCGGACCACCTCTACATCACCTCGGCGAACCGGTCCCGGCACCTCACCGGCGCCGCCGAGGAACCGGCGCACTGGAAGGCCGACGGGCTCGCCGCCGACTTCGCCCACCTCGACGACCTGGTGGTGCTCGCACACCGGGACGAGGTGGCGGCCCGCGCCGCCTACCCCGGCTACCTCACCACCTCGGTTACCCTGCTGTCGTTTCACGCGCCCGAGGGTGAGCTGGAGGAGCCGCCGGTGCTCACCGTGGACCGGCACGGCTCGCTGCACCTGGACGAGGTTCGCCGCGCCGCCGCACCGCTCGGGCTCCAGGTTCGCCTCGGCGGCACCGCCGGGCAGCGGTTGCAGGTCCGGGGGTACGCCGGAGCGTTGGTGTGACCGGCTACCGGATCGGGCTGGTAGTGCCCAGCTCGAACACCACCATGGAGACCGAGATCCCGGCGATGCTGCGCCGCCGCGAGACGGTCGACCCGACGGTCCACTTCACCACCCACGCCAGCCGGGTACGGCTGCACCAGGTGACCCCCGACGAGTTGGCCCGGATGAACCGCTCCGCGGTCCGCTGCGCGGCCGAGCTGGCCGACGCCCGCTGCGACGTGCTCGCGTACGCGTGTCTGGTGGCGGTGATGTGCGAGGGCGCTGGCGCGCACGAGCGGGCCGAACGGCGACTGGGCCGCGCGGCCGGTCGTGCCGGGCACGACATGCCGGTGGTGACCAGCGCGGGCGCCCTGGTCGCCGGGCTGCACGCGCTGGGTGCCCGCCGGGTGGCGCTGATCGCGCCGTACCTGCCGCCGCTGACCGCGACCGTCGTCGCCTACCTCGCCGCGTACGGCGTCGAGGTGACCGAGGCGGTCAGCCTCGCCGAGCCGGACAACGTGGCGGTCGGCCGGATACCGACACGGCGGCTGGTGGACCTGGCCGACCGGCTGGACGTGACCGACGTGGACGCGGTCGTCCTGTCGGCCTGCGTGCAGCTCCCGTCGCTGGCCGCGGTGCCGCAGGTGGAGGCCCGCCTCGGGCGCCCGGTGCTCACCGCGGCCACCGCCACCGTGCACCAACTGCTCACCGGGCTGGGTGTCGAGCCGTACGTGCCGGACGCCGGTCGGCTGCTGGCCGGGCCGGCTCAGTGCGGCGGGGCGGGGGCCTCCGGCGGCTTGCCGTGGCTGCGTCGGAAGTCCGCGTAGGCGACTCCGGCCAGCACCAGCAGGGCACCGATGGCGGCGAAGATCGGCGGCAGGTACAGCGCCGCGGGCGCCACCGTCAGCAGCGCCAGCACACCGCCGGGGCGCGACGCCGACACCCGGCTGAAGACCTCGTACTCGAAGGAGGCCCGACCGGCCAGGAACAGCGCCGGGCCGCCGAGGATCACCGCCAGCCAGGCCGGCGGCGTGTGCCCGGCCGGCTCGTGCAGCACCAGCTCGAAACCCGAGGCGGTGGTCACCACCCCGGCGATCATCAACAGATGGGTGTACGGCGCGCTGAACAGGAACCTGCTGGGCGAGTCGGCCGCCTTGATGGCCCTGGGCAGCAGTTCGCCGGACTTGTGCACGTAGATCCGCCAGAGCAGCAGGGTGGTCAGGAACGCCACCGCGAACGCCCCGACGTTCTCCCCCTCGGAGTGCTGCAGGCTGAACATGGTGCCAATGGTCAGGATGGCGTCGCCGAGGGCGATGATGAAGAACTGTTGGTACCGCTCGGAGAGGTGCTCGGCCTGGACGTTGCGCTGCTGCTCGGGCACCACCCCGAGCCCCGGCACCGGGTACGCGAGCCGGAAGCCGCCGTAGTCGATGGCGAGCGCGATGGCCCAGCAGAGCATCCGGGCGTCGCCGCTGACGTACGCGCCGATGATCCACGGGATGCCCGACACGGCGAACCAGATGAAGATCCGCGCCGCCCGTCGCTGGGTCTGCGGTTGGCGGCGTACGGCCGGGATCAGGAAAAGGCCGCGCCCGAGGTGGATCGCCACGTAGGTGCCGGCGAAGGCGAGCCCCCGGTCGCCGAACGCGTCGGGGATCGCGGTGGTCATCATCAGCGCGCCGAACATCACCGCGCTGATCAGCAGCTTGATCTCGGTGCGTCTCGGGTCGTACAGGTCGGTCACCAGGGTGGTGATCGTCCAGGTCCACCAGATGGCGGACAGCAGGATCAGCGCCTGCCCGGCCCGGTGCCAGTCGAGATGCTCGACCAGTCCCCGGGAGATGAGCGCGAGCGCCACCACGTAGACCAGGTCGAAGAAGAGTTCGAGCAGGGTCACCCGGCGCGGCGAGTCCGGGTCGCGCACCAGCGGGCGGTCCCACCGGGACCCGGGCTGCGGCGCGGCGAAGGGCACGGGCTGCTCCAGCGGTACCGGTCGAGTGGGCGGACCGTCCGACCCACCGTGACCGACGGTAGCGAGCAGTCGAGTGCGGCAGGCCCGATAAGTCCGGTTTCCCCCGACCGGGGATGGCCTGAAGTTGTCCGCCCACGCCGGGAGACGGCCGAACCCCGACCGGCCGCCCGGAGGACGACCGGCCGAGGGCTCGGATGTTCGGCGTCAGCCCTGGGCGTTGCCCGGCAGCACCGCGACCACCTCGTCGCCGGCACCGGCCAGTACCCGGGCCTGCTGCGGCCAACTCGCCAGACCGGGCGCCGCGCGCAGGCCGGCGGTGCGGATCAGGTCGCGCAGCGCCGGCTCGTCCAGCTCGGCAAGCTGGCCGTACGTACGCACACCGGCGGCCTGCAACGCGGCGGCCATCTTCGGCCCGACACCCTGGATCCGGCGGAAGTCGTCGGCCTGGTCGGCGGCCGCACCGTTTGGCGTGGTGTCGGCGGTCGCGAGGACCGACGTGGCGGTGTCGGCCGACCGCACCGGCGGCGTGGCCCGCTCCGGCTCCGCGTCGGCGTCCACCGGCTCGCCTTCCACAGCTGCCGAGGTCGTGTCGGCTGGCGTCGTGTCGGCCGGGGTCGTGTCGATCGGCGTCGTGTCGATCGGGGTCGAGTCGACCGGCGTCGTGTCGACCGGCGTCGTGTCGGCCGGGGTCGAGTCGGCCGGGGTCGTGTCGGCTGGCGTCGTGTCGAGCGGGGTCGAGTCGACCGGCGTCGTGTCCTCCGGCGCGGCCTCGGCCGGCGCGGAGTCGGTCGAGGTGGAACCGGCCTGCGACAGGTCGTCGTCCGCCGGCTGGCGGGGGGCGATGACCGGTGCCGGGGCCTGCTGCTCCTCGACCGCGACCGGCTCGGGCGCCGGCTCGGCGGCCAGCTCGGAGCGGAGGTCGGCCTCGTCGGACCCCTCGGCGGTGGGGGCGGCCGGCGGTGCCTCGGTCAGCGCGATGTCGGCCGGGTCGACGGTGCTCGGGGCGTCCGCCGGAGCGGGGTCGTCGGATTCGGTGGCGGCGGTGGTCACCGCGGCCGGAGCGCTGATGGTGTCCACCGGGGCCGGCTCGTCGATGACCGCGGGCGTCGCCGGGTCGACCGCCGCCGGCGGCCGGTCCTCGTCGATGGTGGCCGCCGGTGCCGGCGTGGCGACCACGGCCAGGCCGGCGACCGGGTCACCGTCCACGATCGAGCGACCCTGCCCGCTGGCCCGTACGTCCTGCCGGCCGCGCAGCACCCATCCGGCCGCCAGGCCCAGCAGCAGTGCCACTACCACTATCAGCAGGTGTCCGATAGACCACTCCACGGCGAACCTCCCTCTCACCTCGTCGGAAAAGTCACGAGAAAAACTCGCCGCAGCTTCGCACATGCGTGTTTCCGACGACAGACAGGCTCGGTCGGAAACGGTGTAGGTGGAACGACGGCCCCGACGGGTGCCCGCCGAGTAACACAGCGTCGCGCCCACGTCCCCCTCCTCCCCGCCCCCGACCCCTCCCCTCCCCTCCCCGCCCCCCCGCCCCGCCCCCTCTCCCCTCGA
>NZ_JBHSQS010000015.1:0-144863 GCF_042658605.1 Micromonospora vulcania | reverse complement strand
ATGATGGTGTGGGTGGTGACGGGGCGTTCTTCCTGCTGTTGGACGAGCCGGAGGTGTACGGGCTGCCACCGGACCCGATCGTGACCACCCGCGACCTACCGGCGATGTGGAAACGCGCCGGTCTGGCCGCCCTGGCCATGGCGGCGGCGACCGTCGCCGCGTTTGTCGGAGGCTCGTCGTGAGCACGTACCGCCCGCCGGTGGGCGAACTCTTCGGCCGCTTCCGGGCACGGCTGGCCGCCGAGCGCACCGCCGCAGCCGCCGCCGCAGCCGCCGCCGCAGCCGCCGCCGCAGCCGCCGCCGCAGCCGCAGCCGCCGCGTCCAACGTCGCCGCACCCAACGTCGCCGCACCCAACGTCGCCGCACCCAACACCGCCGCACCCAACGTCGCCGCACCCAACACCGCCGCGCCCAACACCGACGCGCCTGCCAGTGGCGACCGGCGCAACGGTCGCCGACGCGGTCGTCGCGGTGGCGGCGAGGAGTTGCGGGTGCCGGAGGCCGAGTTCACGTCGTACTACGGCCGGCCCGTCCTCAAGGGGCCGGTGTGGAAGTGGGACATCGCCGCGTACCTGTTCACCGGCGGGTTGGCCGCCGGCTCGTCCCTGCTGGCCGCCGGCGGCCAGCTCACCGGTCGGCCGGCGCTGCGCCGGGCGGGGCGGGTGACCTCGCTGGCCGCCGTCACCGCCAGCGCCGTCTTCCTGGTCAAGGACCTGGGCCGGCCGGCGCGCTTTCACCACATGCTCCGGGTGGCCAAGCTGACCTCGCCGATGTCGGTGGGCACCTGGATCCTCACCGCGTTCGGGCCGGCCGCCGGGGTCGCCGCGATCGCCGAGAGCGCGGGCTGGCTGCCCCGGCACGGTCCGCTCGGGATGGTCGGCCGAGTTCTGCCGCCGGTCGGGAACGTGGCCGGGCTGGTCGCCGCCGGCACCGCGCCGGCGCTGGCCACGTACACCGGGGTGCTGCTCGCCGACACGGCGGTGCCGTCGTGGCATGAGGCGTACCCGGAGCTGCCGGTCATCTTCGCGGGCAGTGCGCTGGCCAGCGGCGCCGGCGTGGGTCTGCTGGCCGCGCCGCCGGCCGAGGCCGGGCCGGCCCGCCGGATGGCGGTGGCCGGCGCGGCCCTGGAACTGTGGGGCGCGCACCGGGTGGAGACCCGTCTCGGTCTGCTCAGCGAGCCCTACCGGCTGGGTCGGCCCGGTCGGCTGCTGCGCGCCGGCCGCCTGCTGACCGCGGCGGGCGTGACCGGTGCGCTGCTCGGCCGCCGCAGCCGGGTGGTCGGTGCACTCTCCGGCGTCGCGCTGCTGGCCGCCTCGGTGGCCACCCGGTTCGGCATCTTCCACGGCGGAGTCGCCTCCGCCCGTGATCCCCGGTATACGGTGGTGCCGCAACGCGAGCGGGTGAATGCCCGGCGGACAGGGGTGAATCCGTCTCCTGACCGAGCGGCCCCGCCTGCGTTGTGATCAAATGTCCGATGGAGGCGTTCAGGCGGCTGGTGCCCCTCCCGGTCTTCAAAACCGGTGTGGTCCGGGACCCGGGCCAGGCGGGTTCGATTCCCGTCCGTCTCCGCCAAAACGCGGCAGGAGTGGACGCGATGGGTGAGGGCACGGTGGACCCGCGACGCCGGGTGCCCCGCACCGACGCGTTACTCGCCGATCCGCTGTTGGCCGCCGCCACGGTGACCCTCGGCCGGGAGCGGGTCAAGACGGTTGTCACCCGGGCGCAGGAGCGGGCCCGACGTGGTGAGATCGACCCCGAGGACGTGCGCGACGTGGCGGTCGCCGCGTTGCCCGCGCCGGGGCCCCGCGCGGTGCTCAACGCCACCGGCGTCGTCCTGCACACCAATCTGGGGCGGGCGCCGCTGTCCGCCGCTGCGGTCGCCGCGGTGACGGCCGCCGCCGGACACACCGACGTCGAGCTGGACCTGAACACCGGCCGGCGGGCCCGACGCGGCCGGGACGCCCTCGACGCGCTGGCCGGCGCGGTGCCCGACGCACAGGCGGTGCACGTGGTCAACAACGGTGCCGCCGCGCTGGTGCTGGCCGCCACCGCGTTGGCCGCCGGCCGGGAGATCGTGGTCAGCCGCGGCGAACTGGTCGAGATCGGCGACGGATTCCGGCTGCCCGACCTGCTGGAGAGCACCGGTGCGCGACTGCGGGAGGTGGGCACCACCAACCGCACCACGGTGGCCGACTATGCCGCGGCGATCGGCCCGCAGACCGGCTTCGTGCTCAAGGTGCACCCGTCGAACTTCCAGATCACCGGCTTCACCGCCGCCACCGGCGTACGGGAACTGGCCACCCTCGGTGTGCCGGTCGTCGCGGACATCGGCTCCGGGCTGCTCACCGCGGATCCGCTGCTGCCCGACGAGCCGGACGCGGCCAGCACCCTGCGCGCCGGGGCCACCCTGGTCACGGCCAGCGGCGACAAGCTGCTCGGGGGCCCGCAGGCCGGGCTGCTGCTCGGCGACGCGGAGCTGGTCGACCGGCTCCGCCGTCATCCGCTGGCCCGGGCGCTGCGCGTGGACAAGCTCACCCTCGCCGCGTTGGCCGCCACCCTGCACCACCGGGACACGCCGACCCGGACCGCGTTGCACGCCCACCCGGGCGCGCTGCGGCAGCGGGTGGAGCGTCTGCGCGACCGGCTCGGCGCGGACGGCCGCAAGGCGGAGGTGGTGCCGGCGGTCGCCGTGGTCGGTGGCGGCGGCGCCCCCGGCGTGGAGCTGGACTCGTGGGCGTTGAGCCTGCCCGAACGGTACGCCGCGCCGCTGCGTACCGGCGACCAGCCGGTGCTGGGTCGGGTGGTGCGCGGCCGGCTCCTGCTCGACCTGCGCTGCGTACCCGCCGACGCCGACGAGGCGGTGCGGGCGGCCGTGCTGCGCGTACCCGAGGACGACTGAGCATGTTCGTCGTCGCCACCGCCGGCCACGTCGACCACGGCAAGTCCACCCTGGTCCGGGCACTGACCGGAATGGAGCCCGACCGGTGGGCCGAGGAACGCCGCCGGGGGATGACCATCGACCTGGGCTTCGCCTGGACGACGCTGCCGTCGGGCGGCACGGTCGCGTTCGTCGACGTACCCGGGCACGAACGGTTCGTGCCGAACATGCTCGCCGGGGTCGGCCCGGTGCCGGCGGCGTTGATCGTGGTCGCCGCCGACGAGGGGTGGATGCCGCAGTCCGCCGAGCACCTGGCGGCGCTGGACGCGCTGGGTGTCGCGTACGGCCTGGTGGCGGTGACCCGCGCGGACCTGGCCGATCCGGGGCCGGCGACGGCTCGGGCCCGGGCCGAGATCGCGGCGACCAGTCTCGGCGCGGTGGAGACGGTGGCGGTCAGCGGCGTGACCGGTGCCGGCCTGCCGGAGCTGCGGGCCGCCCTGGACCGGCTCGCCGCCCGCCTGCCGGCCCCCGCGGTGGACGACCCGGTCCGCCTCTGGGTGGACCGCAGTTTCACCGTGCGGGGCAGCGGCACCGTCGTCACCGGCACCCTCGGCGGCGGCCGGTTGCGCGTCGGCGACGAGTTGGAGCTGGCCGGCACCGACGAGTTGGTCCGGGTCCGTGGCCTGCACTCGCTCGGTGCGGCCCGGCCGGAGGCGGCGGCGGTGGCCCGGGTGGCGGTCAATCTGCGCGGCACGCCCCGCGACCGGCTCGGCCGCGGCGACGCGCTGCTCACCCCGGGCCGGTTCCACCGCACCGACGTGATCGACGTCCGGCTCGCCGGCGATCCGGCGGCCGACCTGCCGGCCACTCTCACCCTGCACGTCGGATCGGCGGCGGTGCCGGTGCGGGTCCGCCCGCTCGGGCCGGACACCGTCCGGCTCCGGCTGGCCCGTGCGCTGCCTCTGCTGGTGGGCGACCGGGCGCTACTGCGCGACCCGGGCCGGCACCACGTGTCCGGCGGGGTACGGGTGCTGGACGTCGCGCCGCCGCCGCTGGCCCGCCGGGGCGCGGCAGCCGCCCGCGCGCGGATCCTCGCCGACCTGGACGGTCGGGCCGACCTCGCCGGGGAGCTGCGCCGCCGTCGGCTGGTCCGGGTCGGCACCCTGATCCGGATGGGCGTCCCCGTGCACGCCGAACCGGTGGCCGGTGACTGGCTGGCCGATCCCGAGCACTGGCGGCAACTCGGCGAACGGGTGACCGAGGAGGTCAGCCGCCACGCGCGGGAGCACCCGCTGGAGCCGGGCATGCCGGTCGACGCGCTGCGGCAGCGCCTCGACCTGCCCGACCGGGTGCTCGTCGAGGCGCTGGTCCGGCCGCCGCTGCGCATCCTCGCCGGCCGGGTGGGCGCGGCGGGCGTCGACGCGCTGCCCGAGCCGGTCGCGCGGGCCGTGCAGCGGGTCCGCGCCGAGTACGGTGACCGACCGTTCCGCGCCCCGGAGGCGGACCGCCTCGTCGACCTGGGTCTGGGGCCCCGCGAGATCGGCGCGGCGGTACGCGCTGGCGCGCTGCTGCGGCTGGCCGACAACGTGGTGCTGCTGCCCGACGCGCTCGACGGCGCGGTCCGGGTGCTGGCCGGGCTGCCCCAACCGTTCACCCTGTCCGCCGCCCGGCAGGCACTGGACACCACCCGTCGGGTCGCGGTGCCGCTGCTGGAGCTGCTGGACCGCCGGGGCGCGACCCGCCGACTACCCGACGACGCCCGGATCGTCGTCACCTGACCGGCCAAGCGGCCACCGGGCCATCGGCGGTCACCTACGGTGACGCCATGGACCCTTCGGCGGTCTGGCGGGACCGGCAGCACCGGTGGCGGATCGAGGCGTACCGCGCACCGGACCTCCGCTTCGCCATCTTCGCCACCAGCGGCCCCACCGAGTCCGCCCCGCTCTGGCTGTTCGGCATGTCGGCGCTGGCCCGCTGGTTGATGACCCACGCCATCTCGCTGGACGACCTGGAGGTCGACTGAGCACCGGAAACCGGACCGGAGCCGGCCGGACTGCGGTTGAGTGGCCTCAGGCGGGGCGGACGGGGGTGCGCGATGGGCGGTCAGATCGGGCAGCTGGCGCTGGTGGCCGTGCTGGTGCTGGTCAACGCCGCGCTCTCGGGCAGCGAAATGGCTCTGGTGACGCTGCGCGAGGGACAGCTGCGGCGGCTGGGCCGGCGCGGTCGGTCCGGCGAACGCCTGATCCGACTCTCCCGCGACCCGAACCGCTATCTGGCCACCATCCAGCTCGGCATCACCCTGGCCGGGTTCCTCGCCTCGGCGGCGGCCGCGGTGTCGCTGGCCGGGCCGCTCGTCGGCCCGCTCGGTTTCCTCGGCGGGGCGGCCCGCCCCACCGCGGTGCTCGTGGTGACGGTGGCGCTGACCCTGGTCACGTTGGTGTTCGGCGAGCTGGCCCCGAAGCGGCTGGCCATGCAACGGGCCGAGCGCTGGGCGCTGCTCAGCGCCGGACCACTGGACCTGCTCGCCCGCCTGTCCCGACCGGCGGTCTGGCTGCTGAGTCGGGCCACCAACATGGTGGTCCGGTTGGCCGGCGGCGACCCGCGGGCCAACCGGGAGGAGATGACCGAGGACGAGCTGCGGGAGATGCTGGTCAGCCAGCGCGGACTGTCGGCGCAGCAGCGGGAGATCCTCACCGGCGCGTTCGACATCGCTGGCCGGACGCTGCGGGAGATCCTGGTGGCCCGGCGGGAGGTGACCACGCTGCCGGCCAGCCTGGCCGCCGACGAGGGGGTCCGTCGGCTCGCCGCCGCCGGCCGCTCCCGCGCACCGGTCACCGGCCCCGGCGGCCTGGACGAGGTGATCGGCGTGGTGCACATCCGCGACCTGGTGCGGGCCGACATCGGTGCGGTGGGTGAGCAGGCCCGACCGCCGCTGCTGCTGCCGGTCACCCTGCCGGTCGCCGACGCGCTGCGCCAACTCCGCCAGGAACACCAGCAGCTCGCCCTGGTGGTCGACGAGCGCGGCGGCATCGACGGCATGGTCACCCTGGAGGACCTGCTGGCCGAGGTCGTCGGCGAGCTGTACGACGAGACCGACCGGGACGTCCGCGCGGCGGTCCGGGAGCCGGACGGGTCGCTGCTGGTGCCCGGCGACTTTCCGCTACACGATCTGCCCGATCTCGGCGTACGGCTGAGCTTCCCATTGTCGCGGGACTACACGACGGTGGCCGGTCTGGTGCTGGCCCGGCTCGGGCACCTGCCGCGCGAGGCGGGTGAGACGGTGCGTCTGCCGGGGCTGACGATGGAGGTGGTGGAGGTGGCCGACCGGGCGGTACGGCGGGTGCGGTTGCACGGGTTCGTCACCGACCGCTGAGCGGCGCGTGGGTCGCCCGGACGGGGGAACGCGGGGCCGACCCCGCCCGCCGCGAACGCACGCCGCCTACGGTGCGGTACGTGAAGGACCGAGGTTTACGGACGTTCGTCGCGGTGCTGGCCGGCCTCGCGGTGATCTACTTCGGCAGTACGGGCCGCAGCCCCGAGGAGGGCGGCGGCATCTCCGGCGGGGTGGTGATCCTGGCGCTGCTCGCCGCGCTGCTGGTGTGGCACCTGACCCGGCCGGGAGACAAGACGGTGAAGTGAGCGGCTCAGCGGGCGGCGCGGGTGACCTCGCTGGCGGACTCCTCGCCGAGCGCCACCCGGACCAGCGCCGAGGCGAGCCGACCGAAGTCGGGCTCGTCGACCAGCCCGGCCAGCCGGTCGGGTGAGCCGGGCAGGCCGAGCTGTTTCGCCCCGGCCAACGCCCGGCGGTCGGCGTACGGGCGCAGATCGGACCAGACCGTCTGTGCCTCGCGCAGGTAGATGTCCGCGCCGGTGGGGCCGATGCCGGGGAACTCGGTGAGCCGCCGACGTAGCCCGGCCGGGTCGCCCTGGGCGTCGCGGTACAGCCGCCGCAGGTCGCCGTGCCAGCGGTCCAGGCACAGCCGCGCGCCGGTGCCGAGCATGGTGGCCGTGCGTTCGTCGTAGCGGCGGTAGTGCCCGCGGCCCAGCGCGTCGACCCGCTGCTGCCAGCTGGCCGCCTCCATCGCCTGCGGTGTGCGGTAGCCGGCGGCGAACAGTTCCCGCGCGGCGTCCACCGCCACACAGGCCCGGATCCGGGTGCTCAGCAGGGTGGTCAGCACCAGGAGCTGGTACAGCGGTCCGGGGCGGTCGGCGAGCCGGATGCCGGCGTCCTCCGCGTACGTGTGGCTACGCCGGTCCAGCAGGACCCGCGCCACCGTTCGATCGTTGCCCACGCCCACCGGGTACCCGCGCGGCGGGCGGCTAGCCCTCCGGGCGGGGACCGTGGTCGGAATGCCGCCGGGTGGGGCGGGTATGCCGGCGGTGGAGGCGGTCGATGCCGCCTGCCGTACCGGAGGGAGACACCCCGTGACGAACCCGCAGCAACCGGAGCTTCGGCGTAACGCCCAGGGCGCGACGAGCCAGAACAGCAAACGTCCCGGCCCCGGCCCGCACCCCGCCAATCGCGGCACCTCGCGCGGCGACGACGGCCGGCCGGTGCCCCGGGGGCAGGTGTCGCCGTACGGCCCGGCCGGTGAGCCGGTGGCCGACGACGACACCGACGGTCGGGCCTAGCGATCCCGCCCTGACGGCCGCCGCAACCTGTTCCAGGTGACGGCGGCCGTCAGGCCGAACGCCAGGTGCGGAATGATGTCGGAGATCCAGTCGGAGCGCCCCCAGGTGCGCGGATCACTGATGCCGAGCGCCGTGATGGACCCGTCGGTCATCGTCATCACACCGGCGCCGAGCAGGCCGGTGGCCACGGGCAGTGGCTGCCGTCGGCCGTTGGCGTAGAACGCGAACGCGATGCCCGCGCCGATGCCCAGCGCGTAACCGATCAGGGGCCCGAGGGCCGAGCGGCGGTTGGCCGCCCGGCCCCCGGACCCCAGGTCCACGTGCGCGATCCCCGCCAGCTTGTCGACGGTCTCCTCCGGTGTGCCGCTCGCCGGACGCGCCCGCAGCGCCATGTCCAGGTAGCTGACCACGTTCAGCGCGGTGCTGCCGACGGCGCCCGCGATGGCGCCGTCGGTCACGTCCGGGCGCCTCACTTCGGGTCGCCCGGTTCGCGTTCACCCTTGGGGCCGTACGCGCGGTCGCCGCGGACCACACCACGTTGACCCCGGTCGTCCTGCAGGATCCGGTTGGCGACCTGGTCGGCCTTGCCGTCGGGTACCCGGCGGCCCTCGTTGTCGATCGCGTTGCGCAACCGTGCCCGCTGCTTGTCGTACGCGTTACTGCCCGGCCGTGGTCCTGGCATCTGCTGCCTCCTTCGTCGCCGTTGGCGTACCGCGGCCGTCTACCCGTCTGGGGGCGGGCCAACCCCGAGGCTCAGCGGGGGGCGCGGACCACGGCGACCGGGCACTGGGCGTGGTGCAGCACCGACTGGCTCACCGATCCCAGCAGCAACCCGGTCACCTCGCCGTGCCCCTGCCCGCCGACGACCATCAGTTGGGCGGAGCGGGATGCCTCGGCGAGCACCGTGCCGGTGCGTCCCCGCACCGCCCGTCGGGTCACCCGCAGCCGCGGGTGCCGCTCGGTCAGCTCGGCGAGGGACTCGGCGAGCAGCCGGTCCTCCTCGCCGTGCAGTTGCGCCTCGTCGTACACCAGGGGTTGCATGTCGCCCGGCCCGTTGCTGGCCGGGTGCCGGTAGGCGTGCACGGCCTCCAGTGGCACGCCGCGCGCCTCGGCGGCCTCGGCGGCGAACTCGACGGCGAGCCCGGAGGCCGCCGAGCCGTCCACGGCGACCACCACGGGCCCGTCGGCGTGTTGCGCGCCGCGGGCCACCAGCACCGGGCAGTCGGCGTACGCGGCGACCTGCACCGCCACCGAGCCGACCACCAGCGCGGCGAAGCCGCCCAGCCCCCGGTCGCCCAGCACCACGAGCGCGGCGGTGGGGGACTCGCCGACGAGCACCGCCGCGGCCTCGCCGTCGATGATCTCGCCGGAGATCTGCAGGTCGGGCGCGGTCGCCTCGGCTTCGGTGACCGCGGCGGCGACCAGTTCCTCGGCCCGGTGGCGGAGACCACCGCCGGGCGGCCCGTCCGGGGCGGGGGAGACCGGCACGTGCAGCAGCGGCCAGATGAATCCGTGCACCACCCGCAGTGGCCGGTGCCGGCGGGCGGCCTCGCTGGCGGCGAGGCGCACGGCGCGCAGGGACGGCTCCGAGCCGTCCACGCCGACCACCACCGCCGCGCTGTTCGCCGCGTTCACCGGCCACCTCCCGCCGGGGCCAGTATCGCGGGCGGGGACGGCTCGGCGGAGCGATACCGCCCAGCGCGTCCGGGTCGGTACGCTGGCGACGATCAGTTGGGGAGGGAGCGTCGTCGATGGGTGAACCGGACCAGCCGAGCACTGCTCGCATGATCGATTACTGGCTCGGTGGGCGGCACCACTTTCCGGTCGACGTGGGTGCCGCGACCGCCTTCGAGCAGGCGTACGGGCCGTGCGCGCCGGTGTTCCGGGAGCTGCGGGCGTTCCTCGGGCGGGCGGTGCGGGCCATCGCCGGGCAGGGCGTGGACGGCTTCCTGGTCTTCGGCGCGGGCGTGCCGACGATGGGCAACGTGCACGAGGTCGCCGGCGAGGCCACCGTGCTCTACACCGATGTGGACCCGGTCACCATCCGGTTGGGCCAGCGGATCCTCGCCGGCAGCGACCGGGCCGGCTACGGCTACGGCGACGCCACTGACGTCGGGACGGTGGATCCGGCGCAACTGCACCGCTTCGTCCCGGGCTGGGGTCGGCGACCGGTGGGGGTGATCTTCCTCGGGCTGGCCGCGTTCCTCGACGACGACACGCTCCGGCGCACCCTCGACGAGTTGTACGCCGCCGCGGCGCCGGGCAGTCTGCTGGCCATCGACTTCGACACCGAGGAGTTGGCCGCTCATCCGCAGGCCCTGGCGATGATGGGGCCGGCGTTCCGGATGCGTCCGCCGGAGGCGTTCGCGCCGCTGTTGGGTCGGTGGGCGCCGACGGCGGACGGGATCGTCCCGGTCACCCAGTGGCGGCCGGACGGCCCGCCGGCACCGGTGCCGGACGCGTTCCACGGCGCGCTCGCGACCCGTGGGGCCGACTGACCCGGACGCGGACCGCGCCGACGGGCCGCCCACGGCCGTCCGTATGATGCTTGCCCTGTAGCAAGCTTCTGGAGAGGACGACCATGGTGGACGCGCCGGACGTGGTGTTGCGTGCGCTGCGCGAGGCTCCGCCCGATCAGTTGGCCGAGGCGGTGGACCGGGCGATCCGCTCGGCGCTGGGCGCGGTGCGTACCGACGTGTTCGTCGCGGACTACCGGATCAGCGGGCTCTGGCCGATGCTGGACCCGGACCTGCCGGCGGCCGGGTTCCTGGCCTGCCACACCGTGGCGCAGCGCTGCTTCAGCAGTCAGCAGCCGGTACGCGACGGCGCCGAGGACGGTGCCTGCCGGCTCTACCTGCCACTGACCGTGTGGGGGGAGCGCCTCGGCGTCCTGCTGATCGAGTTGCCCAGCGCGCCGGGTCCGGTCGTCGCCGGCCACGCCACGGAGATCGCCGCGAGCCTGGCGGTGGCGATGCGGGCGGCGGAGCGGGAGACCGACCGGTATCGGCGGGCCCGGCGTCGCGAGCGGCTCAGCATGGCCGCCGAGATGCAGTGGGACCTGCTGCCCGGGCGCAGCGTGGCACACCACGCCTTTCACCTGGCCGGTCAGCTCGAACCGGCGTACACCGTGGGTGGGGACCACTTCGACTGGTCGCTGGACGGCGACCGGCTCACGGTGACGGTGCTCAACGGTGAGGGCAGTGGGCTGGCCGCGTCGATGCTGACGGCGGTCACGGTGAACGCGATGCGCAACGCGCGCCGCTCCGACGGCGGTCTGGTGGAGCAGGCCGAGCTGGCCTCGGACACGGTCTTCTACCAGCACCGGGGGCACCGGCACGTGGCCACTCTGCTGTTGGAGCTGAACATCGGCACCGGCCGGGTGCGGGCGGTGGACGCCGGCTCACCACACGTGCTGCGGCTGCGCGGCACGGTGGTCGAGCCGGTCACCCTGGAGCAGCAGCTACCGCTGGGTATGTTCGCCGAGACCCGCTACGAGCTGCAGGAGTTCCAGCTCGCGCCGGGTGATCGCCTCTTTGTGGTCAGTGACGGGGTGTGGGCGGCGGAGCCGGCCGGCCAGGAGCCGTACGGGCAGCGGGCGATGGCTCGTTCCCTGCGCGGCACGCGGTTGCAGCCGGCAACCGAGGCGGTTGGTACGGTGATGCGCGAACTGCACGCCTACCACGCGGACTCCGACCTGCGCGACGACGCCGTCGTGGTCTGCCTGGACTGGCACGGTCCGCGCGAGCGGAACGGCGGGTGAGAGTCGCCGCCGGTCCGCCGGGCCGGCAGCAGCGCGACGACGGCAGGGGACATCGGGTGGAGCGACCTGGGGATCTCGCCTCGGCGATCGACGCGGCCGCCGAGACGTTGATCGCCGTGCTCGACGCGGCCGCGTCGCGGCATCAGGTGCCGCCGACCCAACTGCGGGTGCTGACGCTGATCAGCGGTCGGTCGCAGACGAACGTCAACCGGTTGGCGGAGTTGCTGGACGTGGTGCCGTCGTCGGCCAGTCGGCTCTGCGACCGGTTGGAGGCGACCGGTCTGCTGCGGCGGGTGGCCGATCCGCGGGACCGGCGCGAGGTGCGGCTGGTGCTGACCGCCGCCGCGCAGACCCTGCTGGGGGAGTTGGCCGAGCGGCGCCAGCGCGCGGTGCAGACGGTGTTGGACCGGATGCCGCCGCGGGGCCAGCACGATCTGCTGCTGGCGTTGCTCGCGTTCGGTCGGGCGGCCGGCCAGGTGGTGCCGGAGCAGCAGCAGACCGATCCGGCGGCGCAGACGGCGTGAGGCTCTCCCCGCTTCCACTAGTATCCTAGGATGCTCTACGCGTGGTGATCCACGCCACAGTGCGGCACAGCCGCACCGAACACCACGCGGCGACACCCGGGGCCCGGGGGAGGGCCCGATATAGTGACAGCGCACTTACCCGGCCCGTGATCATCGAGATCACGGGCCGCATCAGGGAAGCGGTCCCGTCCCGGGGTCGCAGGGGAGCCGGCGGTGGCCGGCCCGACAGCGCGTACGACCTCCACAGCCCGATTCGGCCGGGCGCCGGGGCGTGCCGCGGAGGAGGTTCGGTGTCGCGTCGGCCGGCTCGGGCAGAGCAACCACGGGCCTTGGGCGACACCGGCGACGAGGTCCCCGGCGACCAGGTGCTCACCCTGCCCAACCTGATCAGCTTCGGGCGGCTGGTGGGGGTGCCCCTCTTCCTCTACCTGTTCCTGGTCGCCCGCGCGGACGTGGCGGCACTCGTCGTGCTGGCCATCGGCGGCACCACGGACTGGGTCGACGGCTGGATCGCCCGCCGCCTCCGCCAGGTGAGCAGGCTGGGCGAGCTGCTCGACCCGCTGGCCGACCGGCTCTACATCCTCGCCACGCTGATCGCCTTCACCGCCCGGGAGGTGGTGCCGTGGCAGTTCACCGCGGCGCTGTTGGCCCGCGAGGTGCTGCTGCTCGGCTCCCTGGCGGTGCTGCGCCGGCACGGGTACGGGCCGCCGCCGGTGCACTACGTGGGTAAGACCGCCACGTTCCTGCTGCTCGCGGCGTTCCCGGTGCTGCTGTTGGCCACCGCCTCGACCGCGGTGGAGACGGCGGCCTACGCGATCGGTTGGGGGCTGGCCTGGTGGGGGCTGGTGCTCTACTGGGTGGCCGGCGCGATGTACGTGGTCCAGGCGGCCCGGTTGGTGCGCGCGGCGCGCGACCGGGGAGCGGCGGCGTGAGCGCGCCGCGGTCCGGGGACACCCGGCCGGAGCGGGTGTACGCGCCGGACTTCCTCACCGAGTTGTTCCGCAACCCGTTGGATCCGGGGTACGCCGATGCGGCGGCTGCCCGGCGGCGTGTCGCCCCGGGCGAGCCGGTCCGTGGTTGGCGGGCGTGGCCGGGGCGTTCGATCAGCCTGGTCGTGGTGGTGGTGCTGGGCTTCCTGTTCGCGGTGGCGTACCGGCAGACGATGGCGGACGAGCCGGGGCGTAGCCAGGCCCGCTCCGGGTTGGTGGCGCAGATCAAGGATCGGGCGAGCCAGACCGATCGGCTGTCGACGCGCGCGGACGAGTTGCGCGAGGAGGTCGGTCGGCAGCGGGACGCGGCGTTGGGCGGGTCGGCTGCCGCCCAGTTGCGCAACCTGGAGGCCAGCACCGGGCTGGGTCGGGTGCGCGGTGACGGTGTGGTGGTGCGGTTGGCGGACGCTCCGGGTAATGCGGATGCGGTGACCGGGGCGGGTGCGGGGCCGCCGCGGGTGCTCTACACCGACCTGCAGGGGGTGGCGAACGCCCTGTGGAGTGCGGGTGCGGAGGCGGTTTCGATCAACGGGCAGCGGTTGACGGCGACGTCGACGATCCGGTCGGCGGGTGAGGCGATCCTGGTGGATTTCCGGCCGGTGACGGGGCCGTACGAGGTGTCGGCGATCGGTCCCGGTGCTCTGCAGCGGCGGTTCGAGGACAGTCGCAACGCGGCGTTGATGCGTGAGGTGGCGCAGAAGACCGGTCTGTCGTTCGGTGTGCGGGAGGCGGAGGACCTCACCCTGCCGGCGGCGCCCGAGCCGCAGTTACGCTACGCCAAGCCGTCGGTCAGTCCGAGCCCTTCCGGGTCGGGTGGCCAGTCTGGCAGTCCCGGGTCGTCCGGTTCGGGGACGACCGCTAGCCCCTCCGGAGGTGGCCGATGATCGCGGTGCTGGCGTTGCTGGCCGGTGTGGTGCTCGGCGTGTTGCTTGATCCCACGGTGCCGGCGGCGTTGCAGCCGTACCTGCCGATCGCGGTGGTGGCCGCGTTGGACGCGGTGTTCGGTGGGGTACGGGCGAAGCTGGATCGGATCTTCGATGACAAGCAGTTCGTGGTGTCGTTCATCTCGAATGTGCTGGTGGCTGGTCTGATCGTCTACCTGGGTGACCAGTTGGGGGTGGGCGGGCAGTTGTCCACTGGTGTGGTGGTCGTTCTCGGGGTGCGGATTTTCGGCAACGTGGCGGCGATCCGTCGGCACCTGTTCCGGGCGTAGGTTTGACGGCGATGAGCGACGAGCAGACCGATACGGGGACCGGGTGGCCACAGCCGGCGGGTCCGGCGCGTCCGGGTGGTCCGGCGGGTGAGCCGGATCCGCGGCCGGATGCGCCGGATCCGGATGAGTTGAGTCCGCTGGCGCCGGCGGAGCCGCCGGATGAGGATTCCGGTGTGTCGCCGGGTGACGATGGCGAGACGGTGGATCTGCGGGCGGTGTCGGGGCCGGGTGGGTCTCGGGATGGTTCGGCGGCGCTGGCCGAGGAGCCTGTGGTGGCGGCGGCGCCCGCGGTGGGTCGGATGCGGTTCAGTACGGCCGGGGTGATGATCGCGGCGTTGTTGGCGTTGTTGGGTTTCACGCTGGCGGTGCAGTTGAAGACGACGTCGACGGATCCGACGTTGGGGGCGACGCGGCAGGAGGACCTGGTGCGGATCCTGTCGGATCTGGATGCTCGGGAGAACCGTCTGCAGCAGGACATTCGGGCGCTGGAGGACAGCGAGCGGCAGTTGCGTTCGGGTGAGCAGGGTCGGCAGGCGGCGTTGGACGAGGCGACGCGGCGGGCTGACGAGCTGGGCATTCTGGCGGGCACGTTGCCGGCGACGGGGCCGGGGTTGACGGTCCGGTTCGATGGTGGCGGTGGTAAGCCGATCTCGGCGAACCGGGTGTTGGACGCGGTGCAGGAGTTGCGGGGCGCGGGCGCGGAGGCGTTGCAGATCTCCGGGGGTGATCGGGCGACGGCGCGGATCATCGCGTCGACGTACTTCCTGGATGGGGACAACGGGTCGCTGGTGGTGGAGGGGCGTCGGTTGGTGGCGCCGTACACGATCACGGTGATCGGTGATCCGGCGACGATGCGTACGGCGTTGAACATTCCTGGTGGGGTGGTCGCGTTGGTTCAGGGTGACGGCGGTAACGTGACCGTTGAGGAGCGTGGGGTTGTCGAGGTTTCGGCGCTGCACGGGCCGATCAAGCTGGAACACGCCCGTCCGGTCTCGTGACCGGCGCGGCCGCGCCGGGCCCGGGTGGTCCGGGGCACCGATGGATGAAGGACGCGTCTGGTGATTCCCGAGGATCTGCGATACACCGCCGAGCATGAGTGGGTGGCGGGTGACGGCACCGGTTCGGTTCGGGTCGGCATCACGCACTTCGCGCAGGACGCGCTTGGTGACATCGTGTTCGTGCAGTTGCCTGAGGTTGGTGCGGCCGTCGCGGTCGGCGACTCGTTGGGTGAGATCGAGTCGACCAAGAGCGTGTCGGAGATCTACGCGCCGGTCGGCGGTACGGTGGCGGCGCGTAATGAGGCGTTGGGTGACACGCCTGAGGTGATCAACACGGATCCGTACGGTGCTGGTTGGTTGGTGGAGATCACTCCGGCTGATCCGGTGGCGGTGGACGGGTTGCTGACGGCGGACGCGTACCGCAAGATCACCGAAGGCTGAGTGTGCTTGATCCGGTGCGTGGGATGTCTGCGCGCGTCCGGTTGCCCTGCATTTCGGCGCTGGCTAGGCTCGCCCAGTCAACCGAGAAACCAATAGTTGAGCGTTGCGGAATTGCCTTCCCGGGCACGGGGAGCCAGCCGCCGGGTGTTCAAGTGCCCGGCGGCCAGACCCGCCATTACCCGACGCCGACCGAACAGATCCGTGAGGTGGTCCCATGACGCGCCCAGACGACGAGTTCCCCCCGCTCGACGTCACTTCGACGCTCAATCTCGGTTCGCTCGAGGAAGTGCTGGAAGGGCCGGACACTGATGTGGTGCCGAGCCGGATGTCCGGTTCGTTGCCGCCGGGTATGGCGCTGCTGGTGGTTCGTCGGGGCCCGAATGCGGGTGCCCGGTTCTTGTTGGACCACGATGTGACGACCAGTGGCCGGCATCCGGACAGTGACATCTTCCTTGACGACGTGACGGTGTCGCGGCGGCACGCGGAGTTCCATCGTGATGGTGGGACGTTCACGGTGCGGGACGTGGGCAGCCTGAACGGCACGTATGTGAATCGTGAGCGGGTCGAGGCGGCCACGTTGAGCAATGGTGACGAGGTTCAGATCGGTAAGTTCCGGGTGGTGTTCATCGCCGGTCCGCGCCCGGAGGAGGAGGCCGGCCGGGGGTGAACGAGCCTGCGGCCTCCACGCCACCCGGGGCTGCCCGGTCCCAGCCGCTGATGAGTATCGGTGAGGTGCTGGGGCAGTTGCGGGTGGATTTTCCGGATACGACGATTTCGAAGCTGCGGTTCCTCGAGGCCGAGGGGCTGGTTGAGCCGCAGCGGACGGCGGCTGGTTACCGGAAGTACAGCTGGGATGATGTGGCGCGGTTGCGGTTCGTGCTGTCCGCGCAGCGGGACCGGTATCTGCCGTTGCGGGTGATCCGTGAGCAGTTGGCGGAGTGGGATTCGTCCGGTGAGCAGCCGGGTCGGTCGCGGCCGGCGTTGGTGGCGGTGGGTCCTGACGGTGCGGTGCCGGGTCGGGAGTCGGTGGAGCCGGTCGAGTCGTCGCAGGTGCGGCTCGGCCGGGTTGATCTGGTGGCGCGTAGTGGGATCGACGAGTCGACGTTGGTGGAGTTGGAGCGGCTCGGTGTGTTGGTGTCGGATCCGCCGGGTTGGTATGACGCGGACGCGTTGATCATCGCGTCGGCGGTGGCGGGTTTGGCGGCGTACGGGTTGGAGCCGCGGCATCTGCGGGGTTATCGGACGGCCGCGGACCGTGAGGTCGGGTTGTTCGCGCAGTTGGTGGCGCCGTTGGCGCGGCAGAGTGATCCGGCGGCGCGGGCGCGGGCGGCGGAGACGGCGCGGGAGTTGGTGGCGTTGTCGGAGCAGCTGCATGCGGCGTTGGTGCGGGTGGGGTTGCGGTCGACGTTGGGTCGGTGAGGGTGCCCGGTGGGCGGTGGCCGTGCGGAAAGATCTCTTCCGGGAAGCGTGCCGTAGGCTTGCCGGGGTAACCCCTTTCTGGCGCGGGCGTGGTGCTGTAGCGCATGGGACGGCCGTGTCGCGGTCCGTGTACCGTGCAGGGAAGGGCGCGGTGCGGCGTAGGTGACAACGACACGGAGGCGGCGGTGCGCGAGCTGAGCGTGGTCGGAGTTCGGGTGGAGCTGCCCAGCAACCAGCCGATCGTCCTGCTCAGGGAGGTCGAGGGGGACCGCTACTTGCCGATCTGGATCGGCGCGGTCGAGGCGACGGCTATCGCTTACGAGCAGCAGGGGGTCAAGCCGGCCCGGCCGTTGACTCATGATCTTCTGCGGGATGTGTTGGCGGCGTTGCAGGCGCCGTTGCGGGCGGTGGAGATCACTGAGCTCAAGGAGAACGTCTTCTACGCGGATCTGTTGATCGGCGAGGGGGTGCGGGTGTCGGCGCGGCCGAGCGACTCGATCGCGTTGGCGTTGCGTGTCGGTGCCCCGATTCGTTGTGCGGAGCAGGTCCTCAGCGAGGCGGGGATCGTCATCCCTGATGAGCAGGAGGACGAGGTGGAGAAGTTCCGCGAGTTCCTGGAGCAGGTGCGTCCGGAGGATTTCGCGGGCTGAGCCGGGTTCGGCTCTCTCTGCCGGTGTCACTGTCGGTGATGCCGTGGTGCTGGTGGTGATCTTTGTCGGTGGCTGCGCGGCGTGTCGCGTCGGTTCCTCGGTGGTCAGCCCTGAAGGTGGCTATAGGGTTGCCGTGTCGAGGGGTGCGCGTCCCGGAAACGACGCGTCGCCGCACTGACGGGGAGGTTGTCCGGATGCACGAGCCGCGGGATCCTGATCCGGGTACGCAGTGGTATGAGCCGGTTGCGTCGGCGCCAGGTGTGGCGGCCGAGGGTGACGGTTCGGTGGGCTATCGGGGTGTGACGGCCTGCACCGCGGTGGGCATCAGTTACCGGCAGTTGGATTATTGGGCGCGTACCGCGCTGGTGGTGCCGAGCGTTCGGGATGCTTCGGGTTCGGGGACGCAGCGGTTGTACTCGTTCCGGGACCTGGTGGTGTTGAAGGTCGTGAAGCGGTTGTTGGACGCGGGGGTGTCCCTGCAGAACATCCGTAAGGCGATCGAGGCGCTGCGGTCGCGTGGTGTGGAGGATCTGGCCGGGATCACGCTGATCTCCGATGGGACGACGGTGTATGAGTGCCGGTCCCCGGAGGAGGTGGTCGACCTGTTGCAGGGCGGTCAGGGTGTCTTCGGGATCGCGATCGGTGGCGCGTTCAAGGAGATCCAGGGGTCGTTGTCGCATCTGCCGGCGGAGCCGGCGGCGAGTGGTCCGGTGGAGCCGGCGGTGGAGTCCGGTCCGGATCCGATGGGCGACGAGTTGGCTGCGCGGCGGGCGCGTCGGCGGGCGGGCTGAGCGTCCGGCGTGTTGTTCGGGCTGTCGATGCGCCCGGTTTTTTCTGCGCCCGAGGGGTGACTGAGGGTCACGTTCCCGGTGGGTGTGGGTGTCCCGGGTGTGGTCAAGGTCCACAGTGGCGGACGGTGGGTGCCGTTGTGGTGGCCGTCCGTGGTGGGTTGGGGTGGTGGCGGTGACGCTGTGTGTGGGGCCGTTGTCGGGAAGCTGATCGAGGGACGCTGACCGGAGGCCGTTGGCACGCTATGGTCCGTCACGGTCCCCGGTGTGGAGTCGCCGTGGTGTGACGATGCCGCTCCGTGGGCTGTTGCCCGTTTGCGCCGACCCGCGCGACCCTTCACCCCCGGAAGGAACGACCGTGACGGTTACCGAAGAGACCGCTCCCGCCTCGCACTACGACCGTATTGGCGGTGCCAGTTCGGTCAAGGCCGCCGTTGAGCTGTTCTATGACAAGGTGCTCGCTGACCCGGAGTTGGCGGGTTACTTCGCCGATGTGGACATGGTGGGTCAGCGGCGGCACCTGTCGCTGATGTTGACCGTGGTGCTGGGTGGCCCGAACGAGTACGCGGGTCGCGGGTTGGCCGAGGCGCATCAGCCGCTGAACATCCCGGTGGAGCATTACGTCAGGGTCGGCGGATACCTGGACGCGACGTTGCGGGAGTTGGGTGTGCCGGCGGACATCCTGGCGGCTGTGCAGACGGTGCTGGGGCAGGTGCAGGACCAGGTGGTGGCCTCCGGGAACCGGTCGGGCGCCTGAGCGTGGACGCGGCCCGACTCAAGCAGAGCTGGTCGGTGGTCGCCGGGTTCGGCGATGAGGTCCCGCTCTATTTCTATTCGACGTTGTTCCTGGCGCATCCCGAGACGCGGCAGATGTTCCCGACGAACATGGCAGGGCAGCGGGACCGTCTGGTCACCGCGTTGGGGCACATCGTGTCCAACGTGGATCAGGTCGATCGGCTGGTCGGTTTCCTGCAGGAGCTCGGCGCGGATCACCGTAAGTTCGCGGTACGCGCGGAGCACTATCCGGCGGTCGGTGAGGCGTTGCTGGCGACGTTGCAGCATTTCCTGGCCGAGCAGTGGACCGAGGAGTTGGCGCAGGACTGGGCGGGCGCGTACGGGCTCGTCGCGCAGGTCATGACGGAGGCTGCGCAGGCCGCGGAGGCGGTGAATCCGCCGTGGTGGGTGGCCGAGATCGTGGGCCACGAGCGGCGGGCGTTCGACGTGGCGGTGTTGACGGTGCGTCCGCAGTACCTGTTGCCGTTCGTTCCGGGGCAGTCGGTCGGGGTGTCGCATCCGTCGGTGCGGTCGTGGCGGTACTACTCGCCGGCGAACGCGCCGCGTGCGGACGGCACGTTGGAGTTGCATGTGCGGGCGGCGCCGGGCGGGGCGGTGTCGTCGCGTCTGGTGTACGGCTCGGCGGTGGGTGACCGGATTCATCTGGCGGCGCCGGTGGGGGAGCGGTTGGCGTTGTGGTCGGCCGGGTCGAGTGATCTGTTGCTGTTGGCGGCGGGGACCGGTTGGGCGCCGATGAAGGCGTTGGTGGAGCAGGTCGCCGCGGAGGGTTCCCGCCGGCGGGTGGACGTGTATGTGGGGGCCCGTTCGCGCAGCGAGTTGTATGACAGCGACGCGATCGACAAGTTGGCGTCGTCGTGTGCGTGGTTGACGGTGACGTACGTGGTGGGTGCGGACGTGAACCGGCCTGGCGAGTTCGTGCACGCGGTGGATCGGGCGTTGGTCGATGGTGACTGGCGTTCGCGGCACGTGTACGTGTGCGGGTCGGACGACATGGTGTCGCATGCGGTGCAGTCGTTGGTCCGGGCGGGTTACCACGCGGGTCAGGTGCACCACGAGGGCCTGGGTAGCCAGTGGTACGGCCCGGCCTGGCGGACGGCGGTGGAGCAGTCCTCCGTCGGTGAGAGTTCCGGCGCGAACGAGAGGCGGGCCCGGTGAGCGCGACCCCGATCAGTCGGTATGACGGGATGCAGGTCTCCGGTGGTGTGCAGGTGCGCATGACCGCTGACCGGGTGCGGCGGTGGGAGTTCGGTGCCGCGCCGTTCGCGCGGCGCGGGTACGACAACGCCGACGTGGATCGTTTCCGGGTGCAGGTCGCCGACGAGTTGGATCTGTTGGCGACGCAGGTCGCGAACCTGCGGGCGGAGAATGAGCGGCTCACCGATCGGGTGGAGTTGCATCGGCACGGGGTGATTCCGAGTACGTCGGCGGCGACGAAGGTGCCGGCGGCCAAGGAGGTGAATCTGCTCTCGGCGGCGCAGCGGGAGGCGGAGCAGATCATCGCGCAGGCGCATGACTATGCGCGGCGGGTCGCCGAGTACGCGCGGGTGCAGTACGAGAGTTACATGCGGGCGGCGGCGGAGGAGGCGAAGCAGGAGGCCGAGCGTGCGGTGGCGGATTACCGCAGCACGGCCGGGGCGAGTTTCGACGACTCGGTGGCCACCCGGGAGGCGTTGCGGATCTTCGGCGAGATGATGGTGTCGCACATGCAGGCGGCGGCGCGGCATCTCGACGACGGTAGTGAGCAGTTGGCTCGCACGATGGACCGGATCGCGAAGGAGACGCCGGGGGCGCCGTTCGTCGCGGAGGCGGGTAAGGCGGCGTTGCCGCGTCACCAGCAGCGGTGACGACCAGGGGTGGGGTCCACCGGCCGGGTGGACCCACCCCTGCTTCTCAGGTGAGGCGCTGGTCGAGGTGGAAGGTGACCTGGGCGCCGGCTTCGCTCTTGCCGATGAGCTTGCACAGGGCGGCGCGGATGGGCAGCCAGTGTGGGCCGGTGCCGGACGGCATGAGGGTGGCCTGGAAGGGGTGCCCGTCGATGGTGCCGGTGACCTTGACGGCGCGGCGGGTGCCGAGCAGTTCGGCGGAGTCGGGGACGGTCACGTAGGTGGCGAAGGCGCCGTCCTTCTCTATCGGAGCGGTGAACCGGACGTCGAGTGGTTGCGGTGCCATCGTTCTCCTCGGGTGGCGGTCAGGTGGTCGCGGCGCGTACGGCGTCGGCGATCGGTGTCGGCCCGCCCACGAGTTCGAGGGTGGTGCCGGCGGTTCGGGGTTCGTCGAGCAGCGCGGCCAGGACCCGGGCGACGTCGGCGCGGGTGATCGCGCCGGGCTCGGCGTGCCGGGTGAGGGTGATCCGGCCGGTGGGTTCGTCGTCGGTGAGCCGGCCGGGGCGCAGGACCGTCCAGGCCAGGTCCCGGCGGCGTAGGTCGTCCTCGGCGGCCTGTTTGGCTCGCAGGTACGCGGCCCACACCTCGTCGGTGCCGGCGGCGGGTGGGGCGTCCACGCCCATCGAGGAGACCAGCAGGTAGCGGTGGACGCCGGCGTGGGTGGCGGCGTCGGCGAGCAGCACGGCGGCGGCCCGGTCGACGGTGTCCTTGCGGGCGGCGCCGCTGCCGGGGCCGGCGCCGGCGGCGAAGACGACCGCGTCGGCTCCGTCGAGGTGCGCGGCGACCTCGCTGACGTCGGCGTGTTCCAGGTCGCAGACGATCGGTGTGCCGCCGGCGGCGTGCAGCGCGGCGCTCTGCGCGGGGTTGCGGATGAGGCCGACGGCGGTGTCGCCGCGCCCGGCGAGGTGGTGTTGCAGCAGCAGGGCGATCTTGCCGTGGCCTCCGGCGATGACGACACGCATGGGCCCAACCTACCGGCGGTGCGGGTGTCCAAGCGCGGCGGCCGGGATGCGCCCGGTGGTTTCCTGGGAGGTGTCCTTGACCTTGACCGTTGGGCAACCCTCAACCTGGTGGGTGCCGGTCGCCGTGGCCGGTTCGGAGAGGATGGCGATGTGCGGCTGGTGACCATCGGGGCGTTCGCTCGGGCGGCGCGGCTGACGCCGAAGGCGTTACGCCTGTACGACCAGGTCGGGCTCCTGCCGCCGGCGGCGGTCGATCCGGAGTCCGGTTACCGGCTCTACGACCCGGAGCAGTTGCCGCTGGCCCGGCTGGTCGCCCAGCTGCGTCGCATCGGCATGCCACTGGCCCGGATCCGCGCCGTGTGTGCCCTGGAGCCGGTGGCGGCGGCGCAGGAGGTCACCGCGTACTGGCAGCAGGTCACCGCCGACACGGCGGCGCGGGCGCGGCTCGCCACCGTCCTGGTGGACCACCTGTCGCATCGGGGCCCCACCAGATCCGCCCTGACCGTGCGTCACGCCGCCGGTTGTGACCCCGGGGTCGTACGCGACAGCAACGAGGACGTCGCGTACGCCAGCGACCGGTTGCTCGCCGTCGCCGACGGCATGCGGGGGCCCGGGGGTGCTGCCGCCAGCGCCGCCGCCGTCGACGTGCTCACGTCGTTGGAGGTCACCGATGGTCCGGTCGCCGATTTGCTGGCGGTGCTGGCGGGTGCGGTCGCCGACGCCGACCGGGCGGTGCGGGCGCTGGCGACCGACGATCACCAGCCGGGCACCACGCTGACCGCGTTGCTGCGCAGCGGCTCCCACCTGGCCCTGGTGCACGTCGGTGACACCCGGGCGTACCTGCTGCGTGGCGGCGAGCTGTCCCTGCTCACCCAGGACCACACCTGGGTGCAGACGCAGGTGGATCAGGGCAGGCTCGACCGGGACCAGGCCGCCGCGCATCCCCAGCGTGCCGTGCTGGTGCGGGCTCTCGGTGGCGGCCAGCACGTCGAGGCTGATCTTGCGATCCGTACCGCGCTGCCCGGTGACCGGTACCTGCTGTGCTCCGACGGGCTGTCGGCGGTCGTCGACCGTGCCACCCTGGCCTCGACGCTGAGCGCGGCGACCGGTCCCGGGCACGCGGTGGGCACACTGATCGGTCTGGCGAGGGCGAACGGCGCGCCGGACAACATCGCCTGCGTCGTCGCCGACCTCGTGGCGGTCGGGGACCCGGATCCGCGTCACGTGGGGTTCGGCGGTGGCGGGTCGGCTGAGGCAGCATGAAGGGGTGATGGAGAGCCTCGACGTGTTGACCTCGCTGGTGGCCGGCGGTGGGGTGGTGGTGCTCAGCGGTGCGGGCCTGTCCACCGAGTCGGGCATCCCGGATTACCGGGGGCCCAGCGGGGTGGCCCGGCGACACACGCCGATGACGTTCCAGGCGTTCACCGGGGACCCGCTCGCGCGGCGGCGGTACTGGGCGCGCAGCCACCTGGGGTGGCGGCTGATCGCCCGGGCCGCGCCGAACGCCGGGCACCGGGCGGTGGCCGGGCTGCAACGCGCCGGCCTGGTCGACGCGGTGATCACCCAGAACGTCGACGGGCTGCACGGCGCGGCCGGCAGCCCCGCGGTGATCGAGTTGCACGGCCGCCTGGACGAGGTGACCTGCCTGGACTGCGGCAACCTGACCTCCCGCGAGGAGGTGGACCGGCGGCTGCGCGAGGCCAACCCGGATTTCGTGGCCCAGGTCGCCGCGGTGAACCCGGACGGTGATGTGGATCTCCCCGACCGGCAGGTGGCGGCGTTTCGGCCGGTGGACTGCGGGATCTGCGGCACCGGGATGTTGAAACCGGACGTGGTGTTCTTCGGTGAGACGGTGCCGCCCGAGCGGGTGGCGCGTTGTTTCGCGGTGGTGGAGCAGGCGCGGGCGGTGTTGGTGCTGGGGTCGTCGTTGACGGTGATGTCCGGGCGTCGGTTCGTGATTCGGGCCGCGAAAAGGGGCATTGCGGTAGCGATCGTCAACCAGGGGCCGACCCGGGGTGACGGGTACGCCACGCTCAGCGTCGACGCGCCGTTGGGTGTGGTGCTGCCGGCCCTGGCCGACCGGTTGACCGGTGCGGACGCCGCGACGATCGGCGCCCCGACGCCGGTGTGACAGATCTCGGGGCGCTCGCGCGCGCCCGGGGGTAGGACATCTGCTGGAAACACCGGCGCTGGTAGCGTTGACCACGCCGGTAACACCCACGTGGGAGAGACCGCCCAGCACCACCAGGGCGGCGCCGAAGGGGCAAATCCTCCCCGGAACCTCTCAGGCAAAAGGACCTCGTGGGCAGGCACTGTGGAGCGTCCCGTGGGGTGCGACAGAGGGGGAGGCCGATCCGTCGACCTCGCCCGGGAGTGCCCCTCATGACCCTAGAGCAGTTCGCCACCCGTCACATCGGTCCCAGCGGCGACGATGAGCGCCGGATGTTGGAGGTCGTCGGGCACGGCTCGATCGACGAGCTGATGGACGCCGCGATCCCCGAGGTGATCCGCTGGCACGGCACCCTGGCCCTGCCGGAACCGGCCACCGAGGCGCAGGCGTTGGCCGAGCTGCGGGCCCTGGCGGCGCGGAACACCGTCGCCGTGTCGATGATCGGGCTGGGCTACCACGGCACGCACACCCCGGCGGTGATCCGCCGCAACGTCCTGGAGGACCCGGCCTGGTACACGGCGTACACGCCGTACCAGCCGGAGATCAGCCAGGGGCGGCTCGAGGCGCTGCTGAACTTCCAGACCATGGTCACCGACCTGACCGGGTTGGCCACCGCGAACGCGTCGATGCTCGACGAGGGCACCGCCGCGGCCGAGGCGATGACCCTGGCGCGGCGCGCGTCCAAGAGCAAGAGCAACGTGTACGTGGTCGACGCCGACGCCCTGCCGCAGACCATCGCCGTGATCACCAGCCGGGCCGAGCCGCTCAACATCGAGGTGCGGGTCCTGGACGTCGAGCGCGACGAGTTGCCGGCGGAGTTCTTCGGCCTGCACCTGCAGTACCCGGGGGCGTCCGGGGCGGTCCGTGATCACGCGGCGCTGGTCGACGCCGCGCACGCCGCCGGCGCCCTGGTGACCGTCGCGGCGGACCTGCTGGCGTTGACGCTGCTGCGCGCACCGGGGGAGATCGGCGCGGACATCGCCGCCGGCACCACGCAGCGCTTCGGCGTACCGATGGGCTTCGGTGGGCCGCACGCCGGTTACCTGGCGGTGCGCGCGGGGCTGGAGCGGATGCTGCCGGGCCGGCTGGTCGGGGTGTCCCGCGACGCGGACGGCAACCCGGCCTACCGGTTGGCGTTGCAGACCCGTGAGCAGCACATCCGGCGGGAGAAGGCGACCAGCAACATCTGCACCGCGCAGGTGCTGCTCGCGGTGATGGCCGGCATGTACGCCGTCTACCACGGGCCGGACGGGCTGCGGGACATCGCTGCGCGTACCCATGAGATGGCGGTGCGGCTCGCGGCCGGGCTGCGCGCCGGTGGCGTGCCGGTCGCGGACGTCGCGTTCTTCGACACGGTCACCGCGAGCGTGCCGGGCCGGGCGGCGCAGGTCGTCGCGGCGGCCGCGGAGCGTGGGGTGAACCTGCGGCTGGTCGACGCCGACCGGGTGGGTGTGTCCTGCGACGAGACGACCACGCTCGCGCACCTGGAGATGGTGTGGGCGGCGTTCGGTGTGCCGAGTTTCGGCGGCGACGTCGACGCGGCCCTCCCGGCCGACCTGGCCCGCGGCAGCGACTTCCTGACCCACCCGGTGTTCCGCAGCCACCACTCCGAGACGGCGATGCTGCGCTACCTGCGGCGGCTGTCGGACTTCGACTACGCCCTGGACCGGGGCATGATCCCGTTGGGCTCGTGCACGATGAAGCTCAACGCGACCACCGAGATGGAGCCGATCAGCTGGGCGGAGTTCGCGCACATTCACCCGTTCGCCCCGCACGAGCAGACCGTCGGATACCGGGAGATGATCGGTCAGCTGGAGTCGTGGCTGGCGGAGGTGACCGGCTACGACGCGGTCAGCGTGCAACCCAACGCGGGTTCGCAGGGTGAGCTGGCCGGGCTGCTGGCCATCCGGGCGTGGCACCACAGCCGCGGCCAGGCGCACCGGGACGTCTGCCTGATCCCGTCCTCGGCGCACGGCACCAACGCGGCCTCGGCGGTGATGGCCGGCATGCGGGTGGTCGTGGTGGCGTGCGACGACGACGGCAACGTCGACCTGGTCGACCTGGACGCGAAGATCGACAAGCACCGGGACGCGCTCGCCGCGATCATGGTGACGTACCCGTCGACGCACGGCGTGTACGAGACGGGCATCGCGTCGCTGTGCGCGAAGGTCCACGACGCCGGCGGGCAGGTGTACGTCGACGGGGCGAACCTCAACGCCCTGGTCGGGTTCTCCAAGCCGGGCAAGTTCGGCGCGGACGTGTCGCACCTCAACCTGCACAAGACGTTCTGCATCCCGCACGGCGGTGGCGGGCCGGGCGTGGGGCCGGTGGCGGTACGGGCGCACCTGGCGCCGTTCCTGCCCGGTGACCCGCTGGGCGCGCACGTCGACGCCACGCCGGCGATCTCGGCGGCGAAGTACGGGTCGGCGGGCATCCTGCCGATCCCGTGGGCGTACCTGCGGATGATGGGCGCGGCCGGGCTGACCCGGGCCACCGGTGTGGCGGTGCTGGCGGCGAACTACGTGGCGGCGCGGCTGCGCGGGCACTTCCCGGTGCTGTACGCCGGCAACAAGGGCCTGGTGGCGCACGAGTGCATCCTCGATCTGCGGCCGTTGACCAAGGAGACCGGGGTGAGCGTGGACGACGTGGCCAAGCGGCTCATCGACTACGGCTTCCACGCGCCGACGATGTCGTTCCCGGTGGCCGGGACGCTGATGGTGGAGCCGACTGAGAGCGAGGACCTGGCCGAGCTGGACCGGTTCTGCGACGCGATGATCGCCATTCGGGCGGAGATCGACCAGGTGGGTTCGGGGCAGTGGCCGGCGGGGGACAACCCGCTGGCGAACGCCCCGCACACCGCGGTGATGGTCAGCGGCGACGAGTGGCCGCACCCGTACCCGCGGTCGGTGGGCGCGTACCCGGCCGGGGTGGACCGGGCCGGTAAGTACTGGCCGCCGGTGCGGCGCATCGACGGCGCGTACGGCGACCGGAACCTGGTCTGCTCGTGCCCGTCGCCGGAGGCGTTCGAGGACTGACGACGGGCGCGCCGGGGCGGGTCGTGTGCCGCCCCGGCAACCGCGCCGACCTGGGCGGGGACGTCCCGTACCGGGGGACTAGCCTGGGTCGACGGCGGCGATCCGGTAACGCTGAGTGGCGAATCAGGCCACGAGGGCGTGACGGGCGGGGCCGCGGTGCGGGGCGATGCTGCTGCCGTCGGGGAGCAGCTCGCCGGTGTCCTCGAAGACGATGACACCGTTGCAGAGCAGGCTCCAGCCCTGCTCACGGAAGCAGGCGATGACTCGGGCGGCTTCTCGGTCGGTCGCTTCAGCTAAGGGGCAGGTCGGTTGGTGCTGGCACATCGGGTTCTCCGGACTGTGGGGGCACTGTGTCATGGTTCACATGACCAGTGACGCACAGTACCAAGCGAAAGTGTCCAGCATCGAGCAGGTGCACGCCTGGTTCGCCGGAAATCCACTGAACGGATGAGGAAGGTCGGACCATACGGCGTGGAAACGCTCCCACAGGTGCTGGTAAAAGTCCCCGCCGCACCACCGCGCTGCCGGGGCGCCCTCACCGAACGCGCCCGCCTGCACTGGCACCGCCACGACGGCGGCGACCCCGCCACCATCGCCGAGGACTTCCTCGCCGCGCACGGCCTACCCCTGCACGACCTGACCCGACCCGCCCCCACCCACAGCGGCACCGGCGCCTGCGGCGCCCCCCTCTACCTCTCCGCCGCCGCCGGAGCACACCTGGCCGGCGTCACCCCCGGCGCACCCGAACCCGCGCCAGCCCTACCCGACCTCGTCGTCGTGATCTACGACCACGGCCCCACCGCACCCACCCCCACCGGCCCCGCCGCACCCTGGTGGCTCGACACCTGGACCGAGAGCTGGACCCCCCGCCAACACGCCGACGCCGTCGACGCCGTACGCGCCGCCATCGGCCGCGGCGACATCTACCAGACCAACCTCGTCGGACACGCCGCCGCCCCCTACACCGGCGACCCCCTACCCGCCCTGAACCGCCTCGCCACCCTGCCCGGCGCCCGCTACGGCGGCATCCTGACCGGCGACGGCTGGGCCATCGGCTGCGCCTCCCCGGAAACCCTCATCGAGGTCACCAACGGTCAGCTGACCACCCGACCCATCAAGGGCACCCGCCCCGCCACCCCCACCGGCCACACCGAACTGCTCACCAGCGCCAAGGAACGCGCCGAACACATCATGATCGTCGACCTGGAACGCAACGACCTCGCCCGCATCGCCCGCACCGGCACCGTCCACGTCGACGACCTGTTCGCCGTACGCCGCTGGTGCGACCTGTGGCAGGCCGAATCCACCGTCCGCGCCACCGCCGCCGACGGCCTCGGCCTCGCCGACCTGCTACGCGCCACCTGCCCCGGCGGCTCCGTCACCGGCGCACCCAAACTCGCCGCCCTGACCCACATCCACACCCTCGAACCCGTCGGCCGCGGCGCCAGCATGGGCGCACTCGGCTGGGTCACCCCCGGCCACATCGACCTCGGCCTGACCATCCGCACCGCCGCCGCCGACGGCGACAAACTGCACACCTGGGCCGGCGGCGGCATCACCTGGGACAGCGACCCCACCGCCGAAGTCGCCGAAGCCGCCGCCAAGACCGCCCCGATCCGCGCCACCCTGGCCGGCCGCTGACCACCACACCCACGGCGATACGCTGACCGCCATGACCATGCGGCCCATCCGGATCATCGGCGACCCCGTGCTGCGCACCGACTGCGACCCGGTCACCACCTTCGACGCCGACCTACGCGCCCTGGTCACCGACCTGATGGACACCCTGCTCGGCGCACCCGGACGCGCCGGCGTCGCCGCACCCCAGATCGGCGTCAGCGCCCAGGTGTTCGTCTACGACGCCGACGGCCACCGCGGCCACCTCATCAACCCCACCCTCGAACTGTCCGACGAACGCCAGGACGACGACGAGGGCTGCCTGTCCATCCCCGGGCTCTACTTCCCGACCGTCCGAGCCCTGCACGCCACCGCACACGGCTTCGACCAACACGGCGAACCACTCACCATCGCCGGCAGCGGCTTTCTCGCCCGCGCCCTGCAACACGAGACCGACCACCTACGCGGCACGCTCTACGTCGACACCCTGCGCGGTGACACCCGCCGCCGCGCCCTACGCGAGATCCGCGCCGGCCGCTTCGACTCACCCAGCCGCCGCCGCTAACCCCTACCGAGCCGACAACGTGTACTCCGCATAGTCGGCCACCCGGGTGAAACCCACCCGCTCATACAGCCGCACCGCCGCCACATTGTCCGCCCGGACATTCAACGCCACCTGCGCCACACTCTCGCGCAGCCGCACGCACAACGCCGCCACCACCGCCGCGGCCAAGCCCCGCCCACGCCACCGCGGATGCGTCGCCACGTTGCCCAACGCCGCCACCCGGTACACCGGCGACCACACATGCACCCCGGCCACCGCGACCAGCTCACCGCCCTCGCGCACCCCCACGTACTGCCCGGTGTCCAGCATCCGCGGATCAAACCAGTTCTCCGGGTACGCCTGCGCGTACAACCGACCCAGCAGCGGCAGATCCGCCGCCCCGAGAACCACACCCGCCGGAGCCACCGCCGCCAACCGATCCGGATCCGTCAACGCCATCCGGTAATGCACGCCACGGGACTCCACCCGGAACGACCCACCCAGGACCTCGCTCAACCCGGGGGACAGGTGCGCGTACAACCGAGCCGGCAGCAACGGCGCCAACTCCTTCAACAACACCGCCATCGCCGCGCACTGCTCCGGCGCCGCGAACGCCAACAACGTCGGCGGATCCACCCCGTGATACAGCAACGCCACCTGCTCACCCCGGCGAAACCACGAGGTGTACGGCCAGAAGAAATCGTCCAGATCACCCAACTGATAGGCGTGCAACACCGGATCGCGCCCCAGCAACCCGGCCAGCACAGCCCGATCATGCTCCGCGCGCACCGCCATCAGCGGGCCACCCACTGATCGTGGCCCAGCTTCGCCACCAACGCCACCACCACCACCAGCAACACCACCCGCACGAACCCCGAACCCCGCCGCAACGCCATCCGCGCACCCACCACCGCACCAGCGATGTTGCACACCGCCATGCCCGCACCCAACAACCACCAGACATGCCCGGTCACCCCGAACACCACCAACGCGCCCAGATTCGTACCCGCGTTGACCACCTTCGCCATCGCCGAGCCATGCACGAAATCCGCGCCGATCAACGCCGTGAACGCCAACACCAGAAACGTGCCGGTACCCGGACCGATCAAACCGTCGTACAACGCGATGCCCACCCCGGCCACCGCGACCACCACCGCCACCCGCACCGGCGTACGCCGCCGCGGCACCGCCACCACCCCCAACCGGGGACGCAGCAGCACGAACACCGCCACCGCCAGCAACACCACCAACACCACCGGCCGGTACGCCGACGCCGGCACCGCCCCCGCCAACGCGGCACCCACACCCGCACTCAGCACCGCCACCGCCGCCGCCGGCCCCGCCACCGCCCAATCGACCTTCGTGCGCCGCGCGTACGTCGCCGCCGCCGTCGCCGTCCCGAAGATCGCCGCCAACTTGTTCGTGCCCAACGCGGTAGCCACCGGCAACCCCGGCGCGGCCACCAACAACGCCGGCAGCAACAACAACCCACCACCACCCACCACCGCATCGACCCAACCGGCCAGGGCAGCGGCGGACAGCAGCGTGATCAGCGATACGGGGTCCACGGCCGGCCATTCTCCCCGCCACCACCGACCCACCCCGCACCGAAGTGGCCAGCCTCACCCACCCCGCCACCCATCACCGACCCCGCGACCGCCGCAACCACACCCCCAACGCACCCACCGCCACGAACACCAGCATCGAACACAGCAACACCTTCACCACCGGGCAACCCTCCCACGAACACGTAGGGTGCAAGAGTGCGCCTGGCCACCTTCAACATGCTGCACGGACGATCCCTCACCGACGGGCTCGTCAACCCCGAACGACTCACCACCGCCATCCGCGCCCTCGACGCCGACGTCCTCGCACTACAAGAAGTCGACCGCGACCAACGCCGCAGCGGCCTACTCGACCTCACCGCCATCGCCGCACACGCCCTCGACGCACCCCACCACCGCTTCGCCGCCGCCGTCGTCGGCACCCCCGGCGAACAGTTCCGCCCCCTACGCCACGACGACGACGGCCACGGCGAACCCTGCTACGGCATCGGACTCATCAGCCGACACCCCGTCCGCAGCTGGCACATCACCCGACTCACACCCGCACCCGTACGCTCCCCGGTCTACGTCCCCGGCCCCGGCGGCGGCCTCATCCTGCTGCACGACGAACCCCGCGTCGTGCTCGCCGCCATCCTGGACACCCCGCACGGCCCACTCACCGTCGCCGCCACCCACCTGTCCTTCGTACCCGGCTGGAACGCCCGCCAACTACGCCAGACCGTCCGCGCCCTCCGCACCCTGCCCGCACCCCGCGTCCTGCTCGGCGACCTCAACCTCCCCGCCGGCGCCGCCCGCCTCGTCTCCGGCTGGCACCCCCTGGGCCGACGCCCCACCTACCCCGCCGGGCAACCCCGCGTCCAACTCGACCACATCCTCGCCGACCGGCACACCCTCAACCAGCTACCACCCGTACGGGCCGTCACCGCCCCGCTGTCCACCATCTCCGACCACCGCCCACTGCTGGTCGACCTCGGCTGAACCCGTCACCGCGAGAACCCCCCGCCGGCACCGCCACCGTGTCTAGGGTGAACTCACCGACACCACGGAGCCGACATGAGCGACACGCCCGACACCATCGTCCTCATCCACGGGTTCTGGGTCACCCCCCGCAGCTGGGAACACTGGGTCACCCACTACCAGGACAAGGGCTTCCGGGTACTCACCCCCACCTACCCGGGCCTGGACGCCGAAGTCGAAGCCCTCAACGCCGACCCCAGCCCCCTGGAGACACTCACCGCACCGCAGATCATCGAGCACCTCACCACGGTCCTCGACGCGCTACCCACACCACCGATCATCATGGGCCACTCGGCCGGCGGAGCCTTCACCCAGGTGCTCCTGGACCGCGGCTACGGCACCAGCGCCGTCGCCCTCAACTCCGCACCCACCGAAGGCGTCGCCATCACCCCGTTCTCGCAGCTACGCTCGACGTTCCCCGTACTGCGCAACCCCGCGAACCGACACCGAGCCGTCGGATTCACCTTCGAACAATGGCACTACGCCTTCACCAACACCTTCGACGAAGACGAGTCCCGCGCCCTCTACCAGCGCTACGCCATCCCCGCCGCCGGCGGCATCCTCTGGGACAGCGTCCTGGCCAACCTGCTACCCGGCCCCCAGGCCATCGCCGTCGACTACCACAACGACCAACGCGCGCCCCTGCTGTTCATCTCCGGCTCGAAGGACCACATCATGCCGCCGAGCGTGCAGCAGTCCAACGCCCGCCACTACCAGGGCGACACCATCACCGAAGTCAAGCTCTACGACGGGTACGCACACCTGCTCCCCGCCCAACAGGGCTGGCAGACCATCGCCGATGACGCCCTGGACTGGGCCCTACGGCACGCCAGATGACCACCGCCCAACCACCACTGCGGATCACCCACATCGGCGGCCCCACCACCCTGATCGACATCGGCGGCTGGCGACTGCTCACCGACCCCACCTTCGACCCACCCGGCCGCCGCTACACCTTCGGCTGGGGCACCTCCTCGGTCAAGACCACCGGCCCCGCCATCCCCGCCGCCACCCTCGGCCCCATCGACGCCGTCCTGCTCACCCACGACCACCACGGCGACAACCTCGACGACACCGGCCGCGCCCTGCTGACCGGCGTACCCACCGTGCTCACCACCACCTCCGGCGCACGCCGGCTCCACCACCACGCCCAGGGCCTGCGCAACTGGCAGAGCACCCGACTGACACACCCCACCCGACCCACCATCGACATCACCGCCACACCCTGCCGACACGGCCCACCACTGAGCGCCCCGATCGTCGGCAACGTCATGGGCTTCGCCCTGACCTGGGCCGGACAACGCCACGGCGCCCTCTGGATCACCGGCGACACCGTCCCGCACCGCGGCCTACGCGACGTCGCCACCCGCATCCCCGTCGGCACGATCCTGCTGCACCTCGGCGGCGTACGGTTCCCCATCACCGGGCCACTGCGCTACTCGATGACCGCCCGACAAGCGGCCCGACTCTGCGCCCAGATCCGCCCACACACCACCATCCCCGTGCACTACGAGGGCTGGCAGCACTTCCAGGAACCCCGCGACACCATCGAACGCGCGTTCGCCGACGCCCCACCCACCGTCCGGGACACCATCCGCTGGCTACCCCTCGGCGAACCCACCACCATCACCGCCTGACCCCACCGGACCGTCACCCGACGGCACCAGCGCCCGCAGCGCCCGATTGGTACGGTTGGCCCGCACCGCCTCACGCTGCTGACCCGCCGTCACCTCGATGTACGTCTGCGACGACGCCAACGACGCGTGCCCCAGCAACCGCATGATCTCCGCCGCACTCGCCCCGTCCTCGGCCAACCGGGTGGCGAACGTGTGCCGCAACGCGTGCAACCGCGCACCCCGCGGCACCCGGTCACCAATGCCCGCCCGCCGATAACACGACTCCACCAGATACTGGAGCCCACCACGGCGCAGCGGCTCACCATGCCGATCCACCAGCAACGCCGAGTCCGGACGCACCGACCGCGCCCCGAACCGCCGGGACCGACTGTCCAGATAGTCATCCAGCACCCGGTCCAGATCCGCCTCGATCGGCACCACCCGAGGCCGCCCGCCCTTGCCGGCCACCTCGACCCGCCGCTCACCAGCCCGACCGCACAACGAGTCGACCCGCAGCGCGAGCAGCTCCGACAGGCGCAGGCCAGCGCAGAGCGCCACCGCCAGGACCGCCACGTCCCGCTCCGGCCACGGGTCACGCTGCCGACCGTCCTCACGCGCCACCGAGGCGAGCAGCACCTCGGGGGTGTCCGCGCCGCGCAACGGCTTGGGCTGGGGGAGCAGGGCCCGGGGCCGACCGACGGCCGGCATCGGATTGCCCGCCACCACACCGTCGGCGACCAGGAACGTGAAGAAGCTGTTCCAGGTGGACCAGGCCCGGTGCACCGACGCCGCAGCGCGTGGCGCCGCGAACCGGGCGAACGCCGCCCGCATCACCCGAGGGGAGAGATCCGTGATCGACAACTTGTCGAGGGGGAGGGGAGTGGTGCCATCCTCGGCGATCAGGGTGGCCACCGCGCACAGGTCCCGCCGGTACGCCGCCAGGGTGTGCGGGGAGGGCTTGCGGGTCGCCCGGGCGGTCAGGAACTCCTCGATCAACACCGTGAGCGATTCGTCCTGTTTTTCATGCATAAGGGATATTATGCAGCATTTTCGTGTTGGTCGGCAAGGCGACGAGAGGGGAGTGCGGTGACCGAACCGAGGCGGCACGTCCTGACCGGAGCACCAGGGGCGGGCAAGACGACCCTGATCGAGGCGCTGCGCCGCCGAGGGCACCTGGTGGTCCGGGAGGCGGCCACCGACGTCATCGCCGCCCGGCAGGCGCAGGGATCCGCCGAACCCTGGCGGGAAGCGGACTTCGTCGACGCCGTCGCCCGACTCCAGCGCCAACGCCGCAGCGCGGCCGATGCGCGAGGCGCGGTGCAGATCCACGACCGGTCACCACTGTGCACCCTCGCGCTGGCCCGCCACCTTGGCCGACCGGTCGGCCCGTACCTCGCCGCCGAACTGGACCGGATCACCCGACAGGGGATCTATCGGGGACTGGTGTTCCTGATCGCCCCGCTGGGCTTCGTCACACGCACGGCCGCGCGGCAGATCGACTACGCCGAGTCGCTGGCCTTCGCCCAGGTGCACCAACGGGTGTACGAGGCGTACGGGCACCGGCTGATCGACGTGCCGGCCGGCCCGGTACGGGAACGGGTCGCGCTGATCGAGCAACATCTGCGGTCGTGAGCGCCGCGCCCCTGCCGGGGGGACGGTCAGATCGCTCAACTTTACATAATGTGCATTATCGAATCGGTGGGAAGAGGCTCGCGAGCTGATAATCCGCGGACGGGGCTCCCGCTTGGCCACACCGGTCGGTGTTCGATTGCGGATCGTTTCCGAGGCCGCGCCTTCGCCCCGCGCTGACGCGATGATCCGCGCACGTTCAGGGGCGTTGCTGCGTGCGGCGGCACGGAAGGCAGCAACGGCCCCGAACGTGTGTAGATCTTGAGAACGCCCGCGCCGCGAGGGGCGGTCCGTCGACTGAGGATGCTCCCCCAGGTGGGCAGGTCTCCGGGACCGCCTGTCGTACGCTCGCGTTCATGATCGAACGGGTGCGGGTCGCGGTTGTGGGTGCCGGTAACAACACCTCGGCGTTGGTGCAGGGAATCGCTCTCCACCGTCAGACCGGCGCTCTGGTGGGTGTGCACCGGCCGGTGATCGATGGTCTCGGGGTGGGTGACATCGACTTCGTCGCTGCCTTCGCCAGGTCTGCGGAGAAGGTCGGCAAGGACCTGAGCGAAGCGATCTTCCTGCCGCCCAACAACTTCCCTCGGCTCGACTGTGCTCTCCCCCGGATGGATGTGCCGGTGACCAGGGGCCTTGTCGACGCGACCGAGGTGGATCGGATCGCGGCGGCGCCCTCATCAACACCACGTCGGACGCGTTGGCTCGCGATCCGCTGTGGCTGGGACGGTTCGAGGCGGCGGGGTTGCCGCTGCTCGGTGATGACCTGGCCAGCCAGTTCGGTGCCTCGGTGCTGCACAAGGCGCTGCTGCGGCTGCTGGAGGAACGGGGCCTGGATCTGGTCAGCTCCTACCAGGTCAATCTGGGTGGTACGGAGGACTTTCGCAACCTGGTCGAGAACCCCAACACCAAGAAGCAGTCCAAGCTGAACGCGTTGTCGGCGACGGCCGCTGAGAAGGTGCAGATGGCTCCGCTGGGGTATCTGTCGCAGCTCGGGTCGCAGAAGGTGACGCACCTGAACGTCGAGGCGCAGGGTTGGGGCGCGATGGCGGTGAGCCTCGACGTGAAGCTGAAGGTGCATGACCCGAGTGGCGCTGCCGGGGTCAACATCGATCTGATTCGGATCGCGGCGAGCGCGTTGCGGGGCGGGCGTGGTGGTTACCGTGCCGAGGCGACGCCGTTGTTCAAGTCGCCGCCCGGAACGGCGGTCTGAGGACTCGACGCGTTGGGGTACTCCCCCACGGTGATCCAGCGTCGTTCCGGGACGCGTGCTGCGCCCCGGAACGACAGGTCAGTTGCCGACGTACGTCGCGAGGTGTTCGCCGGTGAGGGTGGAGCGGGCGGCGACGAGGTCGGCGGGTGTGCCTTGGAAGACGATGGTGCCGCCGTCGTGGCCGGCGCCGGGGCCGAGGTCGATGATCCAGTCGGCGTGGGCCATGACCGCCTGGTGGTGTTCGATGACGATGACCGATTTGCCGGAGTCGACGAGTCGGTCGAGCAGGCCGAGGAGGTTCTCGACGTCGGCGAGGTGCAGGCCGCTGGTCGGTTCGTCCAGGACGTAGACGCCGCCCTTCTCGGCCATGTGGGTGGCGAGCTTGAGGCGTTGGCGTTCGCCGCCGGACAGGGTGGTGAGGGGTTGGCCGAGGGTGAGGTAGCCGAGGCCGACGTCGGCGAGGCGGCGCAGGATGGCGTGGGCGGCGGGCGTACGGGCGTCGCCGGCGCCGAAGAACTCCTCGGCTTCGGTGACCGACATGGCGAGGACTTCGCTGATGTCGCGGCCGCCGAGGTGGTGCTCCAGGACGGAGGCTTGGAACCGTTTGCCGTCGCACTCCTCGCAGATGGTGGCGACGCCGGCCATCATGGCGAGGTCGGTGTAGATGACGCCGGCGCCGTTGCAGGTGGGGCAGGCGCCTTCGGAGTTGGCGCTGAACAGGGCTGGTTTGACGCCGTTGGCCTTGGCGAAGGCTTTGCGGATGGGGTCGAGCAGGCCGGTGTAGGTCGCGGGGTTGCTGCGTCGGGAGCCCTTGATGCCGGCCTGGTCGATGGAGACGACTCCGTCGTGGCCGGCGACTGATCCGCGGATCAGGGAGCTCTTGCCGGATCCGGCGACGCCGGTGACGACGACGAGGACGCCGAGGGGGATGTCGACGTCGACGTCGCGCAGGTTGTGGGTGTTGGCGCCGCGTACCTCAAGGGTGCCGGTCGGGGTGCGGACGGTGGGCTTGAGGGTGGCGCGGTCGTCGAGGTGGCGTCCGGTCAGTGTGTCGCTGGCCCGGAGACCGTCGACGGTTCCTTCGAAGACGACCTGGCCGCCGGCGGTGCCCGCGCCGGGGCCGAGGTCGACGACGTGGTCGGCGATGGCGATGGCCTCGGGTTTGTGTTCGACGACCAGGACGGTGTTGCCCTTGTCGCGCAGTTGCAGCAGGAGGTTGTTCATCCGCTGGATGTCGTGGGGGTGCAGGCCGATGGTGGGCTCGTCGAAGACGTAGGTGACGTCGGTGAGTGACGAGCCGAGGTGGCGGATCATCTTGATGCGTTGGGCTTCGCCGCCGGAGAGGGTGCCGGAGGGCCGGTCGAGTGCGAGGTAGCCGAGGCCGATCCCGACGAACGAGTCGAGGGTGCGTCGCAGTGTGGTGAGCAGGGGGGCGACGGATGGTTCGTCCAGGGTGCGTAGCCATTCGGCGAGGTCGCTGATCTGCATGGCGCAGGCGTCGGCGATGTTGATGCCCTTGATCTTCGAGGAGCGGGCTGCCTCGGAGAGTCGGGTGCCGTCGCATTCGGGGCAGGTGGTGAAGGTGACGGCGCGTTCGACGAAGGCGCGGATGTGGGGTTGCAGGGAGTCGACGTCCTTGGCGAGCATCGACTTTTGGATCTTGGGGATCAGGCCTTCGTAGGTCAGGTTGATGCCGTCGACCTTGATTTTGGTTGGTTCCTTGTGCAGCAGGTCGTGCAGTTCGCGCTTGGTGAACTTCTTGATGGGCTTGTCGGGGTCGAAGAACCCGCAGCCGTTGAAGATGCGGCCGAACCAGCCGTCCATGCTGTAGCCGGGGATGGTGAGCGCGCCGTCGTTGAGCGATTTGGTGTCGTCGTAGAGGGCGGTCAGGTCGATGTCGGTGACCGAGCCGCGGCCCTCGCAGCGGGGGCACATGCCGCCGGTGATGCTGAAGCTGCGACGTTCCTTGACGGTCTGTCCGCCGCGTTCCATGGAGACCGCGCCCGCGCCGCTGATCGAGGCGACGTTGAAGGAGTACGCCTGGGGTGAGCCGATGTGTGGTGTGCCGAGTCGGCTGAACAGGATGCGCAGCATGGCGTTGGCGTCGGTGGCGGTGCCGACGGTGGAGCGGACGTTGGCGCCCATCCGTTCCTGGTCGACGATGATCGCGGTGGTCAGCCCGTCGAGGACGTCGACGTCCGGGCGTGCGAGGGTGGGCATGAAGCCCTGCAGGAAGCTGCTGTAGGTTTCGTTGATCATCCGCTGGGACTCGGCGGCGATGGTGCTGAACACCAGCGAGCTCTTGCCGGAGCCGGAGACGCCGGTGAAGACCGTCAGGCGGCGCTTGGGCAGCTCGATGCTGACGTCCTTGAGGTTGTTCTCGCGTGCGCCGTGCACGCGGATCAGGTCGTGGCTGTCGGCGTCGTGCGGCGCAGGCGACTGCGTGGCCCTGCTCATCGTGTCTCCATCTGTTGGGTGGGACCGCTGGTCGCGGTCCCCCGTCGGCGTCGCCTGTGCTGGTGGCTCAGCTGAGTTGGTTGATGCGGATGTGGTTGCCCGCGGGGTCGCGGAAGGCGCAGTCGCGGATGCCGTACGGCTGGTCGGTGGGCTCCTGGATGACCTCGGCGCCGCTGGCCTCGATGCGGGTGAAGGTGTCGTTGAGGTCCTTGGTGGCCAGGACGACGGTGGCGTAGGTGCCCTTGGCCATCATCTCGGCGATGGTGCGGCGCTCGTCGTCGGTGATGCCGGGGTCGGCGGTCGGCGGGTGCAGGACGATGGAGGTGCCGGGCTGGCCGGCGGGGCCGACGGTGATCCAGCGCATGCCGCCGTAGCCGACGTCGTTGCGGACCTCGAAGCCGAGGGTGTCGCGGTAGAAGGCCAGGGAGGCGTCCGGGTCGGTGTGCGGCAGGAAGCTTGAGTGAATGGTGATGTCCATGGCGTTCAGGCTAGTTGCGGCTGCTTGACCTGGGCTTCTCGATTCCTGATCGGTCTGGTCACCTGTTTCGCGACGCAGGACGGCATCTCCGCGGTGGTGGGAGCTGTCTGGCTGCGGTAGGTGCTGGGGGGTACGCCGACCAGTTCGGTGAAGCGGGTGCTGAAGGTGCCCAGTGACGAACAGCCGACCGTGAAACAGACTTCGGTGACGCTGAGGTCGCCGCGTCGCAGTAGCGCCATCGCGCGTTCGATGCGGCGGGTCATCAGGTACGCGTACGGGGATTCGCCGTAGGCGCGTCGGAATTCGCGGCTGAGGTGCCCGGCTGACATGTTGACGCCGCGGGCGAGCGCTTCGACGTCCAGTGGTTTGGCGTGTTCCCGGTCGATCCGGTCGCGGACGCGGCGTAGCTGCGCGAGGTCGCGCAGGTGCTGTTCCGTGGCGGTTCTGCTGGTCACCTGCGAAATCGTGCCACGTCGTACCGGAGTTGCCCAGCGTTGGTGGCGGCGTGGGCGGCTTCGTGTCGGTTCGTGCCGGGGTGGGCTCGGTGGGTGGGTCGGTACCCGTACCGTGCGGGTGGCGCTTGGGCGACAGTGTCGCCGGCCCGTCGCGGCTAGCCTCCGGCCATGGGCTACGCCGCCGACCTCGAGGCAGCCGCTGCGGCGGTGCGGCATCTGGACGGCCTGCTGGCCGATGTGTGGTTGGCAGTGGATGCCCCGGACCACGTCGGCGGGCGTTGGGCGGAGGTGTGCCGGGGGTCGCCGGTCGATCCGGTGTTCGTCTGCGTCGACGCGATGAGCAATGTGCTGCACGTGCGGTACCTGGGCCCGGAGGACATCTCTGTCGTCTATCTGCCGGGCTGGTACTACGAGGTGGCGACGGCGGCGTCGCTGGGCCGGTCGCTCGGCGCGTCCGCCGTGACGGTGCTGGATTTCGCGTCCGCGCGTCCGCTCGTGTTCGACCTGGCCGTCACGCACACGCTCGGTGGTGTGGCGCAGAGCGTCGCGCTCCCCCGGGGCGGCGAGCCGGTCGAGTACGAGCCGCTGCCCTTCGGGTACGCGTTCGCGCCCGCACGTGGCTTCGGTATCACCGACACGCCGGCGGGCACGAACCCGGCGACGGACCCGGCGGCGATCTTCCACTGGAGTGCGATGTCGCTGCGGATCGCGGCGGCGCCCGGCGTGACGTTCGAGTCCCGGCCGTTGCTCGGCGACACCGCCCTGAGCGTGGTGCGGGCGGCGTATCGGCCGGGTGACGGCACCGTCACCTGTGACCAGGCGCTCCGCGTCGAGTTCGAGCGGCACGGTTCCGCGCTGACACTGCCGCCGCTCGGCGCGCCGCTGCGTCCGGTACCGCTGGCGGAGCCGGACATCGTGGCGAACGCGGTGGCGATGAGCCGGGCCCTGGGCGAGCCGCGGCCGGTGGCCGTGCAGGAGACCTGCCCGGACGGCGTCGACCTGGTGCTGTTGAAGCCGGACCTGCGTCGGCTGCCGCAGGTGGCCCCGTGGAGTTGGCAGCCGACCTGGCTGTACGAGACGGCGAAGACCATCGACGAAGCCGTGTTCGCGATGCTGAAGGAGTTGCTCGACACGTACGTCCTGTGGCTCGGTGGTTTGCCGGAGACGGCACCGGTGCCGATCCAGATCCGCGTGGACCCGGCGAGCGGGGAGGATCGCTTCGTCTATCGCCTTGATTTCCTGGATCCGGACGGCGCGGCGTCGGTGGAGCCGCCGGACGAGACCGCGAGCTCCGCGCCGTGTTTCCGGCTGACCGTGGTGCGTACCAAGAACGTGCGGGTGACCGTGGATCTGCCGCTCGGCGAGGCCAGCAGGTCCGACATCAAGGACATCCTGGAGTACCGCGAGACGGTCGTCGACCATTTCGACGACGTGCCGCTGATGATCGGCGACGGCGAGTTCGACACCGAGGCCCAACTGTCGGACCGGCCGGCGACGATCGAGGAACTCATGCACATTCTCGTCGCGGTCGGCGAGTTCGTGCCGTTCCCGCCGTTGCAGGTCATGTACGACCTGCGGGATCTGGGCAGCGTGGCGTCGTATGTGCTGACCGGCAAGAACCTGTACGGCGAGCCGATGGGTGGCATCGAGGCCGCGATCACCCTCGGTGGTGTGCTCCTTCCCGAGGTCGCCGAACGCGTGGTCGACTCACTGCTCGCCTCGGGTCGGCGGGTCACCTCCCTCGGCGGCGATCCGACGCGGCGCCTGCGGGAGGCGGCGCAGGCCGCGGTGCCCGGCGACGCCAAGCTGGCCCGGTCACTGATCGAACGCGTCGAGGGCGGTTCGCCATGACGCGTCTGCCGGCCGGTGCCGCCAGTTTGTCCGTGCCGGAGCGGCTGGTGTTGATGGGGCAGTTGCAGCGCATGACGCCGCAGGCTCGGGCGTTGCTGGGCGGGGACGGCGTGGCGACGGCTTTTCTGCGCGATCCCGAGCAGCTCATGGACCGGTCCGGGGTGTGCCTGCGGTCCGGGTTCCTGCAGCACGCCTTCGAGGCGGCACGCCGGGACGTTCCGTCCCTGTCACCGGAGGGGTTCCTGGCCAGCGCGAGCGACGGTTCGCTGCTGGCGGGGATCGTCGAGGCGCTGCTCGGCGAGGCGTCCGCGACGCTGCTGCGTACGTCTGATCCGGCGCGTTACGTCGATGCGTTGCGGCGGGCTTACGCCGATTTCAGGGTGGTCGCGACGCCGTTCGACGGTGGTGTGTCCTATGGCTCCTACCGGTACCACGAGGGTTTTCACGTCGAGTTGCCGGACGAGCTGAACGTGCTGCCGATGAACGCGCCGGTCGGTCCGGGCCTGCGCTACCCGGCGTACGGGCCGGTGGTCACCAGCCGGGGGCACCGGTCGATCGGGATGGTGCTGGCGTCGCGGGTGTGGGGTCGGGAGATCCCGTTGACGGCCCGCGGGCCGGAGCTGTTCCGGGAGTTGAATGTCCGCAGCTACGACGAGGTGCACGCCTGGGACTACGACCCCGACCTGCAGATGTCCGAGGTGCAGATCGCGCACATGATCTCCAGCGGGGACGCGCCGATCTACCGTTTCTCGTTCGACAAGGGACCGCCCAGTGCCCGGACCGTCGAGCAGGCGCGGTGGGAGTTGGCGGCCCGGCTGCAGGACGAGCGGATCCTGACCGCCGACACCGACGAGCTGCAACGGCTGTGGGACCACCATGGCCGCAGCACGTCCACGCCAACCGGCGACCCGCAGGATCTGGGCAGCCGCTACGGCCGTGATCCGTACTACCGGCTGTCGCGTGACGAGCTGTTCGAGACCGCGATGGCGCTGCCCTCGGCGCGGAACGTCGCCATCCGCGTCTACGAGTGGGAGCATGCGAGACCGCAGCGGTTCATCCGGGAGATGCAGCGCTGGGTCCGGCAGTTGCGCAGGAATCTCGACGAGGAGGCATGGAGCAGTCGTCTGTCCATGCTGACCGGCGCGTCCGAGCCGGGCAACCTGCAACTGCTCTCCCCACCCGAGCACGCCATGACCGACCTGTACGCCGGACGGATGATGGGCGGCGTGACCCGCCTGGACCGGCGGGGCAACCGCCTGGTCCCGAGCGTCGCGGAGGAAGCCGCCTACGACTACGCGGCGCGCGCGCAGGACTTCACGTTCGGTTCGGGGGCGACCGCGCAGCCGTTCCTGCGTACCGACATCGACCGCGCCGCCGAGCCGGTCGTCGCGTTCGACCAGCGGACCCTGGCCGAGCTGATGGCGGCGCTGCACGAGGACGACTGGCAGCGGGCGCTGGCCTCGACAGCGGACACGACCGACGCCTGGAACCGGCTCGTGCAGCGGCTCAACAGCCAGGTCGACGGCTATGGCATGCCGACCGCCCTGCGCCTGCCCCAACTGTGACTGGAGGACCGCTGATGCCCACCACACCGCAGGCCGCGCTCCGTTTCGTCCAGGTGCGCCGCGCGGGCGACCCCGCGGCCACCGACGACGGCGCCTGCAGCACCGGACCGACGATCATCAACGCGGTCCTGGATTTTCGTGACACCTGGTCGCCGCCGGTGAAGGACGCGCTGAGCAGCCGCGACGTCGAGCAGGCCCAGGCACTGTACGTCGAGCGGCGCAAGGAGCAGGACGACCGGCTCGAAGACCTGGGGCGGCTCGCCCTGGCACTGCTGCGACGCGCCGCCGTGGACGCGCACCTCACCGTCGGCAAGCTGCGTCAGGTCATCAACGCGTGGGCAGCCGAGCGGCAGGTTGCCCCGGAGCAGCTGCGCGGGGCGCTGGTCACGCTCAGCCGGTGGACCGTGGACATGATCGCCCTGGGTCGGTTCCTGGGCCGACCGCGTGGCGTGACCTCGACCGTCCTGGTGCGGCTGCTGCGCGGTGCCACACTGATCCGTCTGGCCTTGAGCACCGCCGAGGACGCCTGCCTGGTCCGCCGGTTGATCGGCGATCGCGAGTTGGCGCTGCCGCCGGCGCCGAAGCCGGCCCCGCAGCTCGACGCCGACCTCGCGGTCGCCGAGCAGTTCGCCGACCTGGTCGCTCACGCGGGGCGCCTGCTCACCCGGGCACGCGTCACCGGCAACCCGGACCCGACCCTCGCCGACGCGCAGGCGGCCGGCTTCGCCGACCTCGGCCCGGTCATCGAGGTGACCGCCCGTGCCGGCGCCGAACTGGGCGCGGCACCCACCACCAGGCTGCGTACCCTGCGCAAGATCTTCGACAGTGAACGCGAGGCGGCCCGCCGCCGCGCGGACCGGCGGGCCAACCCGTCGGGGCGGCTGGTCGAGAACGGGCCCATCGACATCGGCGACGACATCGAGTACGTGCCGCCGCGCGTACCGGTGCTCAGCGCGCAGGCCCGGGTCGCCGGCCGCGGCGACCTCATGATCATCCGCACGGCGCATCTGCGGTACGACCTCGGCGACATCTCGCACGTCGAGAACGTGCTGGCCAGCGAGGTACGCGGGCGCACCCACGTGGTCGACACCAGCACCCGCGAGTCGGTCACCACCTCGACCCAGTCGATCGCCGAGACCACGCAGGAGTTGGAGACCACCGAGCAGAACAGCCTCGACCGCGCGCTCACCACCGCGTCCACCCAGAGCACCTCGATGTCCCTGGGAGTCAGCGTCTCGGGCGGCTTCGGCCCGGTGCAGGCCGGCGTCGACATCAACGCCGACCGGTCCACCACCACCTCCAGCAGCATGAGCTCGGCCGTCTCGTACTCCAAGAACCTCACCGACAAGGCGTCCGAGCTGCTGCGCGACGAGGTCTCCGAGCGTCGCACGATCACCAGCACGACCCGGGTGACCGAGACGAACGAGCACCGGTTCGACAACGCCGCCGGGTCGGCCAACATCACCGGCATCTACCGCTGGCTCACCAAGGTCGACCAGGCGCAGGTCTACAACTACGGCGAAAGGTTGCTGCTGCAGTTCATCGTGCCCGAACCCGCCGCCGTACTGGTCGATCTGGCGCAGCGCAGCAGTGACGAGGGCGGCGCGGTCGCCAAACCGGCCGGCTGGTTCCTGGAGGTCGCCGACCTCAACGAGGAGAACTACGCCGACAAGGCCGCGCGCTGGAACGTGGTCGGCGTCGAACAACCGCCCGAGCCGGAGGTGTTCGCGACCCTCACGTTCGCCGACCCGCCGGCACGGCCGTTCGACTACGCCCAGAACTCCACCGACAAGTCCCAACCCGAGTGGGGTTACAGCTCGTACGTCGGCGAGGTCATGGTCCCGACCGGCTACCAGGCCACCGTGGCGTACGTGAGCACCACCTGGGGGCTGGAGGACGGCGAGTACACCGCCGAGGAGGGCAGCCCGCCCCAGGCTGTGCAGATCGCCATCGGGGAGACCCGCTTCACCGACAACGACGGCACCGACGGCGAGAACGTCGTCGAGCTGGACCAGGTGCTGCCCGGCCCGCTGCCGGTCGGGATCAGCGCCGACCAACGCGGCGGCCTCACCGTCGTCGTGCGGGTGCGCTGCGAACGCACCGACGCCGCCTACGAGGCCTGGCGGCTGCGCGCGTACGAGACGATCCGCGCCAGCTACCTGGCGCAGCTGGCGGCCTACGACAACGACCAGCGGCTGCGGCTGGCCCGCGCGGTGTACCGCTCCGAGCAGCCACCGGAGATGAACCGGCGTACCGAGCAACTGGAGTTGAAGCGGGCCTGCCAGAGCGTGCTGTTCGGGCACGAGTTCGACCAGTTCGGCGCACTGAGCTTCGCGGACGACGAAGCCCCCCGCATCGACCGTCTGGAGATCACCGCCGAGGCGGACCAGATCCAGTTCGGCGAGGACCTGTTCGAGTGGGAGAACATGGTCTATCTGTTCTACCCGTACCAGTGGGCGGGCCGGGAGCGCTGGGCGACGCTGCGCACGCGGACCAGCTCGGACCTCGTGCACGAGGCGTTCCTGCAGGCCGGAGCCGCCCGCGTGACGGTGCCGGTGCGGGCCGGCTACGAGCACGCGGTCGGGAACTACCTGGAGACCTCGCAGATTCCGGAGCTGATCCCCCGCCCGTGGCGCGACGGCACGAACCCGTACCCGCCGATCGAGGACCTGATCGGCGACGCCCTGGACCGCCCGGGCGAGGAGATCGCCGTGGACGAGCCGTGGGAGGTCAGCACACCGACGACGCTGATCTACCTGCAGACCGGCGCCGAGCTGAACCCGGAGCCGGCGTGAGCGACGAACGGCGGCACGCCGTGGTGGGCGCGACCCGACCCACCACGGCGTACCGGTTCAGATCCAGGGCACCTGCGGGGACGGGTAGAAGTTGACCTCCTGCAGGCGCCACCGGGGTGCCTGCGCGCCCAGCCGGACCCGGAAGGACTCCCAGTCGTGGCTGGCGGCCGTGGACCAGCCGAGTTCGGCGATGGCGGGCAGGCGCGGGAACGCCATGTACTCGATGTCGTCCAGGCTGCGCAGCGTCTCGGACCACAGCGGCGCCTCGACGCCGAGGATCGCGTCCTCACCGACACCGGCCACCCGGTGCGCCGGATCCCAGCCGTACGCGTCCCGCACCTCGATGTAGGCGGCCCACTGCAGGCCCAGCCGGGTGCTGGGGTCGTACTTCATGTCCAGGTAGCTCTTGTTGGCCGGCGACATGATCACCTTGTTGCCCCGGGCGGCGGCCCGGGCCAGGTCGGCGTTGGTCGTGCCGGTGCCCCAGAACTGCGCCACCACGTCGGTGGACGGGTCGACCCGCATGATCTCGTTCCATCCCGAGGCGCGCTTGCCGTACTTGCTGACCAGCGGCAGGACCCGCTCGACGAAGGTGCGGTAGTCCTCATCGGTGGTGGCGTGCGCCTCGTCGCCGCCGATGTGCAGGAACGGCCCGGGGGTGATCTCGGCGAGTTCGCGGATGACGTCCTCGACGAACCGGTAGGTCAACTCGTCGTCGATGCACAGCGAGCTGTAGCCGACCGCCATGTCGGTGCGCGGTGCCGGGGCGACGCCGTCGCAGTTGAGCTCGGCGTACGTGGACTGGGCGGCGTTGGTGTGCCCGGGCATGTCGATCTCGGGAACGATCGTGATGTGCCGCGCGGCGGCGTATGCGACGACGGCCTTGTAGTCGGCCTTGGTGAGGAACCCGGGCCCGACGCCGTCGACTCCGGTGCCCGGGCCGCCGCCGACGGTGGTGAGCCGGGGCCAGGAGTCGATCTGGATCCGCCAGCCCTGGTCGTCGGTCAGGTGCAGGTGCAGGTAGTTGATTTTGTACTGGCTCAGCAGGTCCACGTACGCGGTGATCTCGTCCACGGTGTGGAAGTGTCGCGCCAGGTCGAGCATCGCCGCCCGGTACGCGAAGCGCGGGTAGTCCACGATCCGCCCGCCGGGCACCGTCCAGGTGATCCGCTGCCGGTTGGACGCCTCGATCTGGGCGGGCAGCAGTTGGCGCAGCGTCTGGGTGCCGGCGAACAGGCCGGCGGGGGTGTTGGCGCGGATCGTCACGCCACGGCGGGTGACGTCCAGTTGGTAGCCCTCCTGGCCGACGCGCGCGTCCGTGGCGCCCAGGACCAGGGCGATCTCGGGCAGCGGCGTGGAGCGTACGGGCAGCACCGGCAGCGGGTAGCCGGTCGCGGGGCGCAGTGTCGCGGCGAGTTGCCGGCCGACCTGCCAGGCGGCGAGCGAGCCGGGGGCGGTGCGGATGACGGTCAGCGGGCCGAGCCGGAACGCGCTCTGGGCGTCCGGGTGGCTCTCGACCGGCACGGGGATCACGTCGCTGAGCTGCCGGGTCCCGACGGTCGGCGCGGCGGCGGCCGGGGCGGCGGGAAGGGTCAACGGGAGTCCGAGTGCGGCGATGGCCAGCAGCCGCGTCAGGGTGTGTCGGCGACGCACGGGTACCTCCAGGCGGGTTGCGATCGACCTGTATCGATCAGGCCTGAACCTACCCGCCCCCCGCCGGGACTGTAAACCTTCCTAATCGTTGTGCCGGGGCGGACCGACGTTGGGCGCGGCGCTGTCGCCGACCTCACGTGCGCCCGGGGGCGGGGAATCTCCGGCCCGGCCGTGCCGTTGCCCGGATGGAAGATCAGGTCACAAGATCGAATGGAAGTACGATGAACGTGCGCTCAGACGCGGTGGTGCTGTTCGGCGTCACGGGAGACCTCGTCTCGAAGAAGCTGTTCCCGGCGCTGTACGAGCTGACCCGGCGCGGTCGCCTCGACGTCCCGGTGATCGGTGTGGCCCGCTCCCCCTGGGACGACCAGCAGCTCGTCACCACCGCCCGCAAGTCGGTCAACGAGGCGAACGACGAGGTCGACGACGAGACCTTCGACGCGTTGGCCCGGAACCTCTCGATGATCTCCGGTGACTACGCGGACCCCGCCACGTACCAGCGGCTGGCCGAGCGTCTGCGCGACGCCGAGCGACCGATCTTCTACCTGGCCATCCCCCCGGCGGTGTTCGGGTCCGTCATCGACGGCCTGGCGGCGGTCGGCCTGGCCGAGCGCGGTCGGGTGATCGTGGAGAAGCCGTTCGGACGCGACCTGACGACCTCGCACGAGCTGGACCGGACGCTGCGCGCCGCCTTCGACTCCGAGCGCGTGTTCCGCATCGACCACTACCTCGGCAAGGAAGCCGTCGAGGGCCTCTACGCCTTCCGGTTCGCCAACCGGCTGTTCGAGCCGCTGTGGAACAACGAGCACATCGACAACGTGCAGGTCACACTCGCCGAGGGCTTCGGCACCCAGGGTCGCGCCGGTTTCTACGACACCGTGGGCGCCACCCGCGACGTGCTGCAGAACCACATCCTGCAGGTCGTCGCGCTGATCGCCATGGAGCCGCCGGCGTCCGAGGACACCGACGCGTTCAACGCCTCGGAGGTCGCGGTGCTGCGGCAGATCGAGCCGCTCGCGCCGCAGGCCACCGTGCGGGGGCAGTACGCCGGCTACCGCGACGAGCCGGGCGTCGCGTCGGGGTCGAACACCGAGACGTTCGTCGCCACCCGGCTGACGGTCAACTCGCCCCGCTGGGCCGGGGTGCCCTTCTACCTGCGTACCGGCAAGAGCCTGCCCGCGACGGCAACCGAGGTCGTCGTCGAGTTCAAGCAGCCGCAGCGCACCCTCATCCCCGCCGAGGGCGGAGCCGCGACGGCCGCGAACCTGCTGCGGTTCCGGCTCGGCCGGGGCGACGGCATCACGATGTCGATCCAGGCCAAGAGCCCGGGCGCCGAGGTCGCGAGCCGACCGGTGGACCTGTCCGTGGACTTCGGCGCGGCCCTGGGACGCCGGCAGGAGGCGTACGAGCGGCTGCTCGACGACGCGATGGACGGACAGCACCTGCGGTTCGCCCGCGCCGAGACCATCGAGCAGGAGTGGCGCATCGTCGAGCCGATCCTGGACCTGCCGACGCCCGTCCAGTCGTACGACAAGGGCACCTGGGGTCCGGCGGACGCCGACACCCTCGCCGGTGGCTGGCACGCCCCGCACCTGCGGTAGCGGCACTCCCCGACCATCCCGCGGGTCGGGTCCTGTTCATCCACGGCACCGTCGGCTCGCTCAACTCCGGCGCGACCCTGCCCGCGCACCGCGGCCGGGGTGCGCAGTCGGCGTTGCTGGCCGCCAGGGCGAGCGCCGCCGCGGCGGCCGGCTGCCGGTGGGTCACCGCCGAGACCGGAAGACCCGCCCCGGGTACGTCGAACTCGTCGCTGAACAACATGCTCCGCGCGGGCCTCACGCCGCTGTACGACCGGCGTAACTGGGTCTGGCGGGCGGCGGCTCAGTAGCCCGCGGCCATCAGCGCCTCGGCCGGCTCTGTGCGCTGATGCCGCGGATGCCGGCGAGGGCGAACTCGACACCCAACTCGTAGTAGGTGTCCCGGTCGGTGCAGAGCGTCAGCGCGTCCGCGGCCGCGACGACGTGCGGGTAACGCTGGGGTGCGAGGGCGCTCAGCGCCGACCGCTTGGCGCGAATGGCGTCGTCCCGGGTCTGCGGATCGGTGCTCTCCGTGGCACCGGGCTCGGTGGTCACCAGAGTCACCAGCGAGCAGAGGGCCTGACTGCCGACCTCGGTGGCCTGCTCGGGCGGGAAGCCCGCCTCGGCGAGCAGCGCGAGGGTGCGTTCGACCAACGTCAGGCCGGGCTCGGAGAGCAGGACCCGGGTCGGGAGGAGCCCGGCGACGGTGGGATGCGGACGGATCGCGTCGAGGCAGGCGGCCAGGATGCCACGCATCTGCCGGTCCCAGGGCTCGGCGCTCGCCTCGGGCAGGTCGACGTCGGCGAGCAGGCGGGCGGCGAGCGCGTCGAGCAGGTCGTCCTTGTCCCGGAAGTGCCGGTAGAGCGCCATCGGCGTGACCCCGTGCTCCTGGGCCAGCCGGCGGATGGTGATCGCGCCGAGACCCTCCGCGTCGGCGATGCGCAGGGCGCTGGCGACGATCTTGTCCGGGTCGAGCCGGGGCTGGGTTCCGGTGTTCCTGCTCATACTCGCCACGGGGCTAGTCTACTCCGTAGACCTGAGGTATACGTTGTATGCGTACGGCGTAGACGACGCGATGTGCGACGTCCCCCTTCCACGGTGAGGTAGGCAATGCGACGTAATCCCTGGGCGACACTGGCGGTCCTGTCGGTGGCGCAGTTCATCGTCATCCTCGATGTGACGATCGTGAACGTGGCGCTGCCCGACATCCAGACCGACCTGAACTTCACGGCCGACAACCTGCAATGGGTGATCAGCGCGTACACCCTGCTCTTCGGTGGTCTCCTGCTCCTGGGCGGACGCGCCGCCGATCTGCTCGGCGCCCGCCGCGTCTTTCTCATCGGCCTCGCGGTGTTCGGGGCGATGTCCCTGCTCGCCGGATTGGCGACCACACCCGAGCTGCTGATCGCCGCGCGCGCCGTGCAGGGATTGGGCGGCGCGCTGCTGTCCCCCGCGGCGTTGGCCATCCTCACCGTCACGTTCGCCCACGGGCGCGAACGCACCATCGCGATGGGCATCTGGGGTGCGCTCGCCGGGCTCGGCGGAACGCTGGGCGTGGTGGCCGGCGGCCTGCTCGTCGACTCGTTGAGCTGGCGGTGGGTGTTCTTCGTCAACGTACCCATCGTGATCGCGCTCGTGGCGATCGTCCCGACCTTCGTGGCGGCCGTGCGGCACACCCAGCCCGGCCCGCGGACCTTCGACGCGTTCGGCGCCGTTCTGGGCACCGCCGGTCTGCTCGCGGTCGTCTTCGGCGTGGTCCGCGCCGAGTCCGCCGGCTGGGGCTCGGCGCAGGTGCTCACCGCCCTCATCGGCGGCGTGGCGCTGCTGGTCGTCTTCGTCGGCGTCGAGGCGCGCTCGGCCGCGCCGCTGGTGCCGTTGCGGCTGTTCAACTCGCGGGCGCTGAGCGTGTCCGGCGGCGCGCTGGCGCTCAACGGCGCCGCGTTCCTGTCGATGTTCTTCCTCACCGCGCTCTACCTGCAACAGGTTCGCGGCGCGTCACCGCTGACCGCCGGCCTGCAGTTCCTGCCCATGGGCGCCACCGCCATCGCCGGCGCGGCCATCGCCACCCAACTGGTGCACCGGCTCGGCACCCGCACCATGCAGCTCATCGGCGCGCTGCTCAGCGTCGTCGGCCTGCTGCTGCTCGCCGGAGCCGGAGCCACCGGCGCGTACGCCACCGAACTGCTACCCGGCCTGCTGCTGTTCGGGCTGGGGATCACCACACTCGGCGTACCCGCCCAGATCACCGCGATCTCCGACGTCGAGCACCACGAGGCCGGTGCCGCCTCCGGGGTCGTGACCGCCGTGTACCAGGTCGGCGGGGCGCTCGGCCTGGCCATCGTCACGACCCTGTCCATCACCCACGTCACCGACGCCCTCGGCCACGGCGCCAGTCAGCAGCAGGCCCTGGTCGACGGGTTCCACCGCGGACTGTTGATCGCCGCCGTGTTCGCGATCCTCAACCTGGTCATCTCCCTGGCCACACCGCAACTACGCCCCGACGCCGAACAGGTCGCCGAGGCAACGGTCGCGGCCTGAGGCCCGCGCCGCTCGGCGGCGGCGTCAGGGCCAGGTGCGCGGACCGGTCGCGGCTGCCATTGGGTACGCGAGTGAGCGAACCCGCCGCGACGTTGTCCCGGCTCCTTCGCTCAAACCCAGACACGGGAAAGCCCCCGGTTCACGCCGGGGGCTACCGTGCTGACCTGGTCAGGCGACGGGGCTGAAGGCCTTCGCGAAACTGACGAAGCCCTGCCACTGCGCGGGGCCGAAGGCCAGCGTGCCGCCGTCGCGGTCCTTCGTGTCGCGAACGAGGACGATGCCCGGCAGGTTGTCTGCCACCTCGACGCAGTTGCCGCCGTTGTTGCCGCTCTTGGTGCTCTTACGCCACTGCGCACCCGTCATGTCCATGATGCTGCCGCTTCCCTAAAGATCCAGGGATTGCGTCCGGGACAGCGCTTCGCCGCGAACACACTCCCACCGCCGTTCCAGCGTACCAACGTCGATGGTCTGCTCCTTCGCTCCAGCCCGGACACGGAAAAGCCCCCGGTTCGCGCCGAGGGCTACCGTGCTGACCTGGTCAGGCGACAGGGCCGAAGGCCTTCGCGAAACTGACGAAGCCCTGCCACTGCGCGGGGCCGAAGGTCAGCGTGCCGCCGTCGCGGTCCTTCGTGTCGCGAACGAGGACGACGCCCGGCAGATTATCGGCAACCTCGACACATGCCCCGCCGTTGCCGCCAGACTTCGTGGACTTCCGCCACTGAGCGCCGGTCATGTCCATGTCTTCGCCGCTTCCTTGATCAGGTCGAGTGACTGAACCATCGGGAGCGCATGACTCCTGACGTGCTCCCATGTCTTTGCCAGCCTAGCAACGTCAGCGGGGTTGGCCACGATCTGCGCACTGAGCTGGTTGTCCGCGTAGGCGGAGCGCGTCCCGTCGGTCATCGACGCGATGATGAACTGACCCGCGAGGCCGAGGTAGACGCCTACGTCGGCCGGGACGACATGTACCTGAGCCAACTCCTCATCGATGCAGGACACCAGGTGCTCCAACTGCTCTCGCATCACCTCGGGTCGTCCACGTACCGGCCGCCTGAGCGCCGCCTCATCGATCACCGCGACGATCTGGGGTCGGTTCTCGTGGGCCAGGATCGCCTGCCGCTCAAGCCGGGAGGCGACAAGTTGCTCCACTTCCTCAGCGGTGAATCGGCCGCCGGCCAAGGTGGCACGTGAATACGCCTCGATCTGCAACAAGCCCGGAATGTATGCCGGCTCGAACCAGTGCAGTGCCGTCGCCTCGCGCTCAATCTCGATCCACTCGCGCAGCCATGTTGGGGTGCCGCCGTACTGCGCGAATTCTCGCCAGAACGTGAGGAAGAAGCCGCCCGTTTCAAGAGCTTCGTCTACGGCCTTCCAGAAATCGTCTCGTGCTATCCGTGTGCCCGTCTCAACGCCGCTGACCTGCGTGTCGCTCCAGTGCATCCGTTCGGCGAGCTGCACTTGAGTCAGTCCGGCGGCGCTTCGGTGTCGCCGTAGCTCGCGGACCATGAACTGATACGGCGAAATTCCCACGCGTTCCCCGCCTTTCCCCAGTGTCGGTCTTGATCGACCCGCAATCCGCGAGCGTCCGCCCGATGGTCGCCTATGTATTCCGAGCGTAGGGGTCAATTGTCCAGGGTGGAAGCAGACGGCGCGGCCGGCAGGGACCACGAGACCCGGCGGACGCGTTCGTAGCGGGGCCGCCCCGGTTGGGCGAGCACTCACGGGGGCGGCCCTTCCCAACACCAGCCACAGGGGAAAGACCGTGCCCGACGAGAAGCCAACGCCGCTGGACGTCCGGGAGGTGCGCTCCGGCGACCTTCTGCACCTGACCCGGGCGGCGAGCCCTCAGTTCGCTCAACCCATCATGGTCCGCGTGATCCGCGCCCTGCCCGACCGACACACCTACCACGGTTGGCTGTGGATCGAGGCGTACCAGCTCGGTCCCAACGGCGACGCGATCGAGCGCCGCGAGCTGTTCGTGATGCCGGCCGGCGTGCGGTGGATGACGTCGGCGTCAACGCCTGCCCGTCGTACCCCCGTTGGGGTTGGTCGGTGATCCGCCGCCGGCTTGCGCACCTGCCCACCCGGCCGACCTGGCGGTGCCAGGCGTGCGGGATCGCCTGGCCGTGCTCGGCGGCGAAGCTGAACCTGCTTGCCCGGTACCGGGAGGATCGGGCCGCGCTTCTCGTGCACCTGGCGGCGCTGCGGGACGAAGCCGCGGCGCAGCTGAGCGCCGGGCAGCCCGACAGCGTCGCGTCGGCAGACCTCGCCGAGCGGTTCACCGGCTGGGCGTCCGCCCGCTAGCACCGGGGCGAGCACTGACTGACCGCTCAGCTCACCGTAGCGACCGTCCGGCGACGGTGAGGTTTGCCGCGTCCGTTTGGTGGGGGCACGTTGTGAGGACGTTTCTCGATCCGCTTCGGAGAGGAAGCAGCGCATGCTTTCCGCACTCGATCGTCGGCACACCGTCGCGCCGCCCGGGTACAGCCGGTGGCTCATACCCCCGGCGGCGTTGGCCATCCACCTCTGCATCGGCCAGGTCTATGCGACCAGTGTCTACAAGAACTCGTTGATCGCCCACTTCGACACCAGCCAGACCGCGATCGGGGTCATCTTCAGCATCGCGATCGTGATGCTGGGACTGTCCGCGGCGGTCGCCGGGACCTGGGTGGAGGCGAACGGGCCGCGTAAGGCGATGTTCGTCTCGGCCTGCTTCTGGGCGACGGGCTTCCTGGTGGGCTCGCTGGGCATCGCGACGAAGCAACTGTGGTTGCTGTACCTGGGCTACGGGTTGCTCGGCGGCATCGGGCTGGGGATCGGGTACATCTCCCCCGTCTCCACGTTGATCAAGTGGTTCCCGGACCGGCCGGGCCTGGCCACCGGCCTGGCGATCATGGGGTTCGGCGGTGGCGCGATGGTGGCCTCGCCCCTGTCGAGGCAACTGCTGTCGTTCTACGACCCGGGCTACGACCCGGCCAACGCCGGTTCGACCGCGTCGGGAAGCGCGCTGGTGTGGCTCTTCGTGACGCTCGGCCTGGGCTACTTCGTGGTCATGATGTTCGGGGTGGCGAACGTGCGGGTGCCGGCGGCGGACTGGCGACCGGCCGGCTTCGACCCTGCGGCGGTGGCGGCGAAACCGCTGGTCACCACGGCCAACGTGTCGGCGGCGAACGCGGTGAAGACCCGTTCGTTCTGGCTGCTGTGGGTGGTGCTGTTCTGCAACGTGACGGCGGGCATCGGAATCCTGGAACAGGCCAGCCCGATGATCCAGGACTTCTTCCGGGACAGCGGCACCTCGGCGGTGTCGGTGGCGGCGGCCGGCGGGTTCGTGGGGCTGCTGTCGCTGTTCAACATGGCGGGCCGATTCGCGTGGTCGTCCACCTCGGACCTCATCGGGCGCAAGCCGATCTACATGGTCTATCTCGGCGTCGGCATGGTGCTGTACGCACTGCTGGCCCTGGTCGGGCAGACGGCGACGGCGCTGTTCGTGCTGCTGGCGTGCGTGATCCTGTCGTTCTACGGCGGCGGGTTCGCCACGGTGCCGGCATACCTGCGCGACCTGTTCGGCACGTACCAGGTGGGCGCGATCCACGGTCGGCTGCTGACCGCGTGGTCGGCAGCCGGGATCGCGGGCCCGCTGATCGTCAACGGCTTCCTCGACGCGCAGGGTAAGCCGGGCACGTTGACGGCGGCGGCGTACCGGCCGGCGCTGTTCACGATGGTCGGCGTGCTGGCGCTGGGCTTCGTGGCGAACCTGCTGGTCCGGCCGGTGCCGGAGCGGTTCCACGAGCCACCCACGGGCCGGGACACCGACGACGACACGGCGGCGGAGACGGAGACGGCGGAGACGGCGGAGAGGAGCGGTACGCGATGAGCGACGACGGCCGGAACGGGCAGCAGGCCCGGTTGTGGATCTCCTGGTTGGTGGTGGCGGTGCTGCTCGGGTACGGGGTGGAGCAGACGGTGATCACGGCGGCGAAGCTGTTCACGCACTGACACTCCTCCGGCGGTCTCCGGCTCCGCGCACGCGGGGTCAGAGACCGCCGGAGACCCGCAGGACCGTGCCGGTGGCGTAGGAGGCGTCCGGGCCGAGCAGCCAGGCGATGGCGGCCGCGATCTCGTCCGGCTCCCCGGCACGACCCAGGGGGATGCGGCCCGCGGCCGAGTCGGCACGATCGGGTACGCCGGAGTCCGCGTGGATCTCGGTACGCACGATGCCGGGGGCGACCCCGTTGACCCGGATGCCTCGTGGGGCGAGTTCCTTGGCCAGGCCGACGGTGAGGGTGTCGGTGGCGGCCTTGACGGCGGCGTAGTGCACGTACTCCCCGGGGCTGCCAAGGGTCGCGGCGGCCGACGAGACGTTGACGATCGCGCCGGGACCGGCCATCCGGCGGGCGGCCTGCTGGGCACACAGGACGTAGCCGACGAGGTTGACGTCGACGACCCGACGCAGGTCCTCGACGCGCAGCTCGGTGAAGGGGCCGATCGGGCTGGTGACGCCGGCGTTGTTGACCAGGCCGGTGAGCGGGCCGAGCTGGGTGGCGGCGTCGAACAGGGCGTCGACCTGGTCCGGGTCGGTGGTGTCGGCGCGTACCGCGATGGCCTGCCGGCCGGTCGCGCGCAGGTCGGCCAGGACGGCGTTCGCGGCGTCGTCGTCGCGGCGGTAGCACAGGGCGATGTCGTGACCGGCCCGCGCGAGACGGCGGGCGGTGGCCGCGCCGATGCCACGGCCGCCGCCGGTGATGACGGTGACAGGTGCCATGGCCCCTCCCTTCGGGCTGTCGTGCTGGTCGCGCCGACGCTACCGTGACCGGCGCGGGTCGGCGGTGGAGAGGAGCGTCACATGGAGCGGGCGTTGGTGCTCGGCGGCGGCGGGGTGACCGGGATCGCCTGGGAGCTGGGGCTCCTGGCGGGGCTGGCCGAACGAGGTCTGGCGGTGTCCGACGCGGATCTGGTCGTGGGCACCTCGGCCGGCGCGCTGGTGGGCGCGCTGGTGTGCTCGGAGGTGCCGCTGCAACGGTTGTACGAGGCACAGTTGACGCCGCCCAGAGGTAAGGCGGCGGCACGACTGGGCTGGGTGGCGTTGGCGCGGCTCGCCTGGGCCGGCGGCCGTACCCGCGACGCGGTGCGGGCACGCGCGCGGATCGGGGCGATGGCCGTGTCGGCGCGTACCCCGTCGGAGGCCTCGCAACGCGCGGTCATCGAGGCCCGCCTGCCGGTGCGGGAGTGGCCGGCGCGGCGGCTGCTGGTGACGGCGGTGGACGCGTCGTCCGGCGAGTTCGTGGTGTTCGACAGCGACAGCGGAGTGTCCCTGGTGGACGCGGTCGGGGCCAGCTGCGCGGTGCCCGGCGTGTGGCCGCCGGTGACGATCGGCGAGCGCCGGTACGTCGACGGCGGGATGCGCTCGACGGTCAACGCGGACCTGGCGGCGGGCGCGGAGCGGGTGCTGGTCATCGCGCCGACCTCGGGGGCGTTCGGGCCGATGCCGCGACTGTCGGCGCAGGTGGCCGGGCTGCGGTTGGCCGGGGCGCGGGTGGCGGTGGTGACGCCGGACGCGGCGGCGCGTACCGCCATCGGCCGCAACATGCTGGACCCGGCCCGGCGGATGGGATCGGCGCGGGCGGGGTGGGCGCAGGCCGCGGCGGTGGCGGACGAGGTGGCGACGCTCTGGGAGTGATCGCCTACGCTCACGCGCGTCGGATCGGACAACGGAGGTGCGCGGTGGCGGATGTGAAGGTCGGGGATCTGGTCGAGGATTTCGAGTTGCCGGACGAGACGGGCACGCCGCGGCGGCTGTCGGAGTTCCTGGCGACCGGGCCGGTGGTGCTGTTCTTCTATCCGGCGGCGATGACCCGGGGGTGCACGGCGGAGAGCTGCCACTTCCGGGACCTGGCCGCGGAGTTCACGGCGCTGGGCGCGTCCCGGGTGGGCATCAGCCGGGACTCGGTGGCGAAGCAGGCCGAGTTTTCCAAGCTGCACGGCTTCGACTACCCGCTGCTGTCGGACCCGGACGGCGTGGTCGCGCAGCAACTCGGAGTCAAGCGGCGGCTGCCGCTGGGCCCGTTGAGCATGAAGCGGATGACGTTCGTGATCGGCGCGGACCGGCGGGTCATCGAGGTGATCCACAGCGAGGTCAGCATGAACGAGCACGCCGATCAGGCACTGCGGGCGCTGGGCGGCTGACCGCGCGTCAGCCCCCGTGCGGCGGGTGTCGCAGCCGGCTGATATCAAGACAGCAATCAAACAGGTGTACGGAAGAGGGTTCTGATGGATGCCGGCCAGGGTTTGTCCACTGACGAGGTGCAGGGCCTCCGGGAGGCGTTGGCGGCGGGCCGCCGGCCCAAGGTGGTGTTCACCGCCTCGGCGGGGCAGATCGCCGGTCAGGTGGGTCAGGTCGTCGAGCTGACCGATCCCGAGGTGTCGGACGAGTTCGTGGTGGTGCGGTTCGGGCGCGACGAGTTGCCGTTCTCCCCCGCCGACCTGGCGGTGGCGCCCAAGGGCGTCGGTCGTCGGGTGGCCGAGCCGAAGGCCGAGCCGGAGCCGGAGCCGGCCGCCGCGGTCGAGCCGGAGTTCGTGTTGGACACGCCGCGGGTGCCGACGCCGCGACGGGAGGAGCCGAAGGTGGAGCAGCAGGTGGAGCAGGTGGACAAGGCGCCGGTGAAGCGCGCGGTCAAGGCGGTCAAGCCCAAGAGCCCGGCCGGGCTGACCGTGACGCTGGCGTACGCCGACGGTGAGTGGACGGTCGCCGCGCAGCAGGGCACCAAGGCGCTCGCGAAGCCGTACGTGGTGAAGCCGGCCGAGGCGCTCAAGATGGTGGCGCTGGTCGACGTGCCGGGTGTGCAGGAGGCGGTCGAGCAGATCCTGGGCACCGAGCGGGCCGAGGCCGAGCAGCAGGCCGAGAAGCTGCGCGCGGAGTTGGCGGAGATTGAGGCGCGGCTCGCGGAGCTGCGCGAGGCGCGCTGAGCCGTCGGGTCAGTGCCGGCTGTGGTGGTCGAGCAGCCGAGTGAGTAGTCGGGTCAGTTGGGCACGTTCGGCGGCGGACAGCGGGGCGAGCAGCTTGTCCTGCACCCGGTCGACGGTCTTGCTGAGTCGGCGGGCCTCGTCGGCGCCGGCGTCGGTGAGGTTGATGACGTTGCGGCGACGGTCGGCCGGGTCGGGTGCGCGCACCACGAATCCCCGGCCGACCAGGTCGTTGATGGCCGCCACGACGTCGCTGCGGTCGATGCCGCAACGACGGCCGAGGTCGGCCTGGCTGGAGGGGCCGTCCTCGGCCAGTGCGGCCAGCAGCCGGGCGTGGTAGCCGCGCAGGTCGTGCGCCGCGAAGCCCTCGCTGACCAGGCGGCCGGCGTGACTGGCGGTCTGGTTGAGCAGCCAGCTGGGGGTGGTGCGGAGCCCGGCGGGTGACAGTGGGCCGGTGGAGTACATGGGCGGCACCCTACCAGTAATCGTTGGCGTGACCCACGAAGCGTGTTACGTTGGTGGCACCAACGTTGGTGCCGCCAACGCATTGAAGGAGGTGCGCCATGTCCACCCCACCGATCCTCAATGGCCAGGTCATCGGCCAGGCCCACTACGCCACCCGCGCCCTGCTGGAGCGAGCCCTGGCCCCACTCGGAGTCAGCTTCGGCCAGTCGGTCGCGCTGAACGCCCTCGCCCAGGGCGCGACCGAGCGGACGCGGCTCGTGCAACGGATGACCGGCGCCCTGAAGGTCGACGAGTCGATCGTGCACGAGGCGATCGCCGGCCTCGTCGACGCCGGCCTCGCGCAGGTCGACGACGCGACGGCGCAGGTGTCGCTCACCGAGACGGGCCGCGCCACGCAGGCCCGCATCGGCGCCGCCATCGCGGCCATCACCGCCCGGCTGTACGCGGACATCCCGACCGACGAGATGAGCAGCGCCGCCCGGGTTCTCACCCTGGTCACCCAACGCGCGAACGCCGAACTGGCGGCGGCACCGGCCTGATTGGCCGGCCGGTCAGAAGTAGTCGAGCAACTGCGCCGGGCCGCCCGCGCCCAACAGGTCGAGGGCGGCCGGGTCGGTGCCGGTGGCGTGCCGCAGCAGACCGGCCTGGACGACCGACCGGGCGTGCGCGGCGCCGGTGTAGAGCAGAGCGAACCCGCGTACGTCCAGCCGCAGGTCCGTCTCGCCGCCGACCCGGGACAGCTCGGCGGCCCCGTCGGCGACGGTCAACCGCCAGGCGCCGGTGTTCCAGTCGGCGAGGTCGTCGTCGAGAGTGAAGTCGACGCTTCCTCGGACGTGGGCGGGCCAACCGCGGTCGGTCACCGCCCGTACGACGTCGACCGGACGGTGCATCCACAGGTCCCGGGCGTGCTCACGGACGGACTCCAGCGGCAGATGGGCGCTCAGCGCGTCGCCGTCGAGCAGGGACAGCCGCAGGGTCGGGGCGACACTGGCCCAACTGCCCAGCACACCGACGAGCTCACGGGCGCCGTCGGCGGTGACCGCGAGGGCGTCGCTGAGGGTGAGCACGGAATCGGCGCCGTAACCACGGCCCCGACTCCACAGGGCGTACGCGACGAGGCCGTCGGCGTCCTCGACGAGGGTGAGCCCGTCGTCGGGCAGTTCGCCGGCGGCGAGTCGCCCTCGGAAGGAGTCGTAGAGCGAGCCCTGGCGGGTGAGCATGCCGGTGCGGTGTCGGGCGACGCGTTCGTACAGGGCGTCGACGGCGGCCAGGTCGGCCGGGGTGCCGGCGCGCACGCTGAGGTGCGCGGCGGGCCGCTGTCGGGGTACCGCCACGGTGGGCAGGTCGACGGTGCGCAGTACACCGCCCGCCGCCCAGCCGCAGGCACGGTAGGGCGCGGTGACGGTCGGATACAGCGCGCTGATCGCCGCGCCCCGGTCACGAGCGCCGCGCAGCAGGGCGGTGAGCAGCGCGCGGGCCACTCCCCGGCCGCGGGCCTCGGGAGCGACCGCCACCCCGCCGACGTCGGCGGCGGACACCCGGCGTCCCGACCACCACTGGTCGTGGTGCAGGTCGACGGCCTTGCCGACGAGTCGCCCGGCGTCGTCGAAGGCGCCGTACCGGGTGAGGCCGGGCGTCGCCTCGGTGGCGTGCGCGGGCGGCGTCGGGCTGGAGCCGAAGGCGAAGCGACCCAACTCCCAGGCAGCGGCGAGGTCGTCGGTGGTCAGTTCGCGAACGTGTACAGGGGTAGGCACCGGCACACGATAGTGGCGGGCGTTAGGAAGGGCACCTTTATATACACGAGGCGTTAACAAGGTGCCCTTCCTTTAGTGCGGGATGTTCTTGACGCCGATGCGCTTGCGGAACACCCAGTAGGTCCAGCCCTGGTAGGCCAGCACGATCGGAGTGAAGATCACCGCGACCCAGGTCATGATCTTCAGGGTGTACGGGGTGGAGGCGGCGTTGGTGGCGGTCAGCGTGCCCGCCGCGTCCAGGGTGGAGGGCAGCACGTTCGGGAACAGCGCGGCGAACAGCGTCGCCACCGCCAGGCCGATCGCCACGGCGGTGCCGGTGAACGCCCAACCCTCTCGGCGTACCCGGGCGGCGGCGAGACCACCGAGCAGGGCGAGGGCCGCGCCCACGGCGAGCACCACGGCCGCCGCGCTGGAGCGGATGCTCAGCGTCCAGCCCAGGAACGCCACCGCGAGCACCGCCGCGCCGACGCCGAGGCGCACCGCGAGGGCGCCGGCGCGCTCGCGGATGTCACCGGTGGTCTTCAGGGCGATGAACACCGCGCCGTGGGTCAGGAACAGCGCGAGGGTGGTCGCGCCGCCCAGCAGGGCGTACGGGTTCAGCAGGTCCAGCAGGCCACCGACGTACTCGTGGTCGGCGTCCAGCGGCACGCCCCGCAGGATGTTGGCGAAGGCGACGCCCCACAGGATCGCCGGCAGCAACGAGCCGACGACGATCGCGGCGTCCCAGCGGCGCTTCCAGGATGCCTCGGGACGCTTGTGCCGGTACTCGAAGGCCACCCCGCGGGCGATCAGGGCCAGCAGGATCAGCAGCAGCGGCAGGTAGAAGCCCGAGAACAGGGTGGCGTACCACTCGGGGAACGCGGCGAACATCGCGCCGCCCGCGGTGATCAGCCACACCTCGTTGCCGTCCCAGACCGGGCCGATGGTGTTGATCAGGACGCGGCGCTCGCGGTCGTCGCGACCCAGCACGGGCAGCAGCATGCCGACGCCGAAGTCGAAGCCCTCCAGGATGAAGTAGCCGGTGAACAGCACGGCGACGAGGAGAAACCAGATGGTGGTGAGGTCCACGGCAGGCTCCGGTGCTCAGTAGGCGAAGGCGAGCGGGCGCTCGGCGTCGTCGGTGTCGTCGGTCGGGGGTGTCTCGCTGACGTCCGGCACGCCGGCGCGGGCGTACCGCAGCAGCAGCTTGACCTCGATCACCGCGAGGGTGGCGTAGATCAGCGTGAAGGCGGTGAACGAGGTGAGCACCTCGGTCAGCGAGACGCTGCGGGACACCCCGTTGCGGGTGAGCATCTCGCCGAAGACGATCCACGGCTGACGGCCCATCTCGGTGAAGATCCAGCCGAACGAGTTGGCCACCAGCGGCAGGACGGGCATGGCCAGCCCGGCGCGCAGCAGCCACTTGCTGCTCGGGGTGCGGCCCTTGCGCTGGGTCCAGAGCACCAGCAGCGCGATCGCGGCGGCGGTCATCCCGAACGCGATCATGAAGCGGAAGCTCCAGTAGGTGACCGGGATGACCGGGGTGTAGCTGCCGGCGCCGTACTGGGAGGCGTACTGGGCCTGGAGGTCGTTGATGCCCTGCACGGTGCCGTGCGGGTCACCGGTGCCCAGGTACGAGAGCAGGTACGGGATCTTCAGCGCGAAGACCTCGCGACTGCCGTCGAGGCTGCCGACGGTGAGTACGGAGAACGACGCGGGGCTCTCGGTGGTGTAGAGGCCCTCGGCGGCGGCCATCTTCATCGGCTGCACGTCCGTCATGATCTTGCCCTGGATGTCGCCGGTGAACAGCACGGCGGCCGAGGCGACCAGGACCACCCAGGAGCCGAACTTGGTGGCGAAGCGGTAGGCGCCGGTGTCGGCGGAGTCGCGGTTGCGGATCACGTGCCACAGGCCGACGGCGACGATCAGCGACCCGGCGACCAGGAACGAGCCGGCCAGGGTGTGCGGGAAGGTGATCAGCGCCACCTTGTTGGTCAGCACCGCCGGGAAGTCGGTCAGCTCGGCGCGACCGCTGTCCGGGTTGATCCGGAAGCCGACCGGGTTCTGCATGAACGAGTTCGCGGCGAGGATGAAGTACGCGCTGAGGTTGGTGCCGATCGCGGCGGCCCAGATGCTGGCCAGGTGTGCCCGCTTGGGCAGCCGGTCCCAGCCGAAGATCCACAGGCCGATGAAGGTCGATTCGAGGAAGAACGCGACCAGCGCCTCGATGGCCAGGGGCGCGCCGAAGATGTCGCCGACGAAGCGGGAGTAGTCGCTCCAGTTCATGCCGAACTGGAACTCCTGCACGATGCCGGTGACCACGCCCATGGCAAAGTTGATCAGGAAGAGCTTGCCGTAGAACTTGGTGAGCTTGAGGTAGCGCTCGTTGCCGGTGCGGTGCCACATCGTCTGCAGGATGGCCACCAGCACGGACAGGCCGATGGTCAGCGGTACGAAGAGAAAGTGGTAGACGGTGGTGACACCGAACTGCCACCGGGCGACGTCCAACGCGTCCACCTGAAACCCCCAGCTGCTCGTACTACGAAACGTAGTAAATACTACTCCGTGTCGTAGAGGAATCAGCAGGGCCGGGCGGCCCGAACCGGCCCGGGACCAATGACCCTGATCACCCCGGCCGCTCGACCTCGCGCACAGCGACCAACCCGCCCTCGCGGCCCACTCGCTGCGTGCGACGATGGCGCGCTGATGGAAACCACACACTGGCAGCCGCCGCTGATCTGGCGCGCGGCACAACTGGTCATCCGGGCCATCGTCGGCCTGCTGGCCCGCCTCGAGGTCACCGGCGACGTCCCCGCGCACCTGCGTCGCGGACCGCTGGTGCTGGCCGCCAACCACATCAGCCCGTTCGACCCGCTGGTGATGGCCGCCGCCTGCCAGAGGAGGGGCATCGCCCCCCGGATCATGGCGACCGCCGGCCTGTTCCGCGCCCCGGTGTTCGGCGCCGCCATGCGCCGCGCCGGACACATCCGCGTCGACCGCGGCACCAACGCCGTACACCGGGCGCTCGACGACGCCGCCACCGCCGTCACCGCCGGATCGGTGATCCTCGTCTACCCCGAGGGGCGCATCGGCCTGGACCCCGGCATGTGGCCCGAGCGCGGCAAGACCGGCACCGCCCGGCTCGCCCTGGCCTGCGCCGCCCCGGTCATCCCCGTCGCCCAGTGGGGTGCCCACGAGGTGCTGCCCTACCGGGCGCCCCGGGGAATGCTGCGCGGCATCGCCCGCTCGCTCTGGCGCCGCCCGGTGATCCGGGTGCACTTCGGCGCGCCCATCGACCTGGGCGAGACGACCGCCGCCACCCCGGGAGCGGCCCGCCGGGCCACCGACCGGATCACCGACGCGCTCACCGACACCCTCGCCCCGCTGCGCCCCGACGAGCCGGATCTCCCCCGCCACGTCGACCCCGGCCGCCCGGCCGACACCAGCCGCGTCCACCGCCGTCGCTGACCCGACCGCGGCGTACTAACGCATCAAATCCGCTGCTCCGCCCGTCGAGCCACCCCGGATGCGGGTAAAAGTTCGCTTCGCGCCCGATGTGACGCAGGACACTCTCGCTGATCAGTTGGTGCGAGACTCGTACTCCTGCTAAACCGCAGGAGTACGACTACGGGGAGTGTCATGCGAAAAACCAGCATTGCCGTCTTAGGAGTAGCCGTCGTGATGACCACGGCTCTCCCGAGCCCGGCGCAGGCAGCGCCCAGCACCTCGATTGCAAGCCCGAGCGGCCTCGCCGTCACAGCCTGGACCGATCCGGCCCCTCCAGCCCCAATGCCCGAGGCGGCGGCGAAACTTCTGCACGAGGCACAGGAACTCGTGCAGAGGAACGCTGCGGATTTTGCCTACCCCTGGTACGACCGCGTGACCGGCACCGTACGGCTGGACAGCACGACCGGTAGGGGGGAGAACCTCCTCGCGCAATTCCGGGACGGCCACCTGCGGGTAGCGACCCCCGTGCAGGGCCTACGAGTCACACGCAGCATCGCGCAACTCGAGAAGGTCAAGGACGAAGCGATCGACCCGGGCGCCGGCGTACCCGACCGGGACGCGATCTTCATGACCGAGCCGGACGCCGAGACCAACCGGATCAACGTGTACGTCAGCCGGCTCTCCGAGCCCCTGCTGCAGGCCCTAGCTGCGAGGTTCGGAACCGACGCCATCGCGATCCGGTACATGGCGGAGACGACCTCGACCGGCGACGGCCGTAACAACGACACCTCGCCGTTCTACGGTGGCGCGAAGACCAGCACGCCCAACGTCTGCACCACCGGATTCTCCTGGCGTAACGGCTCGGCCAACATGATGCTCACCGCAGGGCACTGCGCGCCCGGTGGCGGTGACCTGTCAACGCCCTCTAGCGTCATCGGCTACGTCACGCCGAACTCGTCGGAGAACTGGAACAACGGCACCGGGTCCGTCTACCTGTCCGGCCAGTCGACCTACCGGGGCGACGTCGCCCTCTCCAGCGTCGTCTCCGGCAAGGCGACATCGCCCTACATCTACCGGGGTGGTCCAGGATCGAGCAGCGGGGCCGCCGTCGGCGAGATGTGGAGCCGTGCTCCGGTCAGCGGCGACAAGTACTGCGTCGGCGGCCACGTCACCGGTGAGAAGTGCAACTGGACCGTCTACTCCACCGGGATCAACTTCAAGCACAGCGACGGCGAGACCGCTCGCAACGTGGTGCGCAGCTTCTATCGCAACGATGGGGTGTGCACGGTCGGCGGTGACTCTGGCGGGCCTGTCTACACGGTCCGCTCAGACGGTAAGGTCGCGGCCAAGGGAATTCATCACGGTCATTCATCCAACAGCGTGAGCGGGTGCATGCAGGTGTTCACTGACATCTGGCAGGCCTACTACGGCCTCCCGGGAAGCCTGGCGACAGCATGAGAAAGCCGATCAAGAGGGCTGTGCTCGCGGTCGCCGTGGCCGCGGCCCTCTTGATCGGCGTGTCTGTCGCCGTCGCCGCAGTCCGCCGCTCGCAGGAGATCGACCTCAGCGTCAATTCCTACCGGGTCAGCGACGGTGGTCGACTGCTCGACGCGCAGGTTGACGTGCACCCCGACTTCGACATCGTCCGCGCCGAGGCGGATGAGACGGATGACCGGGTCTTGTTGCGCGTCTCCGCCCGTCAGCCCGCCCTCTGGTGGTCCGGTGCCGATGTGGCACAGGAGCGGACTGTCCGGGTGATGCTCAGCCGGCCTCTCAATGGCAGGACGGTGGTCGACGCCCACACCGGCGCCGTCCTGACCAATCAATAACCACGGTGCGGCCCGCCGGGCCACAGATCGGATCACCGACACCTCGCCCCGCTGCGCCCCGACGAACCCGACCGGCCCCGACACGTCGACCCCAGCCGCGCCCACCGCCGGTCGCGCCGAAGTGACTGCGGCCGGCGGGTCGGTGATCGACTCGGTTTCTGGAAACCGGGCATTCCCGCGCCCCGGACACCCAGCCTCGCAGGAAACCGAGTCGATCGCCTTCGGACACCGGCCCGGCCGTAACATGCAGTGACGTTAAGCGCGGGTTGGCGCTCTGGCACGAGGTAGGGGTTCATGAGCGAGCAGACGGTGCTGATCACCGGCACGTCCACCGGCATCGGGCTGGAGATCGCGCTGGGCTGCGCCGGCGCCGGCTGGCGCACGGTGGCCACCATGCGCGACGTCGGCCGCTCCGACCGACTGCGCGCCGCCGCCGACGCCGCCGGGGTCGCCGACCTGATCGACGTACGCCCCCTCGACGTCACCGACCCCGACTCGGTGACCGCGGTTGTCGAGGAAGTCGTCGCCACGTACGGCCGGCTCGACGCCGTGGTCAACAACGCCGGCGCCGGGCACGTGGGCACCCTGGAACAGGACAGCATCGACGACGTACGGGCCGTCATGGAGGTCAACTTCTTCGGCGTCCTGCACGTCAGCCGGGCCGCCCTGCCGCACCTGCGAGCCCGCCGGGGCCGCCTCGTCACCGTCTCCAGCGTCGGCGGGATCGTCGGGCAGCCGTTCAACGAGGCGTACTGCGCCGCGAAGTTCGCCGTCGAGGGGTACATGGAAGCCCTCGCCCCGCTCGCCGCCACCACCGGCGTACGGGTCACCGTCGTCGAGCCGGGCGCGGTGGCCAGCGAGTTCGTCGCCAACATCGGCATCGATCCGGACGCCGCCAGCGCCGCCGCCGGGGTGTACGGGCCGGCGCTGCGCGCGTACCTCGCCCGCACCGGGCAGGCGTTCGCCGCCGCGCAGTCCCCCGCCGACGCCGCGGCGGTGGTGGTCGCCGCCCTGACCGACCCGACGCCGCCGGTGCGGGTGCAGACCTCCGACGGCGCCCGGCAGTTCGTCGGCGTCAAGCTCGCCGACCTCGACGGCTCGGCCGTGGCGCGGATGACCGGCGGCTGGCTGGCCTGACCGACGGCACGAGCATGATCTTCGCCGGCAGGCCACCCGTGGTCCACCGGCGGCAGGCATACTGCGTCGCGTGCTGACCCGATTCGGCTACCTCGACGCGCCCGCGCCGCTGGCGTTCGCCCACCGTGGCGGCGCCGCCGACGGCGACGAGAACACCACCGAGGCGTTCGCCCGGGCCATCGGGCTCGGTTACCGGTACGTCGAGACCGACGTGCACGCCACCGCCGACGGCGTCGCCGTGATCTTCCACGACCCGACCCTCGCCCGGGTCACCGGCGAACCCGGCCGCATCGCCGACCTGCGCTGGGCCGACCTCGCCTCGGTACGCGTCGGCGGCGCTGCCGTCGTACCCCGGCTCGACGAGGTGTTGGGCGCCTGGCCGCAGGTCCGCTTCAACATCGACGTGAAGGCCGACGGCGGCGTCGCGCCGACGGTGGCCACCGTGACCCGGGCCGGCGCGACCGACCGGGTGCTGCTCGCCTCGTTCAGCGACGCTCGGCTGACCCGGCTGCGGGCACTGACGCAGGGGCGGGTCGCCACCAGTCTGGGCATGCGGGGGGTGGCCCGGCTGCGGCTCGCCTCGCTGCACGGCCGTCCACTGCGGCTGCCCCCCTCGGTGGTCGCCGCGCAGGTGCCGCCGCGCTACGGCCGGGTGCCGGTCGTCGACCGCCGGTTCGTCGACTACTGCCACCGCCTGGGCCTGCAGGTGCACGTGTGGACGATCGACGAACCCGGCCAGATGCACGACTTACTTGATCGTGGTGTGGATGGCATCATGACCGATCACGTCGGCGTGCTGCGCGACGTCTACCGCAGCCGCGGCCACTGGGCCGCCTGACCGTCGAAGGACCCCGATGGCCGAGACCGTGACCCCCACGGTGGACCCCACCCCGCCCCCGGCGAGCACCCGCCGTGAGCGCAGCGGCTGGTACCTCTACGACTGGGCCAACTCGGCCTTCCAGACCACCGTCATCACGGTGTTCCTCGGCCCGTTCCTGACCACCGTCACCGAGCTGGCCGCCGGCTGCGAGCTGGGCGCGGACAGCTGCGACGGGTACGTGCACCCGCTGGGTATCCGCGTCGCGGCCGGGTCCTTCTACCCGTACCTGATCTCGCTGTCGGTGTTCCTCACCGTGTTCGTCCTGCCGGTGATCGGGGCGATCGCCGACCGGTCGGCACACAAGAAGCGGCTCCTCGGCGGCGCCGCGTTCACCGGTGCCGCCGCGACCATCGCGATGGCCTTCGTCACCGGCGACCGCTACCTGCTCGGCGGGGCGCTGTTCCTGGTCGCCAACATCTCCTTCGGCGCGGCCATCGTGGTGTACAACTCGTTCCTGCCGCAGCTCGGCGGCCCCGACGAACGCGACGGCATCTCCAGCCGCGGCTGGGCGCTTGGCTACCTCGGCGGCGGCCTGCTGCTGGCGCTCAACCTGGTCGCGGTCACCCTGTTCAGCGAGGACGACAACCCGCAGCGCACCCTGGACCTGGCCCGCTGGTCGATCGTGTCCGCCGGGGTGTGGTGGGCGGCGTTCACCCTGGTGCCGCTGCGCTGGCTGCGCGAACGCCCCACCCCGGCGGCCCTGGTGGCCGGCGGCAACGTGCTCACCGACGGGTTCCGGCAGCTCGGACGCACCCTGCGCGAGGTCAAGGCGTACCCGCTGACGCTGTTCTTCCTGCTCGCCTTCCTGGTCTACAACGACGGCATCCAGACCGCCATCACCCTGGCCAGCCAGTACGGCACCGAGGAGCTGCGGCTGGAGCAGAGCACCCTGATCGTCACCATCCTGCTGGTGCAGTTCCTGGCCTTCGGCGGCGCGCTGAGTCTCGGCGCGCTGGCCCGGCGCATCGGCGCCTGGAAGACGGTGCTGCTCAGCCTGGTGCTCTGGACCGGTGTGATCATCGCCGCGTTCCGGCTGCCCGCCGAGGCGCCGGCGCCGTTCATGGTGCTCGGCGCGGCCATCGGTCTGGTCCTCGGCGGCAGCCAGGCACTGAGCCGGTCACTGTTCAGCCAGCTCATCCCGGCCGGTAAGGAGGGCGAGTACTACGGCTTCTACGAGATCAGCGACAAGGGCACCAGCTGGCTCGGCCCGCTCGCCTTCGGCCTGGTGTTCCAGCTCACCGCCTCCTATCGCCTGGGCCTGGTGTCCATGCTGATCTTCTTCGTGGTCGGATTCCTGCTCCTCGCGGCCGTGCCGATTCGCCGCGCCATCGTCGCCGCCGGGAACACCCCACCCCGGGTGCTCTGACCACGTATGCGGCGTCCGTCCGATCCGAGGCCGTCAATGGGCTAGGCTGCCCGACCGTGACCGACGACGCCTCCACCGCCCCGACCTGCCTGGCTCACCCGCTCGCCGGCCCGCACCACGGCGCGGCCGGGTGCGCGGCGGCGCGCGGGCTCGACGGGCGTCCCCTGCACGCCGCGGCGTTGAAGTTCTTCTGGGGGCCGATGGACTGCGGCAAGTCCACGATGGCGCTGCAGATGAACTACAACCACGCCCGGCAGGGCCGCCGCGGGCTGGTCACCACCCGCATCGACCGGTCGCTGGGCCCGCAGGTCACCACCCGCATCGGCCTGGCCCACGAGGCGATCGAGGTCACCGACGACCTGGACCTGCGGGCCCTGGTCCGGGGCCGGTGGGCCGACGGGGAACGCGTCGACTACCTGATCTGCGACGAGGCGTGCTTCTACACCGTCGAGCACGTCGAGCAGATGGCCGAACTGGTCGACAGCTACGACGTGGACGTGTTCGCGTTCGGCCTGGCCACCGACTTCCGGTCCTGCCTGTTCCCCGCCGCGCAGCGACTGCTCGAACTGGCCGACGAGGTCGCCCGCATCCAGGTCGAGGTGCTCTGCTGGTGCGGTCGCGAAGGGCTGCTCAACGCCCGGGTGGTCGACGGTCGGGTGGTCCGCGAGGGCGCGCAGGTCGTCATCGGCGACACCGTGGACACCGCCGAGGTCCGCTACCAGGTGCTGTGCCGGCGGCACTACCGCAGCGGAGACCTCGGCCCCCGCGACTGACCGCACCGGTCCGGCTGGCCGCTGTCCACCCGCCGCACCGCGAACCGATCGGCCATGATCACGGCGACGGTCACCAGCGCCGCCACGGCCGCACACACCGCGACGGGCGCCGCCAGCGCCACGCAGATCGGCACCAGCACCAGCAGCAGCACCGCGGCGGCGATCCGGCCGATCGGACGGGCCTGCCACAGCACCGCCATGAAGGCGGCGTGCCCGGCGAGGAACAACGCCGGACCGCCGAGGGTGAACAGCGCGGTGACCGTGCTGGACGGGGCGCCCGGCTCGCGCAGCAGCCGCTCGTCCCCCGCCGCGGTGACGATGATCCCGGCGACCATCACCGGGTGCAGATAGTTGAACGCCACCCGGCTGAGCCCGCCGGTGCGCTCACCGGCCTGCGCGATGACCTCCCGGGCGACCGGCGCGGCGCGGGCGAAGTACACCCACCACAGCGCCACCGAACCGGCGAAGGCCAGCAGGAACGCCCCGGACGTCGCCTGGTCGAGCCGCTGCGCGAGGGTGCTCCCGGTGAGCAGGATCGACTCACCCAGGGCGATCAGGATGAACGCCTGGCACCGCTGGGCCAGGTGCCCACCCTCCACCAACCACCGCTCGGGGCGGCTGCGACCCAGACCGGGCACCGGGTACCCGGTCGACAGACCGATCACCTCGATCACGATCGCCGTCGCCCACACGACCTCCCGGACACCCGGGCCGGCCAGCCCGCCGAGCACGACGAGCACCGACACGCCGACGAACCACGGCAGCGTCTTTCGAAAACCGTCGCTGAGCAGGGGGTGCCCCCGGGTCGCCCACAACGCGAACACGGTGCGGCCCAGTTGCAGAGCCGCGTAGACCACGGCGAAGACCAGGCCGGAGCCGGCGAACGCCGCCGGGATCGCCGCCGACAGCAGCAGACTGCCCAGCATCTGCGCGATCAGCAGCGCCCGTACCGGCGCCTGGTCCGGTTGCAGCCAGTTGGTCAACCAGGCGGTGTAGACCCAGACGAACCAGACCATCGCCAGCAGCAGCACGGTCCGTCCCGCGCCGCGCCAGTCCGGGTGCGCCAGCAGGTAGTGCGACAACTGGGTGACGGTGAAGATGAAGACCAGGTCGAAGAAGAGCTCGGTCGAGACGGTCGGCTCCACCCCACGACGATCGCGTAGCAGCCAGGGGCGTACCGCCGACTCAGAAGGGGTCACCGCACACCCGCCAGTCCCCGTCCTCCCGGACCACCGGCAGCTGACGTTCCTCACTGATTCCACCCGAGCGGGTCAGCCGCACGGTCACCGTGCCGTGCGGACGCCCGCTGCGGGTGGCCACCGACACGTCGGTGATCTCGTAGTCGGTGACCATCGGCGGGGTACGCACCCAACTGTTGAACCCGATCGGACTCCACCGGGTGCGCGCGTCGCTGCACAGCCGGTCGTACGCGCCGGTGGTGTCGCCGACGCTCACCTCGCGGAGGAACCCGTCGGCGGTCTCCCGGATCGGGCCGGCGGCCTGGCGTACGGTCTGCAGGTTCCAGGCGCCCAGCCCGGCCACCCCGACGCAGCACAGCGCCACGCCGAACCCGGCGAACGCCAGCCCGGTACGCATCGGGCGGCGTCGCCGGGCCGGCCGGCTCCACGACTGCCCGACACCCACGACTACCGACCGTAGAGAACGCGGTCGCGGTGGAGCACGACAAGCCGGAAACTGGGTCCACCCGGAGCGCGGGTGTGCCCTGTTCGGACCGGCCACGAATCGTCTACCGTCGGCGCACACCCCCGAGCAGTGCCAGGAGTCGATCGATGAGCCGCTTCGTGCAGCCGGTACCACCCCCTGCCGACCCGTACGCCGGTGATGCCCTGCTGCGGTCCTGGCTGGAGCGTCATCTCGGCCCCGCCGGGCACGCGGCGGCGAAGGGCCGCCTGGCGGACCTGGCCGCCGACGTGACCGGGCCGCTGCGCGCGGCGCACGCCGACGCGGAGGCGCATCCGCCGACACTCATCCGGTACGACCCGTGGGGTGCCCGGGTGGACCGGATCGACACCTCCGCCGGCTGGCAGGCGCAGCGCGCCGCAGCCGCCCGACACGCGGTGGTCGCGCTGCCCTACCTGCCCGACGCGCGTGGCACCTGGGGCGCCGCCGTGCGGGTCGTGCAGCACGCCCTGCTGCACCTGTACGGCCCGGAGTCGGCCACGTTCTCCTGCCCGGTGGCGATGGCCGACGGGGCGGCGGCGCTGCTCAGCCTGCCCGATGTCGACGCCGGGGTGCGTGACGCGTGGCTGCCTCGGCTGATCTCCACCGACCCGGCCACGGCGATCACCAGCGGGCAGTGGATGACCGAGTCGCAGGGCGGCTCCGACCTGGGCCGTTCCAGCACCATCGGTCGACCGGCGGCGGACGGTTCCTGGCGGCTGACCGGGGAGAAGTGGTTCTGCTCCGCCGCCGACGCGGCGATGGCGGTGGCGCTGGCCCGTCCGGAGGGCGCCGGCCGCGGCAGTCGGATGCTCGCCCCCTTCCTGGTGCCCCGGTACGCGGTCGACTCGCCGCTGGCCGACGGGCTGGCCGCGGACGCGCCCGCGCCGGGCGTCACCGTGCACCGGCTCAAGGACAAGCTGGGCACCCGGGCGCTGCCCACCGCCGAGATCGGGCTGCGCGACGCGTACGCCGTGCCGCTGGGCGACCCGGCGGTGCCCGGTGGCCTGGTCCGGGCGATGACCCTGGTCGTGGTGACCCGGGTGCACAACGCCGCGGCGGCGGCCGGTGGGATGCGACGCGGGCTCGCCTACGCGCGGGCGTACGCCGACGCGCGGCACGTCGCCGGCGGCGCGCTGGCGTCCTCACCCCTGCACCGGGCCACCCTGGGCACCCTCGCGGTCGACGCGGCGGGCGCGTTCGCCCTGGCCGGGCACGCGTTCGCGCTGCTCGGCCGGGTCGAGGTCGGTGCCGACCCGCAGGCCGCGGCGGAGCTGCGCATCGTGGCACCACTGGCGAAGCTGGCCACCGGCCGGCTCGCCGTCAGCTCTGCCAGCGAGTACGTGGAGAGCTTCGGCGGTGCCGGCTACGTGGAGGACACCGGTGTGCCCCGGCTGCTGCGCGACGCGCAGGTGCTGCCGATCTGGGAGGGCACCACCAACGTGCTGGCCCTGGACGTGCTGCGCGCGCTGACCCGGGAGGACGCCGGCACGCCGCTGCTGAGTCGGCTCGCCGCCGCCGTCGACCTGGCCCGGCCGCTGTCCCCGGGGCTGGCCGACACCCTGGCCACGGCCACCGCGCAACTGGGCGACACCATCGCCGCGGTGACCGCCGACCCGAGCGCCGAAGCGGTGCTCGCCGGTGCCCGCGGCCTGGCCCTGCGCCTGGCGTACGCGCTGACCACCGCGCTGCTCGTCGAGCACGCCGCGTGGGGCGACGAACAGGCCGAGCTGGCCGCCCGGCTGTGGGCCCGGCGGTGGCTGCGGCACGAGGAGATCGCCGAGGACGCCCACCATCACCTGGACCTGCTCGGCTGACCGGCCGAGCCGAGTTGACGGCCGATGGACGTCCTGATCGACCTGGGCGAGGTCCGCGACACGCAGCGACCGGACCGCCCCCGCCCGCCGCCCTCGAAGGGATGGCGGATCACCCTGCTGGTGCTGGTGTGCGCCCTGCTGGGCGGTGCCGCCGCGCCGGCCCGACTGCCGGGCCTGGTCGGGCCGGCGCTACCGGGTCGCGCCGCGCTGCTCAGCGCCGGTGCGCTGCTGGTGGTCGCCGACCCGGGCACGGACCCGCCCACCCTGACCGCCTACGAGGCGACCGCGCCACGGCGTCCGCCACGCTGGCGGGTCACCGTGCCACCGGCCGCCGGCTGGTCCGCGCAGGCCGCCGGCGACCTGCTGCTGGTCACTGAACGCGATCAGGTACGGCGGGTGGTGGCGACCACCGCCCGCCTGGCCAGCACCGGGCAGGCGCTGTGGCGTCGGCCCGGCCGGGTGTACGCGGCCGGCGACACCGTTGTCGCGGTCACCGAGGTCCGTAGTGTCAGCGAGCCGGGGCGGCGGATCGAGGGCGCCGTGCACGGCGTCGACCCGGCCACGGGTGCGACCCGCTGGTCGGTGCCGGTGCCGTCCACGGCGGTGCTGGAGGTGCCGCCCGGGTCGTCCGGCTGGGTTCTGCTGGTGCAGGACGACGGGCTGACCCGGCTGCTCGACGCCCACGACGGCACGCTCCGCGGGCAGGGCCGGCTCCCTGCGGCCAACTACGGCCCGGAGAATCCGCAGGTCATCGGTGGGCACCTGGTGCTGCGGCACCCGGGCGCGGCCGGCGTGGTGCTGACCGGGTACGACCTGCCGGGGTTGGCGCCGCGCTGGCAGGTGCCGGTCGACCCGGGTGAGCTGGCCCTGCGGCCCTGTCAGGACCTGATCTGCGGCCAGGACGAGCGGAGCCGCTGGGCCTTGGCCGCGGACACCGGTGCCCGGGTGTGGACGTGGCCAGCGGGAACGGGCTGGCGCACGTTGCCGGGTGGACGGCCGGGCGACGGGACGCTGGTGCTGCTGCGACCCGCGGCCGACGGTCGGCGTCAGCTGATCGCGACGCTGGGCCGCGACGGTCCCCGCGTACGCGCGGTGCTGCCGCCCGAGGCGACGGACTGCCGGGTACGCGATGTCGGCCTGGTGTGCCGCAGCGACACCGACCGGGCGACGGTGTGGCCACTGGGGCGATGAGTCGCCGTCGGCGCGCTCGGAGATTCTGTCGGGGTCGGCCGGCATACTGCCGGGATGACAGCATCTGCCGACCTCGCGATGGTCAACCTCGACAGCTCCGATCCCGCCGGCCACGCCGCGTTCTACCACCGGTTGCTCGGCTGGGAGATCACCCACAGCCAACCCGAGTACGCGATGATCAGCGGCGGTGGCACCTCGATCGGCTTCGGTCTGGTCGAGGGTTACCAGCCACCGTCCTGGCCGGACCCGTCCGGCACGAAGCGCTACCACCTCGACCTGTACGTCGACGATCTCGCGACGGCGACCCAGGAGTTCGTCGCGGCGGGCGCGTCCAAGCCGGACTTCCAGCCCGGCGGCGACAAGTGGGTGGTGCTCATCGACCCGATCGGCCAGCCGTTCTGCCTCTCCCCGCGCCCGAAGAGCTGAGGGTCGCTCGCGGCGGTCGGGGTGGTTCAACCGCGCGTGCGCCCGAGCCAGTCCTGAGCGAGTGCCCGCAGCAGCGTGGGTTGCTCGAAGGGCAGATAGTGCCCGGCGGCGTCGACGACGGTGTAGGTGCCTCGGGGATAGCGTCGCATCGCGCGGAACTGGTCGACGTAGCCGACGATCCCGTCCTGCCGCCCGGTCACCACGGTGACCGGCACGTCGATGTCGACCTCGACGGTCTCGTCGGGCAGCGCGTAGCCGGTGCCGCCCTGCAACTCCCGCTGGAACGTCGCGTCGCCGGGGCCGCCGGAGCCCAGCGCGGCGAGCACGGTCGCGACGACGGCCGACGTGCGGTGGCCCAGGGCCGCGTCGAGGTGCGCCCGCAGTTCGTCGGGGGCGTCGTCGAGCCAGCCGGTGGGCCCTTCGGGCGGCGTACGGTCGGGCAGTTGCCGGCTGTCCCGGGCGATGGTGACGCCCGGGCAGACCAGCAGCAGGCCCCGCACGAGGTCCGGTCGCTGCCGTGCGATCCCCGCGCCGAGGTAGGCGCCGTAGGACGCGCCGGCCAGCAGGATCGGCCCGTCGACGTGCTGGTCCAGCCACTCGCACACCGTGTCCAGCACGTCCTGCGAGGTGGGTGGGCAGGTCGCCGGGGTGTCTCCGTGACCGGGCAGGTCCACGTACACCTCTCGCAGGCCGGCGCCGGCGAACGCGGGCCCGAAAGCGGCCGCCGTGGCGGCGCGCGTCGTGCTGAACATCGGCAGGCAGACGACCACCGGTCCGGTGCCCCCGGGATCGTCCGCGACCAGAGTCATGCCGGCGATCCTAACGTGGTGGGCTCAGCCGCGGCGGCGGGCCCGCGCCGCCCACACCGCGTAGGCCGGGTCACGGTCCAGGTTGTGGCGATCCCGGTCGTAGCGGCGGGTGGTGCGCGGGTCGGCGTGCCCCATCGCGTCCTGCACGTCCTCCAACGGGACACCCTCGGAGCGGGCGGTGGTGGCGAACGCGTGCCGCAGCGAGTGCGGGGACAACTTCGCCCAGGCAGGGATGCCGGCCGCCCGGGCCAGCCGGCGGACCAGCCGGAACACCGAGTGCCGGTCCAGCCGGGCGCCGCTGGCGGTGACCAGCAGGGGCCCGGTCAGCTGTGGCACCGGCACGCCGGTGGCGGCGGCCCGCTGGGCCAGGTAGGCATCCACCGCGTACCCGGTGCCCGGGGTGAGGGCCCGGCGACGCGGCTTGCCGCCCTTGCCGACGAAGCGCACGCTGCGGTGCCCGCGTTCCGTGCCGAGGTCGGCCAGGTCCAGCGAGACCAGCTCGCCGACCCGCAGGCCCAGGTCGGCGAGGAGCGCGATCGCCGCCCGGTTGCGCACGGCTGTCGGGCCGGTGTCCGCGTCGGCGGCGCTGAGCAGCGCGTCCACCTCCTCCGGGGTGAGCCCGACCGTGGCGGAGTGGTCCCGGTCGACGCGGGGACGGTCCGCACCGGAGACCGGGTTGGCCGACACCCCGCCGAGCTTGACCAGGAAGTCGTACCAGCTGGACAGCGCCGACAGCCGCCGTGCCACGGTGGCCGGCGTGAGTGGCCGGCCGCTGCGTGCGCCGAGGGTGGACTCCAGCACGCGGGCGTACTCGTTGACGTGCAGGAAGGTGGCCCGCAGCGGGTCCAGGTCGCGGCCGGCGCACCAGCCGAGCCACCCGGTGACGTCCCGCCGGTACGCGTCGCGGGTGTGCTCGGACAGCCGCCGGTTGCGCAGCCACGCCTCGGTGACGTCGATCGGGCCGCCGGGCAGCGCGGGACGGTCGGACGTGCGGGCGAGCACCGGAGCGTCGGAGGACACCATGTGAAAAAGGCTCTCAGCCTCGGGCGGGATCGGTGGGCAGGCGCGCCGGTCCGTCCGCGTCGAGCCGCTTCTCGAACCAGTGCTCCGCGTACTGGTCCTGCGAGTACGCCGGGATCTCGACGTAGCCGTGCCGGGCGTAGAGGGCGCGGGCCTCGACCAGATCGCTGCGGGTGTCCAGCCGGATCCGGTCCGCGCCGGCCGTACGGGCCTGCCGTTCGACGGCGGCCAGCAGCGCGGCGCCCCCGCCGGCGCCCCGGTGCGCGGGGCGGATGAACACCCGGGTCAGCTCGGCCCAGCCCGGCCGCCACCGCAGACCGGCGCAGCCGGCCAGGTCGTCGCCGTGGTGAGCGAGCAGGAGCAGGCCGGTGGGGGACGTCAGGTCGTCGCTGGGCGACTCGGCCAACGCCTCGTCGACCTCGCCGGGGAGGGCGGGTCGGCGGTAGTAACGGACGACCATCTCGGTGATGTACTCGCGCAGCAGGAGCACCGCGTCGGGCTGGTCGGGATGGACGGTGGTGGTCACCCAGTCGGGCCGCAGGGTCGTGGTCACCAGTCGATCATCAGCGCCCGGTCAACGCGTTTTCGCCAGGCCGGACCCCGATGATCGACCCGCGTCAGCGGCGACGGGCCGGCAGCAGCGCGATCAGCGCGACCGCCACGGCCACGTGCATGGCCCCGAGGGCGAGCCGGGCGCCGGTGGTGGCCTCGGTGCCGACCAGTGGGACGAACGACAGCAGCGTGACCAGGACGGCCAGCGAGATCCAGATGGCGGTGGCGGTGCGCCGGGCGACGCGCTCCAGCACGGCCAGTGCCGCCCAGCCCAGCAGGGCCGCGCCAAGGGTGATCCCGATGATCTGACTCGGCCCGATGACCAGCGCGGGCTGGCCCGGACTCTGCACGGTGTAGTCGACCCCGGCCACCTCGCCGATCCCCCAGATGACCAGGCTGGCCAGGACGGCGGCGACGACGCCGAGGGCGCGGCGGCGCAGCGACGAGGTGGTGGTGGTCGTGGTGACGCTTGGTTCGGCGGTCGCACTCATGACGGCTCCTCGATTGGGGGCGCGAACAGATGCGACCGTATCAGATAGTCCCGTCCGGGACTATCTGTCTCGGGACTAGCACCCGGGCCGGCCGCCCGGCGCGTACGGGGAGGTGTTGGCCAGGGGGCCGCTCACCAGCGCGATGAGCGCGCGCAGGAACACGTCCCGGTCGGCGGCGGGCAGGGCGGCGAGCACCTCGTCCTGGATGCGGCTCACGACACTCCGCGCCTGCTCCAGGACGCGCTCCCCCGCGGGCGTCACCGCGACCAGTCGGGCGCGCCGATCCGTCGGCGCCGGACGACGTTCGGCCAACCCGGCCCGCTCCAGCTGGTCGAGCGTGACGACCATGGTGGTCTTGTCCACTCCGCACCGCTCGCCGATCTGCCGCTGGGTGAGGTCACCGGTGCTGGCCTGCGCCAGCACGTAGTGCGCCCGGGGTGAAATGCCCAGCCCGGCCAATCCGGCCGCGTGCTCGGCCTGTAGCGCGTGACTTGCCCAGGAGAGCAGGAACAACAGGTCGGGCGGGCCGTCGGCGGGCGTACAGGAGGTCATGCACGGAGGCTAACAAGATGGTCCACGACGAGACGGTTCGCGGCCCGGACAGTCAGGCCCGCTGGTAGATCCCGTGCTCGCGGGTGAGCAGCCGCTCGTCGATCAGGTGGCGGCGCAGCGTCGCGTGGTCCGACCCACCGCCCGCGCACCACGGCTTGAGCGCCTCGTCCACGGCCCGCTCGGGGTAACGCGTCCCCGGTTCGAACGACCGGTCCGCGATGTGCGTCAGCAGGACCCGCCGCCGACTGAGCTGCGCCGGCAGCCCCACCAGCACGCCGTCGCGCAGGAAGGTGCGCAGCACCGGGTCGGCGTCGGGCTCGGCGTCATCGGCCGGACGACGGTCGCGCGCCGCCGACCGCAGCGACACCTCGTCGGCCACGAGCGCGCCGTCGGGGCCGGTCACCAGGCCCGCGTCGGTGAGTCGCCGGATCCCGGTGAGCACCGTGCGCGCCGGCAGGCCGGCCCGCTCGGCGACCTGGGTCGCGCTCGCCGAGCCCAGCACGATCACCGCGAAGATCCGTCGCCGTCCGTCGTCGGCCAGCGCACCGGCCAGAGCATCCGCTGTCACGCCGGTCACCCTTTCATCGACGGTACGCGGACCGCGAGGCCATTTCCGGTACGCCCGCTCAGCTCGCCGGCTGCTCGGCCACCAGGAGCACCCGGCGCAGCAGGTCGGACAGCAGCCGCCGCTCGGCCGGGCTGAGCGCGCCGAGCAGGCGGTGCTCCTCGGCGCCCCGGACGTCCATCGCCCCGTGCCAGGCGGCCCGGCCCTCGTCGGTGAGTTCCACGTCCACGCGCCGACGGTCGACGGTGGACGGCGTCCGCCGTACGAAGCCCCGCTCGACCAGGTTGTCGACACGCGCGGTGATCGAGGCGGGCGCCATCGCCAGGTCGGCGGCGAGTTCGGACGGCGCGGCCCGGCCCTGCCGACCGGCCAGCGCGTGCAGCGTGTCGTACTCGTGCGCGGGCAGGTCGAAGTCCACCAGGACGCGTTCCTTGACCGTGCGCAGGTGACGGGTCAGGACGCCCATCCGGGTCACCGCCCCCTCGACGTCGGCGTCCAGGTCGGGCAGGACGGGCAGCCAGCGCTCGACGTGCCGGTCGACGGAATCGTGGGCGGTGGTCACCCTGCCAGAGCTTACGCCATCGAATTATTCGTTGACGAAATATTCGACGTCAAACTATGTTGCGATGGTGACCAATCCACTGCGCAACCGCCCGTTCCGGCTGCTGTTCCTGGGACGTACCGTCTCGGCGATCGGTGACGCCGTCGTGCCCGCGGCGCTGGCCCTGGCCGTGCTGCGCGCCACCGGGTCCACCGGTGCCCTGGCCGTCGTCCTCGCCGCGGCGATGGTCCCCCGGCTGCTCCTGCTGCCCCTCGGCGGCGTCGTCGCCGACCGGTTCGACGCCCGCCGGGTCGCCCTGTCGGCCGACCTGGTCCGCTGCGCGACCCAACTCGCGGTCGGTCTGCAGTTGCTCGGCGGCGACCCGTCGCTGACCACCGTCGTGCTGGCGTCCGCGCTCGGTGGCACCGCGTCGGCGTTCGCCATGCCGACCGCCTCCCCGCTGGTCGCCGGCACCGTCGAGCCGGCCGCCCGGCAGCGGGCCAACGCCCTGATGGGGATCACCGCCAACGTCAGCCGGCTCGCCGGTCCGGCCCTGGCCGGCGCGCTGATCTGGGCCGCCGGCCCCGGCTGGGCGTTCATCATCGACAGCGCGTCGTTCGCGCTCAGCGCCGCGCTGCTCGTGCTCGTCCGGGTCCGCCACGTGCCGGTGCCCCGACGACCCATCCTCGCCGACCTGCGGCACGGCTTCGGCGAGGTCCGCGCCCGGGACTGGTTCTGGACCAGCCTGCTCGGGCACGGTGTCTGGAACGGCGCGGCGGCCGTGCTGATGACCCTCGGGCCGGCCGTCGCCATCAACCGGCTCGGCGGCGAGGCGACCTGGGTGCTGCTGTTGCAGGCCGGCGCGATCGGCATGCTCACCGGGTCGCTGCTGGCCGGTCGGTTCCGGCCCCGCCGGCCGGTGCTGCTGGCCAACCTCGGGCTGGCCAGCTACGCGGCGCCGTTGCTGCTGCTCGCCGCCGCCGCGCCCGCCCCGGTGGTCATCGCGGCCTACGCCGTGGCGCTGACCGCACTGGGCTATCTGAACCCGGTGTGGGAGACCATCGTGCAGCACCACTTCCCGCCCGAGGTGCTGGCCCGGGTCACCTCGTACGACTGGCTGGTGTCGCTCGGTGCGGTGCCGTTGGGTTACGCGCTCGCGCCACTGGCCGCCGACGCGTTCGGCGCACCCGTACCCCTGGCCGTGGCCGGTCTGCTGGTCCTCGCCGCCTGCGCCGGCACCGCGCTCGTCCCCGGCGTACGCCAACTCACCTGGCCGGCGGACCCGCAACCGCAACCGGCCGAACCCGCTGGCGTCCGCTGATCAGGTGGATGGGCGCGTCTATCCGGATGACAGCGGGTCCGTCGCCAGCAGTGCGTGCAGGTGCATGTCGTGCCAGCCATCGACGTGGCGAACCGACCCGCGGGCCACACCCTCCTCGGTGAAGCCGACCCGCGCGGCCACCCGGCACGATGCCGCGTTGGCGGTCGAGTGTTCCAGGGCCAGCCGGTGCAGACCGGCCCGCGTGAAGCTCCACCGGGTCAAGACCGCCAGCGCCTCGGCGGCGATTCCCCGACCACGTGCGGCGGGCAGCACCCAGTACGACACCTGCGCCGACGCCTCGCTCAGCAGCACGCCCCGCAACCCCACCTGACCGACCGGCCGATCGTCGTGGTCGACGATCGCCCAACTGGCGGCCGTCTCGTCGCGCCAGCGGTCCGCCCACTGCGCCGCCCACGCCCGCGCCTCGTCGTCGCTGTCGAGGCGGCGGACGTGCCACCGCTGGATCGACGGACAGTCGAAGGCGGCCCGGACCGACGGGGCGTCGTCCTCGCGCCACGCCCGCAGCGTCAGCCCGGGGCGTACCGGAAGGTGGGGTTGCTCGTGAGCGCCGAGGCTCCCGGCGGGCAGGGCGGGCTCGACGAGCAACGGCATGCGCCCATTATCGGGCCGGCCGCACTCTCCCGGTCACTGTCCGGAAACGGTGGGCAGGTCGCGCGCACGCTGCCGGACACCCGCCCCGCCGTACGGGTAGTCACCCACGAGCGGGGCACTCGCCTCGTCCAGCAACCGCATCTGGTCGGCGTCGAGGACCAGGTCGGCGGCGGTCAGGTTGTCGTCGAGCTGCGCCGTGGTACGCGCCCCGAGGATCACCGAGGTGACCGCCGGCCGGGCCTGCAGCCAGGCCAACGCAACAGCCGACATGGACACGCCGCGTTCCCCGGCGACGTGGCGGACCGCGTCGATCACCCGCCAGGTGCGCTCCTCGGCGTTGCGGCCCGCGTACGCCTCGACACCCCGCTGCGGGTTCTCGCCGAGGCGGGTGGCACCGGTGGGCGTGTTGTCGCGCTGGTACTTGCCGGTCAACCAGCCACCGCCCAGCGGCGACCACGGCAGGATGCCGATGCCCTCGTTCTCGCAGACCGGCACCAACTCGAACTCGATCTCCCGGGCCAGCAGGTTGTACTGCGGTTGCAGGGTCACGATCGGGCTGAGGTTGAGGTGCTGGGTGAGCAGAGCGGCCTTTTGCAACTGCCAGCCGGTGAAGTTGCTGACCCCGGCATAGCGGATCTTGCCCGCCCGGATCGCGTCGTCGAAGAACCGCAGCGTCTCCGGCAGCGGGGTCAGCGGATCCCAGGCGTGCGCCTGGTAGAGGTCGACGGCCTCGACACCGAGCCGCCGGAGGCTGGCGTCCAGGGCGCGGGTGAGGTGCACGCGGGACAGGCCGGCGTCGTTCGCCCCCGGGCCCATGGGGAAGCGGCCCTTGGTGGCGATCACCAGCCGATCGCGCAGCTTGGGTCGGGTCCGCAGCCAACGGCCGACGATCTCCTCCGATACGCCGGCGGAGTAGACGTCGGCGGTGTCGATGAAGGTGCCGCCGGCCTCGACGAACCGGTCCAACTGGGCGAAGCTGCCCGCCTCGTCGGTCTCGGCTCCGAAGGTCATCGTGCCCAGACAAAGGGTCGACACCACCGTGCCGGTGGCGCCCAGGGTGCGATAGCGCATGTCGTCCTTCCGGTCGAGTGACAAGCCGATCTTCGCACCGGCTCGACCGAGCGCACCGTCCAGGCGGTCCGGATCGGCCGCGGTGACTGGCGATCGTTCCGCAGGCCGACCGTCCCAGCGCTCGGCACGGGCACCCGTACGGCGGCGTCTCGGGTGATGATGTGCGGGTGAGCGAGCCCGCCATCGACACCCGTCGACCCAGCCGGTCGGAGCCTTCGGCACCGGAGCCCGGTCCCCGTACGCTCGGGCCCTGGCTGGTGGCCGGGGCGGTCAGCGTGACGCTGCTGCTGCTCTCCGGCCGCTACGGCTACCACCGCGACGAGCTCTACTTCGTGCTCTGCGGCCGACACCTCGACTGGGGCTACGTCGACCAGGGTCCACTGGTTCCGGCGCTGGCCCGGCTGCTCGACACGATCGCGCCGGGCAATCTGGTCGTGCTGCGTACCCCGTCGGCACTGCTGGCCGGCGGCGCGGTCCTGCTGGTCGCCGCCATCGCCCGGGAGTTGGGCGCCGGCCGCGTCGCGCAGAGCTTCGCGGCGGTGCTCGCCGCGCTGTCCGGGATCGTGCTGGCCGGCGGGCACCTGCTCAGCACCACCACCATCGACCTGCTGGCCTGGCTGGTCGTGGCGCTGTGCGCGGTGCGGCTGCTGCGCACCGGCGACAGCCGGTGGGCGCTCGGTATCGGGTTGGCGCTCGGCGTCGGCATGCTCAACAAGCTGCTGCCCGGGCTGCTGGCCGTGGGCCTGATCGCCGGGGTGGCCATCGCCGGGCCGCGACGGCTGCTGCGCGACCGGTGGGTGCTCGCCGCGGCCGGGCTTGCCGTGCTGCTGGCAGCGCCGAACCTGATCTGGCAGGCGGCGCACGGCTTTCCGCAGCTCGGCGTGGCAGCCTCGATCAGCGACGGCGACAGCTCCTACAGCGGCCGCCTGGACGCGCTCACCCTCCAGTTCGTCATCATCAGCCCGTACGCCGTGCCGATCTGGATCGCCGGCCTCGTCGCGGTGCTGCGCCGGCCGGCGTGGCGGGTATACCGGGCGGTGGGCTGGGCCTGGCTGGTCGTGGTCGCGATCGTGCTGATCGCCGGCGGCAAGGGCTACTACGACGCGCCGCTGCTGCTGGTCCTCACCGCCGCCGGCGCGGTGGTGACCATCGGCTGGGCGGCCCGGGGCGCGGTGTGGCTGCGCCGAGGGCTGCTGGCGCTGGCCGCGGTGCCGTTCCTGCTGCCCACCGTCGTGCTGCTGTTGCCGGTGCTGCCGGCCGACCGGTTGCCTGGGTTCGTCACCGACGTCAACTACGACGCGGGCGAGACCATCGGCTGGCCGGCCTTCGTCGACTCGGTCGCCACCGTCCACCGTGGCCTGCCGGCCGACCAGCGCGCCCGGGCGGTCATCCTGACCGGCAACTACGGCGAGGCCGGCGCGCTGGCCCGGTACGGCCCCGAGCGTGGCCTGCCCCACGCGTACTCCGGGCACAACAGCATGGTCGACTTTGGCCGCCCACCCGCCGACGCCGACGTGGTGATCGTCGTTGGCTGGGAGCGCGCCGACCCGCTGGCCGCGTGGTTCGACGAGTGCGCTCCGGCCGGCCGGGTGGACCAGCGGGTCGAGGTGGACAACGACGAGAACGGCGGCCCGATCTTCGTGTGCCGGGGGCTGCGGCACCCGTGGGCGCAGATCTGGGATTCCGAGGTACGCCACACCGGCTGACGCCCTCAGCCGTCCTTGTCGCTGGTGAGCCAGGCGCCGACGACGGTCAGCGCCTCGGGGCCGGAGTCGTCGCCGACATCGCGGGCGAGGTCGGCGATCGTGACCCCGGCCAGCGCCTGGCGCCACGCCTTCTCGGCCGTCCACATGGCGCGGGCGATCGGGCACGCCTTGGTGCAGTCGCTGGGCGGGGTCGCCAACGGGCCGCGCTGGCGGATCTCGGTGCAGACGAAGGCGGGTCCAGGGCCGTCGACCGCCCGGACCACGTCGAGCAGGGTGATGCTCTCCGGGGCACGGGTCAGCGCGTAGCCACCGGATTTGCCCTGGACGGAATGGATGAGCCCAGCGCGGGCAAGCGCCTGGAGTTGCTTGGCGAGGTAGCTGCCGGAGACATCGTGCAGCTCCGCGAGTTTGGCCGCCGGGACGGGCCTGCTGCTGGTGGTGAGGACAACGCAGCAGTGCAGCGCCCATTCGACCCCGCCGGACATCTTCATCGCTTCACCCTAGCCACCCCGCTACTCGGACTCGTTTTATCCGAGTATAGTTCTCGGACATGGGAAGTCCGAGTATCGACCAACCGGGAAGCGGTGGCCGGACAAACGGACCAAAGGGAAGGTGCTCGACATGAAGATCGCCGTAATGGGTGGAACCGGTCTGATCGGGTCGCAGGTTGTCAAGATCCTGCAGGCGGCCGGCCACGACGCGGTGCCGCACTCGCAGTCCACCGGAGTGGACCTGCTCACCGGGCAGGGCCTGCCCGAGGCGCTCAAGGACGCCGAGGTCGTGGTCAACCTGACGAACTCGCCGACCTTCGACGACGCCTCGCCCGCGTTCTTCCAGACGACCATGGACAATCTGCTGACGGCCGCCGAGCGGGCGGGTGTCGGGCACGCGGTGATTCTGTCCATCGTCGGCGTCGACCTGGTCCCCGACCTGGCCTACTACCGCGCGAAGGTGCTTCAGGAGGACATTCTCAAGGCCAGCTCGGTGCCGTACTCGATCGTCCGTGCCACCCAGTTCTTCGAGTTCGTCGACGCGATCATGTCCTGGACCGCCGACGAGAACACCGTCCGCCTGCCCGCCAACCCTGTGCAGCCGATGGCCGCGGCCGACGTTGCGCAGGCCGTCGCGGACGTCAGCATGGGCGCTCCCCTGCAGGGCATCCGCAATGTCGCCGGCCCGGACGTCTTCCCGCTCGACGAACTGGGCAGGATCACCCTCGCCGCCCACGGCGACCAGCGCACCGTCACCACCGACGCCACCGCCGGTATGTTCGCTGCCGTGCCCGGCGACGCCCTGATCGCCAAGGGCGGCGCGGTCATCGCTCCCACCTCCTACCGGGAGTGGCTCAAGCGCTGACCCTCGCCGGCCGTACGGCATCGGGGCGACCGAGCGCCTCGGTGCCGTACGGGCACTGCGGTGTCGCGCGCTCAGCGCTGCGGGCGGACCGCCCCGGGGTGCGCGACTCCTCGATGTGACCGGGACGAGCGAGCTGGGCCGGTCCGCCGCCGTGACAGCGAGCGGATCAGGCCGGCGTGCACCCGCTGCTCGTCCCGTGCGCTGAGCCCGAGCTGGTTGTGCAGCAGGTGGATCAGGTCGAACGTCGTGGCGCCGTCGTGCCCGGGGGTGCAGTGGCCGGCCTGCAGCAGCCGCGACCAGCAGGTCAGCGGGTGGCACTCGCTGGCCAGCGCGGAGGCGATCCGCTGCCAGGGGGCACCGGGGGCGACCGCTGGACCTTCAGGATCGGCGGGCTGGTCGGTGTCGCGCAGCGCGGGACAGTTGTGCATCGCCGCCACCATCGCGAGGTCCGCGGCGGCGGCGAGCCGAGCCTGTCGGCCCGGGGTTATCCGGATCAGACCGACCGCCACGTCGACCAGGCGCGGATCGCGCGCCGGCGGAGCGGCGAGGTGCGGGGCATAGACCGGCGCCTGCGCCCGGACCGCCGCGCAGAGCCCGGCCAGTCGGGCCGACATCAGTCGCGGCGCGTCGCCCAGCAGGTGGAGATTGACCACTTGCGGGGATTGTCGGGTAAAGGACCAGCCGGACAACTCACCGGCGGCCTGCAGGCCGTGCAAGAGTGGACTGACGCCACGGGTGAGGAACGCGTCCGCAACGGCGGCACGGGCCGGCAATAGACATTGGAATGCGTGCCATCGTTCCGACTCGTTCGTCATCGCCTCCGCATCCGACGAATTGTCCAGATAGGATCGGTAATGGTTGCTCATCGATGGTCCCCCCGCCGGCGTCGCCCCCGCCCGAGTCGACGTTAAGCGACGACGGCCGATGCGACAGTAGGGAAAACCCCACATTGTGGTGAACACCCTGCGATCGACGGCGTGCGCTGCGTGAAGAACGAAGTCCGCTATTTCGGTTTTTGGGGTGCCAACATTTGCTCTCTTCGTCGATAGGACCGGCCGTACGCGTGATCGCCGTTCTTGGCTTGTCGCCCTAGAGTTGCATCTGCCGCTCGCCCGAGCGCCGGCAATTGGCACCGCTGGTATCGGGCATGCCGAGAGGCCCGAACGGGGAAAGATCCTGGGGGTGGCAGTTGAAGGTGGACAAGAGCCCGCCACATCGTGGTGCCCGACGAGGCCGCCCGGTCGTCGCGGAACGCCGATGAACATCAGCGAGGAGGAACTCGCCCCGACACCGGCCGGCGACCCGCTCGAGCCCCTGGTCGGCCGCAACTGCGCGCTCGACCTTTTCGACCGGGCATTGGCCGGGGTACGCGACGGCCAGCCAACCATGATCGAGTTTGTCGGCGATCCGGGTACCGGCAAGACCCGGCTGCTGCGCGAGGTCGCCGCACGTGCGCGGCGTGCCGGCGTGCCCGTGCTCGCCGCCGGACGGGACTGCGACCAGGTCGAACGGGTCCTCAGCACGCTGTTGGACGCCCCGACATCCCGACCGACTCCGGCAGGTGCCGCCGCGCCCGGGTCGGCCTCGGCCGGTGGGCCGCTGGTGTTGCTCCTGGACGACCTGCACGCCACCTCGCTGGCGGCGGCAGCCCTGCTGGGGCAACTCGCTCAGGCGCCTCCCCGTGGTCTGTTGTGGATCACCGCGTACCGGCCGCGGCAGATGCCCTCGCGTACGACAGCCGCGCTCGCCGCCGGGATCCATTTGAGCCGTCGGGCGGTCACCCTGACGCCGCTGGACCCGGCGAGCGTGGCCGCACTGCTCGGGCTGCCCGAGGGCCGGGCCGCGCAGCGGGTACACGCGCTCTCCGGCGGCGTACCCCGCTATGTGCTCGCCTACCGTCCGGGCGCCCTGGACGGTCCGGTCGCGGCACTTCGTGGGCTGCCCGCGGAGTTGCCCGTCGACGTCACCGGCGCGGTCCAGCTCGACGTCGACGGGTTGACCGACGAGCAACGGCGGATGCTGGAGGCCACCTCGGTGTGCGCGGAAGGCTTCGAGCCGACGTTGGCCGCCGCGCTGGCCGGCCACCCGCCGGAGTGCGCCAGCGACCTGCTCGACGCGCTGGTGGCCGCCGACCTGTTGCGGACCGACGCCACCGAGGCGTCCACCCTGCGGTTCCGGCACGAGGTGGATCGCACGGTGGTCTACCGCTCGCTGTCCCCCGGTCGGCGGCGGCGTCTGCACGCCACCGCGGCCACCGTCCTGCGCGATCTCGGACACCCGGTCATCCGGTACGCCGAACACCTGTCGGCCAGCGGTCAGTGCGCCGAGCCGGCGGCCGCAGACGCGCTGATCGAGGCGGCGGAGAGCGGGCTGGTGCCCCGCCTCGACGCGATCCGGTGGTTGGCCAACGTGCAACGGCTGCTACCCGCCGCCGGGCCGACCGACCCGCGCCGGATCCGGCTGGACTTCGCCATGGCCGACGCGCTGGTCGGTGCCGGCCAACTGCGCCAGGCCCGCACCCTGCTGCAGGAGCTCACCCGTCGCCCACTGGCCGACTGCGACCAGCGGCTACGGGCGCTGGTCGCGCGGGCGCGGGTGGAACGGTTGCTGGGCCGACCCTTCGACGCGTACGCGTTGCTGCTGCCACGTCGGGACGAGCGCGTCGATTCGTACAGCCGCTTCCTGCTGACCACCGAGGCGGCGATCGCCGGTGTCCTGTGTGGCTCGTCGGGTGCGGGCGAGCACGCACGTGGCCTGGACCTGCTGGCCGAACAGACCGGCGAGCCGGTCTGCGGCACCACGGCGGCGGTGGTGCAGTCGTTCGTGGCGGCGTACGCCGACTGCGGGATCCGGGTGAAGGAGACGTTGGACCGGGCGTCGGCCGAGGTGGACGCGTTCGCCGACACCGATCTCGCCCGATACCCGGACCTGTTGGCCCTGCTGGGCTGGGCGGAATACTTCCACGAGCGGGAACAGTCCGCGCTGCACCACTTCGACCGGGCACTGGACATCTGCTGCCGGGCCGGACTGGTGGCCCTGACCCCGTGGCTGCTGGCCGGCCGGTGCCTGGTCACCGCCAGGTTGGGCAACCTGGACCGGGCCCGGGTCGAGGGCGAGGACGCCGAAGAGGTGGCCGTGGCGATGGGTATCGACCCGTTGGTCGGGCTGGCCCGGGCGTACCGGGCGATCGCGGTGGCCTGGCGCAGCGGCCCGGTGGCGGTGCGCCAGTTGGCCGACACCGCAGTCCTGGACGCCGGCAGCCGGCGGGAGAACTGGTACGACGGCGCGAGCCAGCGGGTGGCCATTCGCCTGCGGTTCCTGGCCGGCGACCGGGCCGGCTCGACGTCGGCGCTGCTGCGCGCGTGCGGCGGGAAGGACCTCAACCAGGTCGAGCTGACCAACCGGGCGTGCTGGGCTTCGGCGCTGGCCGAGATGGCCCACAAGTCCGGCCGTCGGGACGAGGCGAGGTGCTGGTTGGACGTGGCCGAGCGGTACTCCGCGAGCCTCGGCCTGCGGGGGCAGACCGCGCTGACCCGGACCGCCCGAGCCCGGTTGACCCTCGAAGCCGATCCACGGCGCGCGGCGGAACTCGCCGCCGCCGCGGCGGACACCTTCGCGACGCTGGGTTGGCGGCTGGAGGAGGCGTCGGCGCGGCTGGTGCGGGCCCGGGCCCTGTGCGAGGCCCGGGAGTGGGCGGCGGCCGAGGTCGAACTCGCCGAGACGCGCCGGATCGCCGAACTGGTCGACTCCCCGCCGTTGCGCCGAGCGGTGGCTGGCGAGCAGAGTCGCGCGGCCGGGGCGGCGGGACGGCTGCCGGACGCGGCCGCGGGCGGCGAACTGACCCTGACCCGCCGAGAGTGGGACATCGCCCGGCTGGTCGCGGCGGGTGCGAGCAATGCCGAGGCGGCGGACCAGGTGTACGTGACCGTGAAGACGGTGGAGGCCCACCTGACCCGCATCTTCCGCAAGACCGGGGTGTCGTCGCGGGCCGGCCTGGCCGCGTTGCTGGTCTCCGGGGCGGTCGGCCATCGAGGGTCCGGTGAGGATCGTGTGGTTGCACCCCGTAGAACCCGATTTGACCACTGATACTCGCCGCACAAACGGAGATGAAGGATAGGCATCAGGTTGGGAGTGTCGGATATCTCGTCTTCTGCCTGCGGGAATCTGATATCTTGTCTCCCACTACCGACCAAACCCGACAGGGCCGGTCGGCGGGCCGGAAGCCACACTGGCTCGACCGGAGATGCGCAGGAAAGGCATCGTCGTGAGTCAATACATCATCACCATCGTGCCCGTGGAGGACGACGGTGAGGAGATCACCGGCCCGGTGGCCCAGACCGTCGTACGCCTCGAGACCGGCAACGGTCACCCGGTCGTACGCGAGCTCACCGTCCGGGCACCGCAGAGCGCCGGGCTGACCGGCGAGCTGCCGTACGTCGACTTCGACGCCCTGCTGCGCGCCTTCATCCCGCCGCAGGACCGGGACAGGGGCCGCGCGGGCGGCGATGTCGAGCCCCCCGTGCCGCGCCCGGCCGTGACCGTCGGCCCGGTCCCCGCTGCCGCGCCACGGCCGCAACCGCCCCGCCCGGCCCGGCGGGCCGGCGAACCCGACCGGCTCAGCCGCCTCAAGGCCGGCCGCGCCTACCGGCGGGCGCCGGACCCGGCGGACCTGGAGGCGGTCTACGAGCAGGTCGGCACGATCAGCCGGGTGGCCGAGCACTTCGACGTTCCGGTGCACACGGCACAGGGGTGGATCAGCCGGATGCGTCGCAAGCACGACGAGGTCAGCGCCGGCTGACGCCGGACACGTCGACCAGCGCGCCGGTGACCGCCGGCGCCGCCCGGTCCAACCAGCGTTCGATGCCGACCTCCGCCGTGTCGAACTCCCGCTCGAGCACACACAGGCCCGGCGTGGGTACGCACGCGCCCACCTCGGCCAGCAGCGCGCCCAGGTGGGTGTCCACGACGTGCTGGTGACCGGCCCGGGCGGCGGTCATCAACGGCACCGCCACCACGCCGACGAGCGCGCCCCGGGGCAGCACGTCCACGAAGAGCTTCAACAGGCCGCTGTACGCCGCCTTGAACGTGGGACTGGCCACCAGCAGCAGCCCCGGTCGGCGTACCGCCTCCAGGACCTCGTCGAGGGTCTCCGGCCGGCTGCCCTGACCGACCAGCTCGGCGGTCAACTCGGACAGGTCGACCACGGTCGGTGAGTCGACCGTGATCGGGCCGCCGGTCAGCCGGGCATGCAGGGCCGCCGCGGCGGCCAGCGCCACCGTACGGGTGCGGGAGTGCGGCTTCGGGTTACCGATCAGCACGGTCAACGGCAACTCGGCGACGGACGACGTCATCGGCCCACCGCCAGTTCCGGTGTCCGTACGGCCTCGGCGCCCAGGAGGCCGTCGTGCCGCAGCAGTGGCAGCACCCCCTCGCCGAACCAGTACGCCTCCTCCAGGTGCGGCTGCCCGGACATGATCAGGTGCTCGACCCCCGCGGCGTGGTATTCGGCGATCCGCTCGGCGACCTCCTCGTGGCTGCCCACCAACGCCGCGCCGGCGCCGGGGCGGATCAGCGAGTAACCCGCCCAGACGTTCGGGTACACCTCCATCCGGGCATTGCCGCCCGCGTGCAGCGCCGCCGCCCGCCGCTGACCCTCGGAATCGGTGCGGGCGAACCGCTGACGGGCGGCGGCGATCCGGGCCGAGTCGACGCCCGCGAGCAGCCGGTCCGCCTCGGCCCACGCCTCGCGCGCGGTGTCCCTGGTGATCACGTGCAGTCGGCTGCCGGTACGCAGTGTGCGACCCGCCTGTGCCGCGAGGTCCCGAGCTCGACCCAGCAGTTCCCCGAGCAGGGCCGGCGTCTCGCCCCAGGCCAGATAGACGTCCGCGTGCCGGGACGCGGCCCGCTGCGCGGCCGGCGACGACCCACCCAGGAAGACCTCCGGCGCGACGGCCGGCGGTCGGGCCAGCAACCCGCCCTCGACCCGGTAGTGCTCGCCACTGTGGTCGACCGGTCGACCGGCCCAGAGACCGTTCAGGACGGTGAGGAACTCCTCCGCGCGGGCGTACCGGGCGTCGTGGTCCAGCCAGTCGCCGTACCGGTGCTGCTCGTCCGGGTCGCTGCCGGCGACGATGTTGAGCAGCACCCGGTCGCCCGAGACGCGTTGCAGGGTCGCGGCCATCTGGGCGACCAGGGTGGGCGAGGCGAGCCCCGGCCGAAGGGCGATCATGAACTTCAGCCGCTCGGTCTGCGCGGCCAGCGCGGATGCCACCACCCACGGGTCCTCACAGAACAGCCCGGCCGGGGTGAGCACGCTGGTGAACCCGAGCCGGTCGGCGGCGCGGGCCACCTGGGCCAGATAGCCGATGTCCGGCGGCCGGCGGGTGACCCGGGCCGGCCTGGTGCCGCCCCTGGCCGGCTCAGCCAGGTCACGGCCGTCGCCGTGCGACGGCAGGAACCAGTGCAGGTCCAGTGGCATGGGGTCACTCCCCTTCTGGCGCGGCGTCGAAGCGCGCGGGCATCGCGGTGATGGCGTTCATGAAGTTGGTCCGCATCCGGTGCACCGGACCGGTCAGTCGGAGTCCGCCCAGGTGCGGGCGGATCGCGGTGAGGAAGGCCGCCATCTCCATCCGGGCCAGGTGTGCGCCCAGGCAGAAGTGCGGTCCGATGCCGAAGGCCAGGTGGGGGTTGGGATCGCGGCCCAGGTCCAGCCGGTCGGGGTGGGCGAACGCGGCGGAGTCCCGGTTGGCCGAGGTGTAGAAGACGACCACCTTGTCCCCGGCGGTGATCGGGGTGCCGTCCAGGATCGTGTCGCGGGTGGCGGTCCGCCGGAACTGCATGATCGGCGTGACCCAGCGCAGCAGCTCCTCCACCGCCGGCCCGGTCAGGTCCGGATCGGCGATCAGCCGGTCCCGCTGCTCGGGGTGCTCCAGCAACGCCTGCACCCCATTGGAGATCAGGTGCCGGGTGGTCTCGTTGCCGGCGATGACCAGCAGCAGCCAGAGCTGACACAGTTGCGCGTCGGTCAGGCCCCGGCCGTCGGACTCCGCGTGCACGAGCAGGCTGAGCAGGTCGTCGGTCGGTCGGGCCCGCCGCTCGGCGGCCACCTGCCGCACGTACCCGAAGGCCGCGGCGAAGGTGTCCCGGTAACGCTGCACGCTGCCCCCGCCGTAGCGCGGATCGTCGAACCCGACCAGGTTGTTGCTCCACTCGAACAGCAGCGCACGGTCCGACTGCGGCATACCGAGCAGGTCGGTGAGCACGAGCAGCGGCAGCTCGGCCGCGAGGTCCGCCACCACGTCGATCTCCCGCGCCGCCACCGCCCGGGCGACGACCTCCTCGGCGTGCCGGGTGACCAGCTCGCCGAGCCGCCCCACCGCGCGCGGAGTGAACGCCCCCGCGATCAGTCGGCGTACCCAGGCGTGCTCCGGAGCGTCCATGTTGATCAGAAGCTGCCGGTTGCGTTCCAGGTCCTGCGGAGTGCGGGGGTCGGCGAGGAACGCCCCACCGACCGCGGACGAGAACGTCGCCGGGTCCCGGGACACCTCGGACACCGCCGCGTACCGGGTGACCGCCCAGAAACCCGGGCCCCGCGAGCGGACCGCACGATCCTGGTCGGTACGGGTCAGCTCGACCTCGTCGACCCACGCCACCGGGGCCTCGCGCCGACGACGCGCGAACTCGTCGTGCGGTACGCCGGTCAGGTAGCTGGCCGGATCCGCCAGCAGACTCGACTGGTAACGGTCCCGCAGTGCCCGCCGGGGAACCTTGCCGGTGGGCTCACGGGGAATCCGGTCGACCACCTCGTACGAGCGTGGCACCTTGAAACCGGCCAGGCCGGCACGGCAGTGCGCGTCCAGGATCTTCTCGATGCCCTCGGCCGGCCACGCCGGGTCGAGTTGCACCAGTGCCCGGATCCGCTCGCCGAACTCCGGGTCCGGCACACCGATGACCACCCCGTCCTGCACGGCGGGATGGGTCAGCAGCACCGCCTCCACCTCGGCCGGATAGACGTTCACCCCGCCGGTGACGATCAGCTCCGCCGAGCGGCCGGTGAGGAACAGGTAACCGTCCTGGTCCAGGTAGCCGAGGTCACCGACGGTGAAGGTGTGCGGGGCGACGTGCGCGTTCTCGGTCTGCTCCGGGGCGTTGTGGTAGTGGAAGCCGCGGCCCGGGGGACGCCGCACGGCCACCCGGCCCGCCTGCCCGGCCGGCACCGCACGACCCTCGTCGTCGACCACCACGACCTCGGTGGGCGGAGCCGGCCGACCCACCGTGCCCGGTCGGGCGAGCCAGGTGTGCGAGTCGGCGAGCGTGACGATGCCGGCCTCGGTCGCGGCGTAGTACTCCACGAACACCGGCCCCCACCAGTCGATCATCGCCCGCTTCGTCTCCGGTGGGCAGGGACCGCCGCCGTGCCAGATCCGGGCGAGGCTCGCGCCGGAGAACGCCGCCCGGGTGGCCGCGTCGACCCGCAGCAGGCGGATGAACTGGGTCGGCACCAGGTGGCTGATCGTGATCTTCTCCTCGTCGATCAACCGCAGCACCTCGACCGGGTCGAAGCCGCGGCGGATCACCAGCGTGCAGCCGCGCAGCAGCGGGAACTGGGCGAAGAACAGCTGCGCCGAGTGGTACCAGGGGCCGACCAGCAGGGCCTGACCGTCGGTCGGGATGCCCAGCCCACCGCCGAGCGCCTCGGTGGTGGCGGCCACCCGGTCGATCGGGGCGCCGACCTTGAGCAGCGGGTTGACCACCCCCTTGGGGCGTCCACTGGTGCCGGACGTGTAGAGCAGCACCCCACCGGAGACCGCCGGCACCACCGGGCCGACCGGGAGGTCGTCCAGCGCCGTGAACCTCTCCCCGCCGTCGACCGTGACCAGCAGCTCGGGGCCGGCCGGTGTACGCCGCACGGCGTCGCGCACGACCTCGGCGTACGCCGCCTCGGTGAGCACCGCGCGGGCGCCGCAGTCGGTCAGGATGTGGGCGATCTCCGGCGCGGTGAGGTGCCAGTTGACCGGCACCGCCACCAGCCCCGCGTGTACGCAGGCGAGCAGCGCCTCGAACGTCTCGTGCCGGTTGCCGAGCACGAACGCCACCCGGTCGCCCTCGGCCAGGCCGGCCCCGCGCAGCACGCCGATCCACCGGTCCACCGACCGGTCCAGTTCCGCCCACGTGCGGGTCGTCCGCTCGTCGGTCAGCGCGACATCGCCGGCCCGGTCCCGGACCATGTTCTGCAGCAGCTCGGCCACTGGTCACTCCTGTCTGCGCGTCGTTCAGTCCGTGAGGTCGGTGCTGACGGCCAGGACGTGTTCCGCGACCGGCCGGAAGTTCAACCGGGCGATCTGCGGGGTGCCGATGTCCGAGCGGGCCGCCCGGGCGGCGTCGGCGGGGATCAGCACCAGGTCGCCGGCCGCCTGGGCGAGCAGCTGCACCTGGCAGCAGCGGTCCATCGCGAGGAACCACCAGGCGGCCTCGGCCACCGAGCCGCCCACCGTGAGCAGACCGTGGTTGCGCAGCACCACCGCCTTGGCGGTGCCCAGCGTCGCCGCGATCCGGTCCCCCTCGGCACCGTCGAGGACCACCCCGCCGTACTCGTCGTGGACCTCGTGGTCCTCGAAGAACGCGCAGGCGTCCTGGGTGATCGGCGCGAGTGGCCGGCCCAGCGCCGAGAACGCCCGACCGTGGATCGAGTGGGTGTGCGCGGCGGCCACCACGTCCGGACGGGCCTTGTGGATGGCCGAGTGGATGGCGTACCCGGCGGGGTTGATCCGGCCCGAGCCGGCGACCACGTCCCCGGTGTGGTCGACCCGGAGCAGGTCGTCGTCCCGCACGTGGCCGAAGTGCCGGCCGAACGGGTTGATCCAGAAGGTGTCCGGCTCGATCGGGTCCCGGGCGGTGACGTGACCGCCGGCGCCCTCGTCGAACCCGGCCAGGGCGAAGGCGCGCAGCGTCAGGACCAGCTGCCGACGGCGGTGGGTCCGCTCCTGCTCCGGGTCTCGTCGCTCAGCCACAGCCGCCTCCGGTGTCGGTGTCGTAACCGCCCACGCCCGCCGGCACAGGTGGCGGCGGGACCGGCGTACCGGTCCGTTCGGCGTACGCGGCGAGGAAGTCGTCCACCCGGTCCACGCCCCAGAACCGGTGCGGGCCGAGCCGCAGATAGGGGATGCCGAAGATGTCCTCCTCGTACGCCCGCAGCAGGCAGTCCACCCCGGCGGCCCGGATCGCCTCGTCCTCGACCGCGCCGAGCACCACCGTCGGGTCCACGCCGGCCCGCTCGGCGACCCGGGAGAGCACCGGCGGCGTGCACACGTCCTCGCCCCGCTGCCAGCGGGCGGCAATCACCTCCCGGTAGAACGCCTCCCCCGCGCCGTGCTGCCGGGCCGCCAGCCAGCCCAGGTGCGGCATCTCCCACCAGGGGTCGATGTCGATCGGCCAGCGCATCGGCAGGTCCAGCCGCTGGGCCTGGCGCTTGGCGTCCTGCAGCAGGTAGAGGTGCTTCGGCTTGCTCATCTGCACGTAGTGGAACGTGCCACCACGGGCGGTCAGCGCCGCCTCGGTACGCGCGTCCGGGTCCCAGTAGGGGACGAACTCCAGCACCTCCTGCGGACGGCCCAGCGCCCGGGTCAGCCGCTCCACCGCCAGCCAGCTGTACGGGCTGCGGAAGGAGAAGTACAGCCGGGGCCGCTTCGCCGCCATCACCGACCCCCGCCGGTGATGGCGGCGACGGTGTCCGGGTCGAGGGTGGCCAACCGGCCCGCCTCCGGGCCACGGCTGACCGCGTACCCGTGCAGGATGCTGGCCGTCGCCACCCGCACCAGGCGTCCGTCGCGGACCACGTGGCAGTCCATCCGCGCGTCGTACGTGACGTCCTTGAGCACGTCGGTGACGGTGAAGGTGACCCACATCGGCTCGTCCAGGCGGGCATCGCCGAGCACCTCGACGCGGGCCCGGGAGACCACCGGGATCCAACCCCGCTCGCGCAGCATCCGGGGCACCGACACGCCCCGCTCGGCGAGGTAGCGGTCGACCACCTCCTCGAGCAGCCGGACGTAGCCGGAGTGCTGCATCCGCTGCGAGTACTGGCAGTAGAAGTAGGGCACCCGCCAGGCCCAGACGAACCCCGCGCCGCCGCAGCGCAGGACCTGCGCCGGATCGCCGCCGGCCGCCGGCCCCGGCTCGCCGATGGCCGGCTCCTGCACCAGGCCGGCCAGCTCCGCCGGCACCGGCGCCGTCGGCGGTACGTCCGCCTCCCGGATCAGGGCGACCCGCACCCGGGCCCGGCAGACGGTGACGTCGGTGGCGCGTCGGACACCCATCCGGACCGCGAACCGGCCGTTGGCGGCGGGGGTCGTCACCACCGTCGCCTCGTCGTCGACGTCGAGTACGGCGGGCAGCAGCAGCGAGCAGTCCCGGATCGACAACCCCACCCCGTGCTCGTGGAAGAGCCGGCCGGGGCCGTGCCCCTGTTCCCGGAACCATTGCAGGACGCCCTGTTCCACCAGGTACGCGAAGTGCTTGAAACCGATCCAGGTGCGGATGTTCGCGCCCTCGAAGCCCGGTCGGGCGCACAGCGTCACGGACGTGTTCTGGACCGCCGTGGTCACGGCGTACCTCCTCGGATCGCGGGGGCGGGGCAGACCTTCTCGACGAAGCCCGCGACGTGTCGGGCCACCTCGGCGGCCCGGTCGAGATGACAGAAGTGGTGGTAGTCGGGCTCGACGACGATGTGCGCGTCGGGCAGGTGCGCCCGCAGCGCGCCAGCGCGCGGCCCGTCCAGGCCGGGATCCCGGCCGCCGGTGAGCACCATGGTCGGCACGGTCACCGCGTGCAGCGGCAGGCTTGCGGTCGCGGTGAAGTGGTCGAACAGCGTGGTGAATCCGACCGGTCCGATCCGGTCCACCATGATGTCCCGCATGGCGGCCAGGGTCTCCGCGTCCAACTCGGCCAGCCGGGGGCCGAGACGGTTGTGCAGCCCCTCGTCGATGATCTGGACGAAGTTGGCCTGCGCCCGATCGTGCAGCGCCCAGGTGATCGGCAGGTCGGGCGGGCAGTAGAAGGGCGCGATGAGCATCGCGCCGCGCGGTGCCACGTCCGGTTCGGTGGCCAGCATCTCCAGTACCGCGTTCGCGCCGAGCGAGTGACCGACCACGACGTCGGGCGGCGTCGCCAGGGCGCGTACGGTGGCCGCGAGCCAGGACCCCGGGGTGCCGCGACGTCGCCAGCCGTGGTCCGTGCCGGCCTTCCACGGCAGTTCGGCCGCGAGTAGCCGCCAGCCGACGGGCAGCCGTGCCGCCAGGGGCAGCCAGCTGCGCCAGGTGTCGGACATGCCGTGCGCGAGCAGCACGGTCGGCGCCCCGGACTCCGGGCCGGCGACCGGGTGCACGACGGCCGGCGGTGGTGTGCCGGTCATCGTCGGGCCGCCAGCACGCTCAGCTCACGGAAGCCGTCGACCGGGTCGCCGCAGCGGACCGTGCCGGTCGGTGTCGCGCCGGCCGTCGGTGTCGCGGTGGCCAGGCGTACGGCCAGCGCGGTGTGCACGACGCCGGCGGCTCCGTAGTGGTCGCCCGGCAGGGCGGTCCCGTCGAACAGCGGGTTACGTCCGGCACCGGCGGTGGGCTCGTTTGCGCGTACCGGTCCGAGCAGGGCCAACGGCCGTTGCGGCGCGTCGACCGGGCCGAGCAGCAGGCAGGCCGCGCCGGCCGACAGTGGACGGCCTGCGGTGGCTCCTGCCCTGGCGGCGTGCAGGGCCTGGGCCTGCGCGTCGTCGGGTTCCGTGCCGACCACCACCACCCGGTCGGCCCGCCCGGTACGCAGCAGCAGGCCGGCCAGCCAGATCGCGTCCAGGCCGGCGGTCGAGCCCGAGCAGACGGTGAGGTTGGGGCCGCCGAACCGGAACCAGATGGCGATGGCCCCGGCGATGACGTTGCTGGAGGCGTTCGGTGCCTCCAGCGGCCCGACCTCCCGCAGGCCGCCCTCGCGCAGCCGCAGGGCGATGTCGCCGACGGTGGCGACGTTGCCCAGGTTGGAGCTCACCACCACGGCGGTACGTGGATCCGCCGGGCCGGTGCGGCGGGGCGCCTTCGGTGCCAGGCCCAGTGCCCGGTGCACGGCGCAGAGGGCGAGCCGCGTCGCCGGCTCCTTGGCCAGCAGACCCTTGCGGCCGAGCAGGTCGGCGGCCCGGTCGGCAGGACAGGCCGGCTCCTCGGCGACCTGCGTCCGGTGCCCCGGCGGCAGAGCCGGCAGGTCGACGCCGGGCAGGTGCAGCGAGGCACCGAGCACGGCGACCACCGGACGGTCCCGGTCCGACACGGCGGTGGACGCCGGCATCGTCGCGAGGTGCCCGACGGCCTCGGTGCGGCCGGTCATCGCAGCGCCTCCAGGAGGGTGACGGCGTTGAGGCCGCCGAAGCCGAACGCGTCGACCTGCGCCACCCGCGGGTCGGCCCGGACCGCCGCGTCGCGGACCAGTCGCAGGCCGGCCGCCTCGGGTGCCGGCCGGGTCAGCCCGACCATCGGCGGAACCTGGCCGGTACGCAGGATCTCGACGGCGACGGCGACGCTGAGCAGCGCGGATCCGCCGGACGTGTGGCCCACCGCGCCCTTCACGGCGGTGACGAGTGGACCCGGCTCGCAGTCGGCGAAGACCTCCGCGACGACCCGTGCCTCGGTCTCGTCGTTCAGCGCGGTGCCGGTGCCGTGTGCCACCACGAGGTCGACCTGGTCGGGTCGACGGCCGGCGCGGTGGTGCGCGTCGCGTACCGCCCGCAGGATGCCCGCCGGGTCGGGTGCCGTCTCGTGCCCGGCGTCGCAGGACAGGCCGGTGGCCAGCAGTCGGGCCAGGCCCGCACCGGACCGCTCCGGCTCGACGACCAGGACGGCCGCGCCGTCGCCGAGCAGCACTCCGGCACGGTCGGCGTCGAAGGGCATGACCCGGTCCGCCGCTCGGGCGGCCACCCGGCCGATCATCGCGAGCATCGAGGCGGTGCTGCCGTCGGTGCCGCCGACCAGGACGGCGTCCGCCTCGCCGGTCTCCACCAGGTCCTGGGCCAGGGCGAGGGCGTGCCCGCCGGCGCTGCACGCGTTGGCCAGCGTGACCACCCGCTGCACCCCGGGCGCCGCGGTGCTGACCGCGCCGGCGAAGTGCAGCCGTTCGGCGGGGAAGTCGACGGACCCGTCCAGGGCGGCCCGCTCCACCTCGGCCGACTCGCGCAGCCCGGTGCCGATGAGGCTCACCACCCGGCGGCGGCGCGGATCGAGACCGGCGGCGGCGAGGGCTTCGGCCACGCAGTCGGTCAGCCAGCGGCTCGGGCCGAACGGCCGGTCGTCGGCGATCGGGTAGCCGTACCCGACGCCCACCCGCCGTGGGTCGGACCGCCGCAGCGGGGCGGCGCCGCAGTCACCGCGCAGCAGCGCCGCGAAGGTGGCCGGCCCGTCCCCGAAGCAGGTGCGGACCGCGCTGGCGGTGATGGTCGCCGGCATCCGCCTACCCCCGCACCACGGCCGCGGCCACCGCGCCGTCGCGGGACTGGCCGGTGATCAGCGCGGGCCGCCCACGCACGGCGGGATCCTCGGCGTACCGGGCCAGCAGGACGCCCAGGGCCAGCGCACCGGTGGCGGCCTGGCAGTCACCGAGCGCCGGGCGTACCGAGAGTCGCTGCGCGGCGACCGGCACCACCCCCCGCAGGCTGTCCCCGCCGAGGTCACCGCCGGCCACCGCCCAGACCTCGGCCGGACGGACACGCGCGGTGACCAGCGCACGGCGGACGCAGCCGTCGAGGCCGTCGGCGGTTCCGTCCGGAGCGAAGCCGGTGGCCACCGCGAGCACCTCCGCGCGCGGCGCGACGGCGTCCCCGGGCGTCGGGCGGCGCAGCAGGTAGACGGCCGCCGCCTCGCCGGCCGGGCCGGTGCCGGCCAGCTCCGCCGCCCATGCCGTGTTCGGCGTGTACTCCTCCACCCCGCCGACCAGCAGCGCGTCCGCGTATCCCCGGCGGATGGCGTTGAGCGCGTAGCGCAGCGCGTACAGGAACGCGAGCGGGCCGCCAGCCACGGTGGCGTTGACGCCGCGCAGCCCGTACCGGATCGCCGCCTGACCGCTCGCGCAGTTCATCACCGTGTTCGGAAACAGCACCGGGTTGACCAGGTACGGCTTGTCCTGCACCAACGTCTCGCGGGAGAAGTCCATGGTGGACTTCAGGCTGCCGGTGGTGGTGCCCAGCACCACGCCGACGCGGTGCCGGTTGTCGTCGTCCGGGGTGAGCTCCCCGTCGGCCAGCGCCCGTCCGCAGGCCACCATGGCCAGCGCGGTGGCCCGGTCCAGGAAGCTGGTGCCCTTGCGGCCGAGCAGCCGGCGTACGTCGAAGTCGGCGATCGCGGGCGCCTCGGCCGCCGGTAGCGGCTCGTCGAAGCGGTCCCGGACGTCGGTACGCACGACCGCGCCGGCCCGTACGGCGGCCAGCAGTTCGGCGCCGGTGTCCCCGGCGGCGCTGAGCACCGACCAGCCGGTCACCAGGCCGGTCACCGGATCGCCCCGAAGATCGTGATGGCGTTGTTGCCGCCGAAGGCGAAGCCGTTGTTCTGCGCCACCCGGACGGTGGCCGACCGGGCGGTGTTCGGCACCGGGTCGATCCACGGCAACTCCGGGTCGGGGTTGGCCCAGTTGATGGTCGGGGGCAGGAACCCGTGCCGGATGCCCAGGGTGGTGGCGATCGCGCCGAAGCCGCTCGCCGCGCCCATGGTGTGCCCGAGCATCGACTTGATCGAGCTGACCGGCGGCACCCGGTCGCCGAACACGGCCCGGATGGCCCGCGCCTCGCACAGGTCGTTGGCGGGCGTGCCGGTCCCGTGGGTGCTGATGTAGTCGACGTCCTCCGGCTTGACCCCGGCGTTGTCCTGGGCCAGGCGCATGCACGCCGCGACGCTCTCCTCGTTGGGCGCGACCATGTGGTGGGCGTCGCAGTTCACGCCGTACCCGAGCACCTCGGCGTAGATCCGCGCGCCCCGGTCCTGCGCGTGCTGCAGGGTCTCCAGCACCAGGGCCGCGCCGCCCTCGCCGGTGAGGATCCCGGAACGGTCCCGGTCGAACGGCCGGCACGCCCGCTCGGTCAGCGCGCCGAGGCGGTAGAAGCCCGCGTGCGCCCAGCGGCACACCGAGTCGGCCCCGCCGGCCACCATCACGTCCGCCTCGCCCCAGCAGAGCAGGTCGTACGCGTACCCGATGGCGTAGTTGCTGGCCGAGCAGGCGGTGGTGAGGGTGACCGACTCCCCGGCCAGCCCCAGCTCCGCGCTCACCGCGTAGGCCAACCGCTCGGCCGGCGCCTGCCGCAGCGCCTCGACGGACATCGCCGGATAGCCGCCGGCGACCAGCTCGGCCGTGAGCTGCTCCACCACCGTCGACTCGCCGCTGGTGGTGCCGACGACCGCGCCGATGCGCCCCGGATCGGCGGCGGGCAGCGGCAGACCCGCGTCCGTCACGGCCAGCCGGGCCGCCGCCGCCGCGAACAGCGCCGAGCGGCCCCAGTCCGCGATCCGCAGCCGGCGCAGCAACGCCTCCGGCCGGAACCCGGGCACCTCACCGGCCCAGTGGTGCGGGAAGCCGGTCGCGTCGAAGCTGGTGATGGGGGCGGCGGCGGACCGCCCGGAGCGCAGCCCGGCGGTGAACTCGTCGACACCGATGCCGATGCCGGACACCGGCCCGAGCCCGGTGACGACCACGCGGTTCACGGTCAGTCCTGCCAGCCGGCGTGCCGCGCCACCACCTCGTGCACGGCCTTGAGGCTGCGCATCTCGTTCAACTCGGCCTGCGGGATCTCCACCTTGTACTTCTTCTCGATCCGGGCCAGGATCTCGATCGCCCGCAACGAGTCCGCCTCGTACTCCTCGACGAAGTCGGCGGTGTCGGCGACCTCCTCGGGCTCCAACTCGAGCACCTCGGCCACGATCTCCCGCAGCTCGGCCATGTGCTGTTCGCGTTCACTCATCGCGGTTCCCTCTTCCTCTCATTCTCGGGCTCCGGCGATGGCGTCGGCCGGTCGGACGACCGCCATCATCGAACCGAACTCCGCCACCTGGTCGGTCCCGACCCAGCTGGACCCGGAGGCGAACGCGGCCCCGTGGACGACCTGTTCCAGCCGGACCCGGTGCCGGATCACGTCGCCCGGGTACACCGGGCGCAGCAGCACGCAGTCGCGGGCCGCGGTGAACATCGGCAGCCCGGCCGTTCCCGGTTGGCGCGACAGCAGCCAGAGCACCGCCGCGCCCTGACCGAAGGACTCGATCAGCAGCGAGGCGGGGTACGCGTACCGGTCGGTGGGCTGCCCCTCGGCGATCCCCCGGTAGCAGGGTTCGCAGCCGGTGACCGCCTTGACCGCCTCCAGGGTCGTTCCCGGCTCGACGCTCTCGACCCGGTCGAGTAGCAGCATCGGGTACCGGTGCGGCAGCAGGGCCCGCAGTTCGCCGTGTTCCAGTCTCATCAGCCGCCCTCCCCGTCCGGGGTCGGCCAGCGGAACACGGCCCGGACCGTCGCCGCGCGTACGCCGTCGCCGCGTACGCACTGGGCGGCGACCTCGAACGACTGGTCGGCGGCGACCGGGCTGACCGACGCCTCGACGGTCAGCGTGTCGCCGGCCAGCAGCGGGGCGAGGAACCGGGCCGACCGCAACCGGTGCAGCTGGGGCAGCCGGCCGGCGCAGTAGCCGACCGCCGCGGTCACCGCCTGCTCGATCGTCTCCAGGGTGAACACGCCCGGATAGACGGTCAGCTCCGGGAAGTGCCCGCCCAGGTAGACGTCGGCCGGATCGACCGTGGTTCCGGCGCGCAGGCTGATCCCGCCGCGCGGGCCGGCGGACACCTCGACCCAGTCGATCGCCGGCAGCGGCGCCGCCGCCGGGTAGATGTCGGCGGGGCGGGTCCCGGCGCTGAAGGTGGATGCGGCGGTCACAGGACGATCCCCCCGTCCACCCGGACGACCTGGCCGGTGACATAGCTGGCCCGCTCGGAGAGCAGGAACTCGACCAGCTCGGCGACGTCGGCCGGTGCGCCGAAACGGCCCAGCGGGATCTGTCGCAGGGCCGTGTCGCGCAGCTTGGACGGCAGCGCGGCGGTCATGTCGGTGTCGATGAAGCCGGGTGCCACCACGTTGACCCGTACGCCGTACCCGGCGACCTCCTTGGCCAGCGACAGGCTGAGCCCGATGATGCCGGCCTTGCTGGCGGCGTAGTTGGTCTGCCCGGTGTTGCCGGTGACCCCGGCGACCGAGGAGAGGTTGACGATGGCCCCCCGGCGTCGCTTGAGGAAGCGGAACGCGACGGTCCGGCAGGTGTTCCAGGTGCCGGTGAGGTTGGTGCCGATCACGTCGTGCCACTCGTCCGGGGCCATCAGCACCAGCGGCCGGTCCCGGGTGATGCCGGCGTTGTTGACCAGCGCGGTGAGCGGCCCGAGGTGCTGCTCCGCGGCGGAGACGAACTCGTCCACGGCGGTCGGATCGGTCACGTCGCACGGCCCGAACCAGGCCCCGACCCCGTACGCCTCGACCTCGGCCCGGGTCTTGTCCGCGGCCTCGCTGGGCGCGCTGTAGCAGCCCGCCACCGCGTACCCCTCGGCGGCCAGCCGCAGCGCGACCGCCCGGCCGATCCCCCGGGACACCCCGGTCACCAGCGCGCAGCGCGGCGCGTCGCCTGCCGTTGCCATGTCACCTCCGCCTCATCCGATCGCCCGTTGCGCGCGTAGCCGTTCCCGGGTGGCCGCGTCGACGAACACCTCGTCGAGGATCCGTTCGGTGTCCGCCCCGGGTTCCGGGGCGCCGGAACGGACCGCGGTCGGCGTCCGGGAGAACTTGACGGCCGGGCCGGTCAGCGGGGCGGTGCTGCCGTTGGACAGCACCGTCTCCTGCACCATGGCCCGGGCGTGCACCTGCGGGTCGGTCGCGGCCTCGGCGAAGGTACGGACCCGCTCGGCCGTGATCCCGTTCGCGTCCAGGGTCTCGACCACCTCGGCACAGCCCCGCTCGGCACACCAGTCGGCGACGACCGCGTTGACCGCCTCGCGGTTGCCGCGGCGTTCCTCGTTGGTCGCGTACCCGGGTGCCCGGGCCAGCTCGGGTCGGCCGATGACCTCGGCGAGTCGACGCCAGGAGCGGTCCAGCGGGACGGCGACGTAGACGTGGCCGTCGGCGCAGCGGAAGCAGCCGGCCGGCACCACGAAGTCGGCCTGGTCGCCCCAGCGGCGCAGCGGCACCCCGGTCGCGCCCAGAGTGAGGTAGCCGTTGCTGGAGAACAGCAGCGCGTCCAGCATGCTCACGTCGACGTGCTGGCCCTCGCCGGTCTGGTCGCGGTGGCGCAGCGCGGCGAGCGCGCCGATCACCGCGTGCAGGCCGGCCAGATCGTCGGCGAGGAAGGTGGGCGACTTCAACGGCGCTCCGGCGGGCTCGCCGTTGAGCGCCATCCAGCCGGCGGCGGCCTGGGTGGTCGGGTCGTACCCGGGGCGGCCCGCGTCGGGGCCGAACTGGCCGTAGCCGGAGACCGAGACCAGCACGACGTCCGGCCGGACCGCCCGGCAGGCCTGGTAGCCGACGCCCCAGGCGTCCAGCGTCCCGGGCTTGTAGTTCTCCACCACCACGTCGGCGGTGGCGACGAGCCGCAGGAACACCTCGGCCGCGCCGGGGCGGCGCAGGTCCAGCCCGATGCTGCGTTTGTTGCGGTGCACGCTCTGCCGGAACCAGGACAGCCCGGTGCCGGGGATCTCCGGGGGCATCAGCCCCTCCCGGTTGCCGGGCATCTCCACCCGCAGCACGTCGGCGCCGAGGTCGGCCAGGACGCAACTCGCCACCGGGCCGGACCAGACCTTGGTGACGTCCAGGACCCGTACGCCGTGCAACGGTCCCGGCAGGTCGTGCCGTGCATCGGCGTAGAAGCCCGCGGCGTCGCGGGCCTCGGAGCCCGGCGGTGTCGGCGCGGAGCGCAGGTCGGTGTCCATGCCCGGCTACTCCCGCACCAGCAGCGACGCCGTGCCGAGCGAGCCGCCGCAGCACATGGTGACCAGGGCGACCTCGCCGCCGCCACGTTCCAACTCGTGCAGGGCGGTGACCAGCAGCCGGCTGCCGCTGCTGCCCAGCGGGTGCCCGAGCGAGATGGCGCCACCGTTGACGTTGACCCGGTCCAGGTCGGCGTCGTGGTGCTGCGCCCAGGACAGCACGACGGCGGCGAACGCCTCGTTGACCTCGACGACGTCGACGTCGTCGAGGTTCATCCCGGCCCGTTTGAGCAGCTTGCGGGTGGCCACGGTGGGGCCGTCGAGCAGGTAGTAGGGGTCGGCGCCGGTGACCACCTGGTGGGCCAGCCGGGCCCGGGGCCGCAGGCCGTGCGCGGTGGCCCGTTCGCGGGACATCCACAGCACGGCGGCCGCGCCGTCGGAGATCTGCGAGGTGGTGCCGGCGGTGTGGATGCCGTCGGGGACCACCGGTCGCAGGGCCGCCAACCCGTCGAGAGTGGTCTCCCGGATGCCCTCGTCGGCGCGGACCGGCGTGCCGTCCGGCAGCGGCACCGGGGTGATCTCCCGGTCGAAGCGGCCCTCGTCGCGGGCCCGCGCCGCGCGTTGCTGCGAGCGCAGCCCGTAGGCGTCGGCGTCCGCGCGGGTCAGCCCCTGCCGGGCCGCGATCCGCTCGGCGCCGCCGAACTGCGCCTTCGGCGGATCGTCGTACGGGTAGTCGGGCGTCTTGTAGTGCCCGGGCCCCTGGTAGAGGTTGGTGCCGACCGGTACCCGGCTCATCGACTCCACCCCGCAGGCGATGCCCACGTCGATGGCGCCCGCGGCGATGAGCGCCGCGATCAGGTGGTTGGCCTGCTGCGCCGAGCCGCAGGAGGCGTCCACCGTGCTCGCCGCCACCTCGTAGTCGAGCCCGCTGTTGAGCCAGGCGTTGCGGGTGACGTTGAGGCTCTGCTCGCCCACCTGTGTGACGCAGCCGCCGATGATCTGCTCGACCTCGCCGGGTTCGATGCCGGCCCGGCGGACCACCTCGACCTGCACGTGCCGCAGCAACTCCACGGCCTTCAGGCCGGACAGCACACCGTCGCGCCGGCCGATCGGCGTCCGGACCGCCTCGACGATCACCGCCTCCGGCATGGACTCCCCCTCCTGGTCGGCGCGTGGTTCGGGTGCTCAGGCCGGAACGAGCCGTACGCGCAGCTCCTCCAGGCCCCGGAAGGTGCTGCTGTGCCGCCACTCCAGGTCGATCTCGTCGGCGTCCGGGTCGGCCAGCTCGATCACCGCGAACCGGTCCACCAACCGGCGGAAGGCGATCTGCCCCTCGGCGCGGGCGAGCTGCGCGCCGAGGCAGTGGTGCGGTCCCCAGGCGAACGACAGCGGTGTCTCAGGCGGTTCGGCGCCGGCGAACCGGGCGATGTCGAGCACGTCCGGGTCGGCGTAGCGGGCCGGGTCGCGGTTGGCCGCGCCGATCAGGGTGATGACGTGCTCGCCGCTGGCCAACTTGGTGCCGTCGACGAAGGTGGTGTCCTCGAACGCGGCCCGCCCGAGCACGTGCACCGGGGAGTCGAAGCGCAGCAGTTCCTCGACGGCGGATCGGGTCAGCTCGGGCTCGTCGCGCAGCCGCTGGAGCTGCTCGGGGTTGCGGCACAGCGCGTGCGTGCCGAGGCCGATCAGGTCGGTCATGGTCTGGAAACCGGCGCCGAAGAGCAGCACGATGACCTGGATCAACTCGTCGACCGAGAGCCGGTCACCGTCGATCTCGACCTGGCCGAGCGCGGAGGCGAGATCGTCCAGGGGGTCCTCACGGCGCTTGCGGACCAGGTCGGCGAAGTACTCCTCCATCTCGCCGAGCGCCTGGTCGGACGCCTTGAGCACCTCCGGCGGGGCGAAGATCTCCAGCCCGCCGGACGCGGCGCGGGTCAGCCGGCGCAGCAGCGGCCAGTCCGCCGGCGGCACCCCGACCAGCTCACCGATCACCATGACCGGCAGCGGGAAGCCGAACGAGCCGACGATGTCGACCTCGCCGCCGCCCGGGCCGATCTGGCGGGTGATGTCGTCCAACAGCCCGTCCACGAAGGCGGTGAGCCGGGGGCGCAGGGTCTCGGTGCGTCGGGGGGTGAACACCCGGCTGACCAGGCCGCGCAGCCGGGTGTGCTCCGGCCCGTCCAGGAAGAGCAGGGTACGGGCGCCCTCGCGGCCACGCGAGTCACCCATCCGGGGCCGCTGCGCCGACTTGTCCAGCGACGGGTTGCGTAGCGCGGCACGACAGTCGTCGTACGACGTGAGCACCCATCCGACGCCCTGACCGGGCTGTTCCATCCGGTACTTCGGTGCTGCGCTGCGCAGCGCGTGGTAATGCGGATACGGGCTGCTGACGGTGGCCGGGGCCTTCATCAGCAACTCCATCGCGATGATCCGGGGGTCAGCGCTCACCACGGTCTCGGTCATGGCTCGGAAGCCTAGTAGTGTTTCGCGTATCTCGGAAGTACTTGTTTCTCGTATCTTTGGTTGAGCATACTGACGGGCATGACCTCGGCCCGTACCGGCATGCCGCCGAGATTCGACGCCCGCGACCCCGCCGTGGTGGCCGACCCCTACCCCACCTACGCGGCGCTACGGGCGGCCGGCCCGCTGTGCCGGATGGGCCCGGGCAGTTGGGGTGTCACCCGGTACGCCGACGTCGCCCGGTTGGTCCGTGACCCGCGCCTGGGCAGTGAGTTTCCGGCGGCGTACCACCGGATGTCGGCCGGCGACGGCGCCGCCGGCTCCTTCTTCGGCAGCATCATCCTCTATCGCGATCCACCCGAGCACGGCCGGCTGCGGCGGCTGATGGCCAAGGCGTTCAGCCCTGCCCTGGTACGTCGGCTCCGGCCGAGCATCGAGGTGATGGTCACCGAGCTGCTGGCCCCGGCGCGACGCGCCGGCCGGTTCGACGCGGTCTCGGATCTGGCCTTTCCCCTGCCGGTGATGGTGGTCTGCGCCCTGATGGGCATCCCGCCCGCCGACCACGAACGCATCCGGCCGTACGCGCTGGATCTGAGCAAGGCGTTCGCCGCGATCGTGCCGGACGCCGACCGCCCGGCCGCCGACCGGGCCGTCGAGTGGCTGCGCGGCTACCTCGGTGAGATCCTCGACCGCCGCCGCGCCGAACCCGGCGAGGATCTGCTGTCCCGGATGCTCGCCGCGACCGACGACGACGGCGCGGTGCTCGACCACGACGAGATCGTGGACAACGCGGTGTTCGCGTTCTTCGCCGGCTTCGAGACCACCACCAACCTGATCGCCACCGGGGTTGCCGCCCTGCTCGACCACCCGGATCAGCTGAGCCTGCTCCGGTCGGACCCGACACTGGTCCCCCGGGCCGTGGAGGAGTTCCTCCGCTACGACGCGCCCATCCAGGGCGTCGCCCGGCTGGTCCGGGAGGACATCGAGGTCGGCGACCGCACCATCCGGGCGGGGCGGGTGCTGATCCTGCTGCTCGGCAGCGCCAACCGCGACCCGGAGCAGTTCCCGACGCCGGACCGGCTCGACATCACCCGGCCGGAGAACCCGCACCTGTCCTTCGGCGGCGGCATCCACCACTGCCTCGGCGGCTACCTGGCCCGGGTGGAGGCACAGGTCGCGTTCGAGACCCTGCTGCGCACCTTCGCGGTGCTCACCCCGGACGGGCCGGCCCGCCGACAGACCGACGGGACGCTGCGCTCGTACGCCAGCGTGCCGGTGGCGGTGCGGCCGTGAGCCCCGCCGGACGGGTCCTGCCGGCGCGGATGGACCCGCTCGCGCCCGAGGTCGTCGCCGACCCGTACCCGACGTACGCGCGGATGCGGGCCGCCGGTCCGCTGTGCCGGTTCGGTCCGGCGAGCTGGGGCGTGACCCGGCACCGGGACGTGGCCGCGCTGCTGCGCGACCGCCGGCTGAGCAACACCTTCCCCGAGGACGACCCGCAGTTCCGGATGGCCCAGGACCTCTCCCGGGAGGTGTTCCGCCGGATCATCCCCACCCGCGACCCGGACGACCACAGCCGGCTGCACCAGCAGATCGTCCGGGCGTTCAGTCCCGGCGTGGCCCGGCGTACCGCGACCCGGGTCGGTGAGCTGGTCGACGAACTGCTCGCGCCAGGCCTGGACACCGGGCGGCTGGACGCCGTGGCCGACCTGGCCTTTCCGGTCGCCGCGACGGTGGTCTGCGAGCTCATCGGGCTGCCGGCCGCGCGGACCCGGGCCGAGGTGTGGCCCCGCTCGGCGGCGTTGGGCCGAGCCTTCACCCCGTTCCTGCCCGAGGCCGACCGCGCGGCGGCCGACGAGGCGTTGACCTGGCTGCGGGGGTACGTCCGCGACCTGCTCGCCGATCGGCGCGCCGATCCGGACGGCGATCTGCTCGACCGGATGCTCGCCGTGGCGGACCCGACCGAGGGGGTCGAGGAGGTCGTCGACAACATCGTCTTTCTCTGCTTCACCGGCTACGAGACCACCATGAACATGGTCTGCACCGGCAGCATCGCGCTGGCCCAACGGCCCGACGAATGGCGTCGGCTGCGCGCGGACCCGTCGCTGGCCGGCACCGCGGCCGAGGAGTTCGTACGGTTCGACGCCCCGATCCAGTACACCGCCCGGCTGGCGTTGGAGCCGATCCCGGTCGGCGACCGGGTGATCCGGGCCGGCCGGTCGGTGTTCCTGCTGCTCGGCTGCGCCAACCACGACGAGGACGTGTTCACCGACCCGGGCCGCGTCGACATCGGCCGCCACCCCAATCCGCACGTCGGCTTCGGCGGCGGCGTACGCGGGTGCCTCGGCGCCGCGCTGGCCCGGATCGAGGGGGCGGTCGTCTTCGAACGGCTGGCCCGACTCCTCTCCGGCATCGACCTGGCCGCCGCGCCGGTACGCGAGCCCAGCGCCCTGTTCCGGTCGTACGCGTCGATCCCGCTCACGGTCGGCCCGGCCTGACCCGGCGGAACCAGGAGTCGTAGATGTCATTGATCGGCCGATCGGTTCGGCGTACCGAGGACCGCGCCCTGCTCACCACCGGCGGGACGTACGTCGACGACGTGGTCCTGCCCGGCTGCCTGGAGCTGGTCTTCGTCCGCTCCGGCGTGGCGCACGGCCGACTGCGTGGGGTGGACGCCGAGGCCGCCCGCCGGGCGCCCGGCGTGGTCGCGGTGTTCACCGCGGCGGACGTGGACCTGCCGCCGCTGCCGCCCGAGGCCGGTGTGCTGAACCAGAAGATGACCACACCGGTGCTCGCCGACGGCGTGGTGCGGTTCGTCGGCGAACCCCTTGCCGCGGTGCTGGCCACCGGCCGGGCCGAGGCGGTCGACGCCGCCGCCCTGGTGCAGGCCGACATCGTGCCGCTGCCGGCCCTGGTCGACGTCGACCAGGCGCTCGCCGACGAACTGGTGCTGCACCCCGAGGCCGGCACCAACATGGTGCTCAAGCTCGGCTTCCGCCGCCCGGCCGGACGTGCCGAGCTGCACGAGGGCGCCGAGGTGGTGATTCGGCAGCGGATGACCAACCAGCGGGTCGCGCCGTGCCCGCTGGAGGCCCGGGCCGGGCAGGCCGAGTGGGGGCCGGACGGGTTGCGCTACCGCGCGGGCAGCCAGGCCGTGCACCTGTGGCGTGGGCAGCTCGCCGCCGCGCTCGGCGAGCCGGAGGAGCGGGTCCGGGTGGTCAACGGGGACGTCGGCGGCGCGTTCGGCTCCAAGGCGATGGCCAGCCGGGAGGACGTGTTCGTCGCCTGGGCTGCCCGGCGACTCGGTCGCCCGGTGCGTTGGGCGGAGACCCGCAGCGAGAGCATGATCGCCGCCGGGCACGGCCGGGCCCAGCACCAGAGCGCGGAGCTGGGCGGCACCCGCGACGGGCGGATCATGTCGTACGCGCTGGAGGTGGTGCAGGACGCCGGGGCGTACCCGCGCATCGGCGCGATCCTGCCGTTCTGGACCCGGACCATGCTGACCGGCCCGTACGGCATCAGCCGGGCGAAGTTCAGCTCGTCCAGCGTCACCACCACGACCACGCCGGTGGTGTCGTACCGGGGCGCCGGGCAACCCGAGGCGGTCGCCGCGCTGGAACGGATGGTCGACCTGTACGCGGCGGAGATCGGCATGGACCCGGCCGAGGTACGCCGGCGCAACCTGCTGCCACCGGAGAGCTTCCCGGTCACCACGATCACCCGCGCCCGCTACGACACCGGCGACTACCCGGCGGCGCTGGAGCGGGTGCTGGCCGAGGCCGGCTATCCTGCGCTGCGCGCGGAGCAGGCGGCCCGGCGTACGCGTGGCGACGTCGAGCAGCTCGGCATCGGCCTGTCCACCTTCGTGGAGATCACCGGCGCGGACACCCGCAGCGAGTACGCCTCGGCCCGGGTCGATCGGGCCGGCCGGTTCACCGTCCACTCCGGCACCTGCCCGCACGGGCAGGGCCACGGCACGGCCTGGGCGATGATCGCGGCCGACGTGCTCGGTGTGCCGCTGGACCGTGTCGACGTGCATTACTCCGACACCGGAACCGTCGCCCAGGGCGGCGGCACCGGCGGCTCACGGTCGTTGCAGACCGGCGGAATGGCGGTCCGCGAGGCGGCTCTGGCTCTCGTCGAGCGGGCCCGGGACCTGGCGGCCGTACGCCTGGGCGTGCCCCGCGACGAGGTCGAGTTCACCGGTAGACGGTTCCGGTCCGCCGGCGCGGACGCCGTCAACTGGACCGAGCTGGCCGCCGTCGTGACCGACGACGCCGCCGAGCCCGGCGGCGGATTGTCCGCCGAGGCGACCTTCCAGCCGTCCGCCGCGACCTGCCCGTTCGGCGCGCACCTGGCCGTGGTGCGGGTGGACACCGAGACCGGCCAGGTGACCCTGCTACGCGTGGTGGCGGTCGACGACGCGGGCGTGCTGCTCAACCCGCTGCTGGCCGAGGGGCAGGTGCACGGCGGGCTGGCACAGGGCGCCGGCCAGGCGCTGGTGGAGGAGGTCCGGTTCGCCACCGACGGCACGCCGCTGCACGGTGACCTGCACCGGTACGCCATGGTCGGCGCGGCCGAGCTGCCCTCGTTCGAGACGGTCGCCATGCAGACCCCCACCCCGGTCAACCCACTCGGCGCCAAGGGCCTGGGCGAGTCGGGGGCGGTGGGGCTTCCCCCGGCGGTGCAGAACGCCGTCGTCGACGCCGTACGCCACCTCGGCGTCCGGCACATCGACATGCCGCTGACCGCCGAGCGGGTCTGGACGGCCATCCAGGCGGCGGGCGTCGCCCGCTAGCTCGGACGCGTTCGGCCAACACAGGCCAGCGGCCGGTTCGAGTCGCAGTGGGCGTCGCGGGTCATCGGGTGAGCCCGATGCGGGTGGCCAGTCGGGCGACGCTGGCGACCGCCGGGCCGTGGTGGGCAATTTCGGTGACGAGGGTACGGGCGGCAGGGCGCAAGCGGACTTCGGCGGGTGCGACGGCATCGGCCGCGGCCAACGTGTGCCCGCCTTTGGCGAGGTCGCCAGTCTGAAGGTAGGCGCGGGCGGCGTCGATGAGGTGGGCCGCTCGATGTTCGGCGGGTAGCAGGCGCCAGTCGTCGCGGCGGACGGCCTGCTCGTGGCGGTACACGGCTTCGTCGGCGTCGCCGAGGTGCAGGGCGGTGAGGAAGCGGGCCAGCAGCACCGCGATCGGGCCGAACGTGGTGTGGTGCGGATCGTCGTGCACGGTGTGGCGGTCGGCCAGTGTGGCGGCGTGGTCGATCAGGTCCTCGACGCGGCGGCACTCGCCACAGCCGGCTGCGGCCATCGCCGCCTGCAGGAGCAGCGTTCCGCGTACCCCATCGTCGGCGGCCGTGCCCGCGCCGGCGACGGCCGCCGTGAGGGCGAGGCGGTCGCGGCCGAGGGCACGCAGCGCCTGGGCGACGGCGATGGTGGCGGTGCCGGTGCCGATGGGGTCGCCGGTGGCGGCGGTGACAGCCCGGTCGGCGGCGAGCCAGGCGAGGTCGGCCTCGCCGAGCTTGACGAGGACGCAGGCGGTGATCCGGTACGCGGGCAGCAGCAGGCTCGGTGTGGTGTGGGCGGCGTCGAGCAGGTTGGGCAGTGCCCGCAGGAGTTGGGTGTAGTGGGCGTGCTGGTAGGTGAGCCAGGCGTGCGCGACGTGCCGTTGCACCTCGTCGACGGGGACGACTCGGATGGGGCGTTGGTGGTAGTGGGCCAGAGCGGCGCGGATCGCGTCGACGCCGTCCAGGCCGGTGGCCGCAGCCGGTGGCGGCTTGCGGGGGTCAAGCAGTACGGCTGGGTCGACGCGCAGCACCTCGGCGATCTCCTGCGCGACGGAGTAGCGCAGCAACCCGAGCAGAAAACCCGGTACCAGCCCACCGAACACCATCGCCACAACTCCGGACGTCATGCAGGAAATGCTGCCGGCGTGTCACGGACGGTAGTACCGCTCGGGTGTGACCCTGAGGGGACGTCTACGAAAGGTCCCCTGGCATGGCGCGAAATGACGTACTGAAATGGGCGATCGTGAAGGCGGGTTTCACCGTGGTCGATCTCGCCGATCGATGCAACGTGGACGCCAAGACCGTCGAGCGTTGGATCAGCCGAGGACGCCTGCCCCATCCTCGCTCCAGGGTGCGCGCAGCCGAGGTGTTGGGCGAGGATGTTGGTGTGCTGTGGCCTGAGATGATCCGACGTGCGGTGAAGGTGGGAACCGACCGTGAACTGGTCGCCCTCTACCCTCGCCGCGCCGACCTGCCCCGGTCGGTTTTCCGTGAGGCGATCGAGGGCGCGAACTCCCGGCTCTGGTTCGGCGGCTACACGAGCTACTTTCTCTGGCTGGAGGTAACCGGTGCTGCCGGCATGCTGACCGCGAAGGCTAACTCCGGGGCGGACCTGCGATTCCTGCTCGGTGATCCGGCCAGCCCGGTTACCGCCGAGCGTGAGCGGCTGGAAGACACGCCGCTAACCTTGGCAACACGGATCGCGATGACGCGTGCGGAAATTGGCAGGCTCCCTGCCGTGATCCCGGTACGTCTGTCTGACCGTCACATCGCCATGTCCGTCTGGGTCTTCGACGATGAGGCTATCGTCGCAACCCATATCGGTTCCGGGCTCGGACAGGATTCCGTGACGCTGCACCTCCGGCGAGGGCAGGACGGCGGGGCGTTCGATCGGTACGTCGAGCACTTCGAGGCGCTGTGGGTCGACGGCACGCCACCCGACCCAAATGACCGCCAAGACCGCCACCCCGGATGACCGTCGGTAGCCGTTTCTTCTTTGGTCACAGACCAGCTATCGCGTTCGGTCCGTCTCCACATACGGACAATCGCGATTGGAGTCGTCAGGAGGTTGAGCGAGGATGCAACGTAACGCCTGGCGCGCGTCGAGTCGGTCCGGCAGCAAGCGGCGAGACATCACTGCTACACCCCGGCATCCATCGGCAGCTATATTGCGGGCGTGCCCGGTGGGTGAGAGGTAGCACCCCCGCTCTCTAACGATGTTCAGCAGCGAGTTGCTCTGCCTCCGCGATGAACTCGTCGAGCTCGGCCGGAGCGAGCTTGGCCTCCACAAGGATCCGCCCGAGCATGAAGAGCTCGGCTCCGAGGGCGGTTTCGGGGTTGATGCCGTCGACCAACTCGGCCTCGCCGAGGGCCGCCCGGATCAGGCCCTCCATCTCCAGGGCGGGTAGGTCTTCTCCCCCCCTGTTCTGGGCGCGAACGTCGGCGACCCATCGGGCTACATCGGTGGGGGTGGTGTCGGGCCCGAACCGTTGGTCAACGGCGATCGCGAAGGCAGCACCGATGACCTGAAGGCCATTCGCCAGACCGTGTTGACCGATCTCCACCACCAGAGCATCGACCGCATCCCAGTCAGCCCTTGCCAGAGCCCGGATCAGTTCGCTGAGCGGTTGTTTCGTCACGTCTGCTGAACCTCGCTAACCATGTGCTCACCACTGTGAGGGTTCGATGCGCTGCGACACCAGCCAACAGGCCGACAACCACGAGATTTCCCGCGGCCTCCGCGCCATCTATCTTCTGCCGTGCTGGGGGACCTGGCACGCTGGGGGTGCCTGTGCCGGTCGAGTGGGTTCCGGAGGGGCCATCGAAGTCCCGTAGGGCCTTCGCACCCTTCTGAAGTGCGTCTGTGCCCGCTGAGACATGCTCCTGGATGTCATCCGCCCTTCGCACCGAGCGGGTGAGAAAGCTCCGCCGCGCGAGGTCCCGTCGGTCGCTGTCCGCCAGGAGGTCCTCCCCAGATGGTGGCCCGGAGGCGGCCGCCTCCGGCTGCGGCGCCGAACCGGGAGATATGGCGTGCAGGAAGTCGGCGACGTTCCGGGCGGCCTCGCTGCTCAGCCGGGCAAGCCGGTGGGCCTTGTCGGCTCCGGTGCGGCTCTGGCTCACCGCCGCACGCAACTGCGGATGATCGGTTCCTCTTCCGACAGCGGCATAGCGGGCGTTTCCCTCGGCGATATCGGTGGCGGCACGGTTCGCCTGGACCGCGAGTGCGTCAAGCCGGTCGATCGTGGATCTGAGTTGCGCCACGACCTGAGCGAGCAGGCCACTCACCCCAGCGCCCTCCGGAAATCGTCACCACTTTCCTGCGCGGCGGTAATGACCCGGAGGGCCAACTTCACCTCGCGTACCGCCTCGGCGACGGCTCTGCGGGCTTTCTCTGCCTCGTCCCGACCACTGTCATGCAGGGTGGCGAGCATGAGCTCAGCAGCCTCATTCAGGGAATCGCCGATGCCTTCGACCGTTGTTCTGCCCTGGTCGAGCAGTTGACTCGCTTCATCGAGGGCTGCCTTGACCTCGCCGATGCTCACGGTCAGCCAAGGATGCTGATGTACTGCCGGGCCGCCGCGGTGCTGCCCTGAAGGGTCGTGGCCGCCTCGATCAGGCGTTGCTTGCTCTGCTCGGCTCGGGATATCGCCTCGGAGAGGGCAGGGTGCCCGGTGCCGGCAGACACCGCGCGCAGACGGGCGAGCACCTGGTCGGTGCCCTCGATGGCGGCGCGGATCTGGCTTGTCGTCGTGTTTCCCTGCTCGGCTGCCTGGGCGAGAGCGGCTTTGACTTGCTCGATGCTGGCCATGCCGTCCTTCCGGTCGAGTGCGGCGGGGTGCCGGCGTTCTGCACTCGCAGTAGCGACGCAGACACTACCCAACATGAATCCCTCTCCGTGGCCCCGTCCTCGGCGTGGGCTACGGCCCGTACAGCGTTGCGCCCAGATGTTCGGGACAACACCGAACAAGCCTGCGAGCAGCCCGGACAGAGGCGTGCTGTCCGGGACACACCGGAACGGTGGTGGCCAGCCGAAACACGCCCATAGCCTCGGCTCAGATCCAGCGGATCCCTCGTGACGAGCGGGATCGCGGCATGTGGCCCGTCCTGGGTGGGCGGGCCGTCACCTCTTCCGAAAGGAAACCCGTGCGGTATCCGAGACTGCTCAGAATGCTCGTCGGCGTACTCACCTTGGCGACGGTGACGCTCGTCGCCCCGACCCCGGCCCAGGCCGCGAACCGTTGCAGCACCGGCAGCGCCACCGTCTACAGCCCCACCGGAGGAGTCGGTGCCACCGCGAGCGCGCGGGTCTGCATCAACAACTACCGGCCCACTCTCGACACCAGCAGGTACAACTACGTCAAGGACCAGAAGGCCGACGGGTACGCCGCCCGCGCCTGGTTCCGGTACTACGACACCTGGTACGGGTACTGGGCCACGAGCGGGCCGTTCGTCGCCGATGACACCTCCACCCCGACCGGCGCGGAGATCCCGAACTACGGGTGGCCCGTCGAGGACGTGGACCAGGCGGAGGTGTGGGTGTGCCTCGGCATGGCCCGTCCGGGGTACGGGTCCGAGGACCGCTGTTCGTTGATCACGTACGTCGAGTACTACGAATAGCGCTGGTCGCCCGCTCCCCGTTCGACGGGGAGCGGGCGTCAGTCGTCCACGACGGACAGCGCCTGCTTCGGGCAGCGGCGCGCGGCTTCGCGTACCCGCTCACCCAGGGAGCCCTCCAGCGGCTCCTCGGTGATGTGCAGTCGGTCGTCCTCGCCGACGTCGAAGACCTCCGGCGCCTGACCGACACAGATTGCGTTGCTCTCGCATCGGGAGAAGTCCACGACCAGTCGCACTGCTCACGCCTCCGTCTTGGCAACGATCTCGAGGATGGGGAACATCATGGTGGGCACGCTGCGCGCGAGCCGCAGGTCGGCGGCGTCCAGCAGCCGTTCGATGTGCTCGCGGGAGCGGGCCCCGCCGCCGACCATGGCCAGCAGCAGCAGGTCGTAGAGGCGGCCGACGTCGAACCGGTCACCGGCCTCGACGACCGGCTCCAGCACCAGCAGCCGGCTGTCCGGGCGCATCGCCGCCCGCACGGCCCTCAGCAGCCGTAGGGCGTTGTCGTCGTCCCAGCCGTAGAGGATCCGCTTGAGCAGGTAGGCGTCCGCGCCGGCCGGAACGGTCTCGAAGAAGCTGCCGCCGGTCACCGTGCACCGCTGCGCGACACCGAGCTTCTGCAGCACCGGCTCGGCGTCGGCGACCACGTGCGGCAGGTCGAACAGGGTGCCCCGCAGCGCCGGGAACCGGGCCATGATGCCGCCGAGGAAGGCGCCGTTGCCGCCGCCGACGTCGACCACCGTGGCCAGCTCGCCCCAGGGGTACGCGGGCAGCGCGGCCCGCAGCTCCAGCCGGGTGGCCGCCTGCTGGGAGGCGTCGAACCGGGCGCTGTCGTGCGGATGGGCGGCCATGTACGGCCAGTAGCCCTCGGGGTGGACCTGGTCGAAGGACGCCTGGCCGGTGCGGATGCTGTGGTCGAAGTGGGCCCACGCCTCGATGTCCGGTTCGAGCAGGGGGTACGCCTCGCGCAGCGACAGCGGATGGTCGGTACGCAGGGGTTCGGCCAGCTTGGTCAGCCCGAAGACCTCCGGTTCGACCTCGGTGAAGATGCCCTTGCCGGCCAGTGCCCGCAGGGCGCGCAGCAGCGACGGCGCGTGCGCCCCGGTCGCCTCGGCCAGTTCGGTCACCGGCCGGGGCCCGTCGACGAGCTGGTCGGCGACGCCCAGCTCGGCGACCGCGCGCACGGTGAACGGCACGATGTAGTCGGCCAGCTCGGTCAGTCGGAACACCGACTCGATGTCGATCCGGGGTCGGGTCGGGGCCATCGATACCTCCTAGGGGACGTCGGCCGCGGCCGACGCGGGGCCGGCGGCGATCACGGTGAGCGTGGGGGTGGGGACGATCCGGTCCAGTCGTAGGCCGGCGCCGGCCAGCAGGTCGACGAGCTGGGCACGGGTGCGGTGCCGGCCGCCGGTGAGCACCAGGGTGTGCAGGTCGACGAGCTTCGCGACGTCGAAGGCGTCGCCGGCCGGGATGATCGCCTCCAGCAGCAGCAGCCGGCTGTCCGGTCGCATCGCCTCGGCGATCCGGCGCAGGATGGCCGAGGCGTCGGCGTCGTCCCAGCCCGGCAGGATCGTCTTGAGCACATACAGGTCCGCGCCCGCCGGCAGTGGGTCGAAGAAGCTGCCCGGGACGATCCGACAGCGCTCGGCCACCGCGGCCTGGGCGAGCAGCGCCGGCGCGGCCGCCACCACGTGCGGCAGGTCGAGCACCGTGCCGCGCAGCCCCGGGCAGCGGGTGAGCAGGCCGGCCAGGAACGCGCCGTCGCCGCCGCCGACGTCGACCACCTCCTGTGCCCGCGCCCACGGCCACGCCGGCAGCACGGTCCGCAGGTGCAGCCTGGTCAGGCTGGACATCCACCGGTCGACGGCCAGGCTGTCGGCCGGATGCCCGGCCAGGTACGACCAGTAGTCGGTGCCGTGCACCCGCGGAAAGGTGGCCTCCCCGGTGCGCAGACACCGGGCGAGCCCGGCCCAGGCGCGTACGTCGGCGGCCATCAGGGGGTACGCGTCGCGCAGCGACAGCGGATGGTCGGTACGCAGGGGTTCGGCCAGCTTGGTCAGCCCGAAGACCTCCGGTTCGACCTCGGTGAAGATGCCCTTGCCGGCCAGTGCCCGCAGGGCGCGCAGCAGCGACGGCGCGTGCGCCCCGGTCGCCTCGGCCAGCTCGGTCACCGGCCGGGGACCGTCGACCAGTTCGTCGGCCACGCCCAGCTCGGCGATCACCCGGATGGTGAACGGCACGATGTAGTCGGCGAGTTCGGTGAGCCGGGTCAGCGCACCGAGGTCGGTACGGGGCCGCGCCGCCAGCATCAACCGCCTCCACTATCACGTGTCTTGTATCTCGCGTATCTGCACACTAGCTTGTGTTCCGGGTCGCTGTCACCGTCGTCGCGGGAGGCTCTGGATGCTGGACGGGGTTGTGCGTTGGCCGCAGGAGTTGGCCGAGCGATACCGCGCCGAGGGCTACTGGCGCGGCGAGGTGCTCGCCGACCTGGGCCGGGAGTGGGCGCGTACGGATCCGGAACGCACCGCGCTGGTCACCGGCGACCAGCGGGTGAGCTACCGCGACCTCGACCGGCGGGCCGACCGGCTGGCAGCCGGGCTGCGAGCGCGTGGCATCGGCCGGCACGACCGGGTGGTGGTCCAACTGCCCAACAGCGTCGAGTTCGTGGTGGTGTGCCTGGCGCTGTTCCGGCTGGCCGCCCTGCCGGTGCTGGCCCTGCCGGCGCACCGCAGGGCCGAGATTGGGCACCTGTGCGCGCACACCGAGGCGGTCGCGTACGTGACCGTCGACCAGGTCCAGGGGTTCGACCTGCGCAAGCTCGCCGCCGACGTGCGCGCCGAGAACCCGGCCCTGCGGGACGTGTTCGTGGTCGGCGACCCGGGCGAGTTCACCGCACTGGCCGAGGTGGACGCCGAGCCCGTCGAGCTGCCCGCGCCGGACCCGTCGGACGTCGCGTTCTTCCTGCTCTCCGGCGGCTCGACCGGTCTGCCGAAGCTGATTCCGCGCACCCACGACGACTACGCGTACCAACTGCGGGCGACCGCGGCGGCGATGGGTTTCGGATCGGACGGTGTCTATCTGGCCGCGCTGCCGGTGGCCCACAACGCGGCCCTGGGCTGCCCCGGCGTGCTCGGCGCGTTGAGCGTCGGCGCCACCGCCGTGCTGGCCGGCAGCCCCAGCCCGGACGAGGCGTTCCGGTTGATCGCCCGCGAGCGGGTCACCCTGACCACGTTGATGCCGGCCTTCCTGCCACTGTGGGCGGACCTCGCGCCGGTGCTCGGGGCCGACCTGACCGGCCTGGTGGTCGAGGTGGGTGGCGCCAATCTCAGCCCGGAGGTGGCCGCCCGGGTGACCCGGGAGCTGGGGATCCGACTGGCGCACTTCTTCGGCATGGCCGAGGGCCCGATCTGCTGCACCCGCCCGGACGACCCACCGGAACTCGCCGCGCACACCCAGGGTCGGCCGCTGTCGGCCGCCGACGAGTTCCGGATCGTCGACGACGCCGGGCGCGACCAGCCGAGCGGCGAGGTGGGCGAGCTGATCGTGCGCGGCCCGACCACCCTGCGCGGCTACTACCGGGTCCCGGAGTACAACGCGCACACCTTCACCCCGGACGGCTTCCTGCGCACCGGGGACCTGGTCCGCTGGACCCCGACCGGTGAGCTGGTCGTGGTCGGTCGGATCAAGGAGGTGGTCAACCGGGGCGGCGAGAAGGTCCCCGCCGGCGAGGTGGAGGAGCACCTGCTCGCACACCCGGCGGTCCGCGAGGTCGCCGTGCTCGCCGTGCCTGACCGGGTGCTCGGGGAGAAGACCTGTGCCGTGGTGGTCCCGCGCGACGACGCACCCACGCTGGGGCAGCTGCGCGACTTCCTCACCGAGCGCGGGCTGGCCGCGTACAAGCTGCCGGACCGGTTGGAGCTGCGCACCGCGTTGCCGTACACGGGCGTGGGCAAGGTGGACAAGCGGGCGCTGGGCGCCGAGCTGACGGGCTGAGCCGCTGGGCTCAGCCCGTCAGGTGGTACAGCCGGTGAAAGCGGTCGTCCACCGGGACGATCTGCACGTCGGCGTAGCCGGCCTCGGTGGCGAACCGGCGGACCTGAGCGGGCCGCAGGACCGTGCCGGTGGCCGTCGAGCCGGGCCCGGCCAGACCGGCCGGCAGGCAGTGCAGCACGCTGGTGGCGTACTGGAAGCGCTCGATCTCGTCCCCCGGAGCGACGAACCGGTGCGCCACCTTGGCGTCGAGCACCAGCACCGCGCCGCCGTCGCCACGCAACCGGCGGCAGGCCCGCAGCACCGACACCGGCTGGCTCATCTCGTGCAGCGCGTCGAAGACGCAGACCAGGTCGTACCGGCCGGCCAGCTCCGGGTCGGCGGCGTCGCGCCGGTGGAACCGGACCCGGTCGGCCACGCCGGCCGCCGCGGCGTTCGCGTCCGCCGCGGCCAGCGTCGGCGCGTCCAGGTCGTAACCGTCCACCTCGGCCAGCGGGTACGCCCTGGCCAGCGCGATCGCCGCCCAGCCCGCGCCGCAGCCGACGTCGGCGATCCGGCTCGGCGCGGCGGTGAGCCGCTGATGGATCTCCGGCAGCGACGAGGAGAGCCAGCCAGGCAGGGCGTACGTGAACAACGACCGGTTGGCGCCGGAGTGGCCGTGCCGCCAGTCGTCGCCGTACACCTCGTCCGGTACGCCGGCCCCGGTGCGGTACGCCTCCAGCAGCGCCGGCAGCGCCCCGGCCACCCCGCCCAGCGGCAGCATGGTCAGCGAGACCAACGACAGCGGGCTGTCCGAGGCGAGCAGCACCTCGGCGTGCCCGGGCGGCAGCCGGTAGACCCGTCGCTCGGGCGCGGCGGCCACGTCGTCCACCTCGATGAAACCGGCCACCGCCTGCTGTTCCAGCCACTCCCGCGCGTACCGGGCGTCGATCCCGGTACGCGCGCAGAGCTCGCCGACGTCGGCCGGTCCACGGTCGAGCGCCTCGTACAGGCCGAGCCGGGCACCCAGGTAGCCGGCCAGCAGCTCCTGGGTGTGCAGCATGGCCAGGAAGAGCCGCAGCGACAGCGCCGTCAACTGGCCAGCTCGCCGCGGTCCCGCAGGATCTCGTTGACGTGCGCCACCACGGCGTCGATGGTGACGATCTTGCGTGCCGTCGTCTCGTCGATCGGCGGGAGGTCGAACTCGTCCTCCAGGGTGAAGGCCAACTCCAGCAGCGCGAGGGAGTGGAAGCCGAGATCCTCGACCAGCCGCGAGTCACCCGCCCCCTCGGTCTGCTCCGGGTTCGGCGCCAGCTCGGTGACGATCGCCGTGACCGAGTCGCGCACCTCCTCCTCGGTACGTACCTCGGCCGTCGTCGACCTGGTCGCGTCGGTCATTCCCGCCTCCTGTCCGGACGTCCCTCAGGACGCCGTCGTCGTCTGCTCGGTCTGGTCCCGCTGCCCGTGCGGTGCCGTGGTGATCACGGTTCCGGGCAGCCGGTCATCGACGAACGCCTGCCACAGCTGGCGTCGTTTGGGTTTGCCGCTGGAGGTCCGGGCGATGGTGCCGCGCGGCGCGTCCACGATGACCACCTGCGCGCCCTCGGCCCGGCGGCGCAGCTCCCGCTCCGCCTGCGCCAGCCACTCGGGCTGGGCCTGCTCGAACACCGCCACCACGGTCGCGGTGCCGGCCCGGTGGCCCAGTAGCGCGGCCATCCGCTGGGCCGGCACCCCCGGGCGGCAGATGGCCCATTCGAGGTCCTCGGCGAAGACCGCCCGGCCCCGGACCTTCATGCTGTCGCCGAGCCGGCCGAGCACGTGCAGCTGGCCGTCGTGCAGGAAGCCGGCGTCGGCGGTACGCAACACGCCGCCGCCGAGCGTGGTCTGGGACGCCGAGTCGGCCTCGTTGACGTACCCCTGGGCGACGGACGGGCCGTGTACCTCGATCTCACCGACCACCCCGTCGGGCAGGGGCGCGCCGGCCTCGTCGACGATCCGCACCCGTACCCCGGTCACCGGCCGGCCGCAGCCCACCACCGGGTACGTCTCGACGTCGCCGTCGACCGGCTCGGCGGGGTCCGGCACCGCCCGGGCACCCAACCGCAGCCGGTCGGGTCGCAGCTCGACGGCGTGGTACAGCTCGTCCAGGGGCAGCCCGGTGACCGCCAGGGTCGCCTCGGCCAGCCCGTACGCGGGCAGCAGGGCACGCGGGTCGAAGCCGTACGGGATGAGCAGAGCGCAGAACCGGCGCAGCGCCTCGGCGTCGATCCGCTCGGCACCGACGATGACCGCGCGCCAGTCGGAGAAGTCCAGCCCGGTCAACGCCTCGCGGCGGACCCGCCGGGCGATGTACTCCAGCCCGAAGTTCGGCATCGAGGTCAGACGCGCGCCGCGCGCGCCGAAGCAGCGCAGGTAGCGCCCGGGGTTGCGGACGAACTCCTCCGGCGGCATCAGCCACAGGTCGCTGGTGTTCACCACCGGGGTGACGAGGCACCCGATGAGGCCCATGTCGTGGTGCACCGGCAGCCAGGAGGCCGTCGGGTCGTCCGGGGTCATGGCCAGCCACCGCCGGATGGCCGTGACGTTGGCGGCCAGCGCCGCGTGCGGCACCTGCACGCCCCGGGCGCGACCGCTGGAGCCGGAGGTGAACTGGAGCAGGGCCAGCGGGCCCGGCGCGGCGACCGTGCCCCGCGCCCCGCCGGCGGCCTCGGCCAACTCGTCGGCGCACAGCACCCGGCGGACACCGGCGGTCGCGGCCAGCGGCTCGACGGACGCGGTGAGGCTGGTCGCGCAGACCACCACCCGTGGCGCGGCGGCACGCAGGAGACCCAGCACATGCTCGCCGTAGACCTCGCGGTCCTGAAAGGCCAGCGGCGGAGCGATCGGTGAGGGTGCCGCCCCGGCGGCCATCGCGGCGAACAGCGTGGCGACGAAGTCGGGGCCGGCCGGCTCGACGACGGACACCACGTCACCCGGGACCACCCCGACCGCCCGCAGGCCGGCCAGGATCACCCGGGTGCGGTCGGCCAGCTCGGCGTACGACAGGAAGGTCCAGTCATCGCCGGCCGCGGCGAAGTGCACGCCCCGGTCCGACCGGGGCCTCTCCAGCCAGCTCAGCAGCGGCGAGCCCGAAACGGCGTGTGCGCTCATCGACCCGTCACCTCCTCCCCCAGTACGTCTATCCGAGATTGATACCAGATACAAGGCTAAACAAGATACGAGGAAGGCGATAGAGTGCATCCGTGACCAGTACGCTGCCGCGCGTCGACGGACTGCTCCCCGCACTCGCCGAGCGGGCACCGGAGATAGACCGGGCGGGCCGGGTCCCGGACGACGTCATCGCCGACCTCACCGCCGCGGGCTGCCTGCGGATGCTGGTGCCCTCCGCGTACGGCGGCGCCGACCTGCCGCTGAGCGAGGCGCTGCGGGTGATCGAGCAGCTCTCCACTGCGGACGCCTCCACCGGCTGGCTGATCGGCCAGGTCGGCCTGGCGCACCTGCTGTTCGCCTGCTTCCCCGAGGCCGCCCGCGACGAGATCTACGCGAGCGGTCCGGACGTGCTGGGCGCCGGCGCGGTCGCGCCGAAGGGCCGGGCCGCCCCGGACGGCGCCGGCGGTTGGCGGGTCAACGGTCAGTGGCCGTTCGTGACCGGCAGCCCCCAGGCGAGCTGGATCTACCTGAACTGCATCGTGCTCGACGGCCGGACCCCGCAGACCCTGCCCAACGGGGCGCCGCTGACCCGGATGGTGCTCTTTCCCGGCGGCGAGCTGGAGCTGCTGGACACCTGGCAGGTGCTCGGCCTGCGCGGCACCGCCAGCCAGGACGTGCGCGCGGCCAGCCGGATCTGCCCCGAGCACCGCGGCTTCAGCCTGGTCGGCGACGGCGACGACGTACGCCGCACGGTCTTTCGGATCGCCCAGGCCGGTCTGCTCATCGCCGCGGTCGACCTCGGCATCGCCCAGGGCGCGGTACGCGACGCCGCCGACCTGGCCGCCGCCGGCCGCCGCCGTACCTTCAGCACCCGGGCGCTGGCCGACTCCCCGGTGTTCCACGACCGCCTCGGTGAGGCGCACGTGGCCCTGCGCGCGGCCCGGGCGCTGCTGCACTCCGAGGCCGGGGCCGCCTGGGAGACCGCCCGGCGCGGCGAGGTGCTCAGCCCTCTGGACCGGGCCTGCCTGCGAGCCACCGCCGCGCAGGTCACCGCCGCGGCACACCAGGCCGTGCAGACGGCGTACGCGCTGGCCGGCGCGTCGACCGTGTTCGACTCCTCGCCGCTGCAACGGCGGCTGCGCGACATCAACACCGCGACGCAGCACTTCGTCAACGGCCGGGACAGCTACGCCACGGTCGGCGCGCTGCTGGCCGGTGCGGCCGTCGACACCACGATGTTCTGACCACCGCGCAAGGCCAGGCCGGTCAGCCGCGCGCGGCGGCCGGCTCGACCGGCGCGGGCACCCCGTCCTGCGGGTCCAGTGCCGGCACCCGGGCCGGCACCGGCGCTCCGGCGCCGAAGTAGCGCTCGCGCAGGGTCCGCTCGGCCGGGTCGTACGCCCTGCGGAACAGTCCACGGCGCTGCAACTCCGGCACCAGCAGGTCACAGATGTCGTCGATGCCCTGCGTGGTCGGGCAGGGGATCAGGTTGAAGCCGTCCACGTCGGCCACCGACAGCCACTCCTCCATCCGGTCGGCGACCTGCTCGACAGTGCCGAAGAGGGTCACCGGGGCGCTGGTGCGGGGCCGCCGGGCGGTGGCCACCAGGTAGCGCACGTCGCCGACCGTCCAGGTGCGCTCGGGGCCGAGCCGGCGCAGGAAACCCACGAAACTCTGGCTGCCCTGCCCGGCGATCTCGGCCACCGGCGTCTCGTCCGGAAACGCGGCGAGGTCCACGTCCATCCACCCGCACCACTTGGCCAGCTGCCCCTCCCCGCTCCACAGGGCCACGTACTCCTCGGCCCGCCGACGGGCCTCCGCGCGCGTCGGGGCGACCATCACCATGCTGCCCTGCAACGCCTTCACCGAGCGCGGGTCACGCCCGTGCGCGGCCACCAGCGACCGCAGCCGGGCCACCTGCGGCGCGCCGCTGGCCGGGTCCGCCATGGTCAGGAAGACGACCTCGGCGTGCCGGGCCGCGAAGGTCATCCCCCGCCCGGACGCGCCGGCCTGGTAGAGCACCGGGGTGCGCTGCGGTGACGGTTCGCACTGGTGCGGGCCCCGCACCGAGAACCAGCGGCCCTCGTGGCCGATCTCGTGCACCCGGTCCGGGTCGGCGAACACGTTCGCGGCGGCGTCCCGGACCACCGCGTCGTCGTCCCAGCTCTCCTCCCACAGCCGGCGGGCCACCTCGACGTACTCGTCGGCCCGGTCGTAACGCTCGTCGTGGTCCAGGTAGGAACCCAGCCCGTTCGCCGACGCGGACCGCAGATAGGAGGTGACGATGTTCCAGGCCACCCGCCCGCCGGTGAGGTGGTCCAGCGAGCTGAACACCCGGGCACACTCGTACGGGGCGTGGTAGGTCGTCGAGTAGGTCACCGCCAGGCCCAGCCGGGAGGTGGTGGCCGCGATCGCGGGCAGCACGAGCAGCGGGTCGATCGACGGGATCTGCACCGCGTTGCGCACGGCCGCCCGCCAGGAGCCCTGGTAGACGTCGTACGTCCCGTGCACGTCGGCGAAGAACAGCGCGTCCAGGCAGGCCGCCTCCAGCCGTCGGCCCAGCTCGACCCAGTAGCCGAGGTCCCGGTAGCCGGTGGCGCTGCGGTCGGCCGGATGCCGCCAGAATCCCTTGAACTGCGGCGACGGCGAGCACTGGGTGAACACGTTGAGATGCACGTATCAAGTGTCTCGTATGCTATCTGGTATCGCAACGCCGGACCGGATACGGTACGAACATGTCCGCGACGCCTCGCATCGACCTCGCGTCGGTCACCCGACTCACCGAACTGGCCGACTACATCGTTCCGTTCACCATCCGGGTCATGTGCGACCTGGCGGTCGCCGACCACCTCGTCGAGGGCCCGTTGCCGGTCGACGTGCTGGCCCGGCGGATCGGCGCCGACCCCGCGGCGCTGACCCGAGGGCTGCGCGCGCTGGCCGGCCGGGGCATCTTCACCGAGGTCGAACCCGAGGTCTTCGGGCTCACCCCGCTGGCCGAGCCGCTGCGCAGCGACCATCCCTTCTCGGTACGCGAGTGCTTCCCGCTCATGCCGCCGGACATCTACTCGTGGGCCCGGTTGACGCACAGCCTGCGTACCGGCGAGACCGCGTTCGGGCACGTGCACGGCGGCACCCGCTACTACGACCACTTCGCGGACCACCCCTACGAGTGCGTCCGGTTCGAGCGGTCCGCCGAGAGCGTCAACCCGTTCGTGCTGCGTACCGTGGCACCGGCGCTGGACCTCGCGGCGGCCCGGACGATGGTGGACGTGGGCAGCGGGCACGGCACCTTCGCCGCTGGCCTGCTGGTCCGCCACCCCGAGCTACGCGCGACCCTGCTCGACCTGCCGCACGTGGTGGCCGAGGCGCCGCAGGTGCTGGCCCACGCCGGCGTCGCCGACCGGTGCGAGATCCGCGGCGCGAGCTTCTTCGACCCGCTGCCCGCCGGCGCGGACGTGTACCTGCTCAAGACGATCATCCACGACTGGCCGGACGAGCGGGCCGCCGCGATCCTGCGCAACGTCCGCACCGCGGCCCGGCCGGACAGCCGGCTGGTCATCATCGAGTCGGTCAGCCGCTACGGCAACCACGACGACACCGGCAAGGTGATGGACGTCAAGGCGCTCGCCCTGTTCGGCGGCCGTACCCGCACCGAGCAGGAGTTCCGTGCCCTGCTCGATGACGCCGGGTTCCGCCTGCTGCGGGTGACGCCGACCTCGTCGATGTCCGTGCTCGAAGCCGTGCCGGCGGTCCCCGTACCCGAGAACGGGCCGACGGCCGGCAGCCCGGCCGTGGCGGCTGCCGGCCGGTCGGTCTGAGGAGGCCCCGATGCCGCGCCTGGACGGTCGCAACCACATCAACCTCACCGTCGTCGACCTGGAGCGCAGCACCTCGTTCTACTGCTCCGTGTTCGAGATGGTGGTGGTCAACGACGTCACACCGCCGGACTCCGGCTTCCGCTTCCGCACCCTGCTGCACACCGCGTCGTTCGCCTCGGTCGTGCTGGGCTGCGTCCAGGAACCGGCCGAGGGTGAGGCCGCCGCCGACCGCTTCGACGAGCGGCGCCCGGGGCTGCACCACCTGGCCTACCACGTGCCGGAGCGGGGTGACCTGGACGAGTGGGTCGCCCACCTGGACGCCATCGACGTCGCGCACTCCGGCATCACCACCTCCAAGCACGAGGCGGGATCGCAGATCTGGCTCCGCGACCCGGACAACATCTGGCTGGAGTTCTACTGGGTGAACAGGGACTTCTTCGTCGACCGGCTCCGGCAGGTGTGGCGCCGCGACCGCCGGATGGCCCGCGCCTGAGCATCGACCCGCGAAGGGGCCGCCCCGACCGGGGCGGCCCCAACTCGTCAGGCCGGCAACTCGCTCTCGCTGCGGGCCACCACCGCGTCGCCGAGCACCAGCAGGTCGATCTCCTTGGCCCGGACGAAGGTGTCCACCGCGTCGGCGGCCGAGTTCACGATCGGGTCACCGGCCAGGTTGAACGAGGTGTTGACCACCGCCGGCACCCCGGTGAGCTGCCGGAACTGCTCGATGAGCGCCCAGTAACCGGGGTTGGTGTCGCGGTGCACGGTCTGCGGCCGGGCCGAGCCGTCCACGTGCGTCACCGCCGGGATCCGCAGCCGGGCGTCCGGGCGCAGCGAGGCGGCGGCCAGCATGAACCTCGACGGGTCGCCGACCGGACCGTCGATCAGCTCGGCCACGTGCTCGGCGAGGATGCTCGGCGCCACCGGACGCCACATCTCCCGCCCCTTGAGCACGTTGAGTCGTTCCAGGCTGCGCCGGGCACGCGGGTCGGCCAGCAGGCTGCGCGCGCCGAGCGCCCGCTGCCCGATCTCAGCCCGGCCGCGCGCCCAGCCCACGATCCGACCCCGGGCGAGCTCACCGGCCACGGACCGGGCCAACTCGTCGTCGCCGAGTCGGCGGTGCACCATCCCGGCCCGCCCGGCGGCCGCCTCGCCGGCCTCGGTGGTGATCGGCTGACCCCAGTACGCGTGGTCGATGCGGGTGGGCGCGAACGGCCCGCACTCCCGGGCGGCGACCAGCGCGGCACCCAGGGACACGCCCGCGTCGGTCGGCACCGGCGGGACGTAGACCCGGTCGAACAGTCCACTGCGGACCAGGACGCCGATCATGGTGCAGTTCATCGCCACCCCGCCGGCGAGCGCCAGCACCGGGGTGTCGACCCTACGCCGCAGGTCGGCGGCCAGCGACAGCACCGTCTCCTCCAGCCCCTGCTGGATGGTCGCGGCGAAGTCCGCGTACGCGATCGGCTCCTCGCCGGTACGCGACGCGTACGGGAACAGCTTGCCGAACTCGGGTTTGAGCGACTCGGCGACGGCCGGGTAGTACGCCATCAGCGGGCCGAGGGTGGCGGCCCGCCGGGTGGGGACCTCGGCGGTGGGCGTGCCGCGGACCAGCTCGTACCCGCCGGGCACGGCGCGCACCGGCGCACCGGGACCGGGCCTGCCGTAGGCGGCGAGGCCCATCAGCTTGCCGGTGCCCCAGTAACCCAGCCCCGCCCACTCGGCGGCGGCGTTGTAGTAGAAGCCCAGCGACTGCTCGACGGGCCAGTCCCGCAGGATCTCGATCTCCCCGTCGGCGTACCGGCCGAACGAGGTCGACTGGGTCTCACCGGCCCCGTCGAGGACCAGGACCGCCGCCTCGTCGCAGTCGTAGCTGTACACCGCGCTGGCCGCGTGCGCGACGTGGTGCGGGACCCAGCGGATCGCCGGCATGCTCAGGTCCTCGTGACCGGGGAAGAGCATCGCCCGCAGCCCTTCGGCGGTGAACCGCCGGTTGCGCCCCAGCGGGATGTCCCGAAAATCCCACCCGATGGCGACCGTGTCCACCTCTTGCGGGCCGATGCCGGCCATCGCCAGGCACGCGGCGACGGCCTCGGCGGGCGGTTGACCCACCGCGTGCTTGCGGCGGCTGACCCGCTCCTGTTCGACGAGGCCGCAGAGCGCGCCGTCGCGTACCAGCGCGGCGCTGGAGTCGTGGAAGCCGATGTTCACCCCGAGTACGTAGCGCGCCGACATGGTCGGCCTCCTTTCCGGTGTCTGGCGGTCATCGGACCTGCCGGGCCTCGTCGAGGGCGAGCACGGCACGGACGATGTTGTGGTAGCCGGTGCAGCGGCACAGGTTGCCCTTCAGGGCGTACCGGACGTCGTACTCGGTGAGCGGCCCCGGGTTCTCCTGCAGCAGGCTCACCACCGCCAGCACCATGCCGGGGGTGCAGAACCCGCACTGCAGCGCGTGGTGCTCGCGGAACGCCTCCTGCACCGGGTGCAGGCGCTCGCCGTCGGCCAGGCCCTCGACGGTACGGATCTCGGTGCCGTCGGCCTGCGCGGCGAGCACCGTGCACGACTTGACCGACCGCCCGTCCAGCAGCACCGTACAGGCACCACAGGAGGAGGTGTCGCAGCCGACCGTCGCGGCGGTCAGCCCCAGCTCCTCGCGCAGCAGATGGACCAGCAGGGTACGAGCCGGCACCCGCCGGCTGTCCGGGCGACCGTTGACGGTGGCGGTGACCGCCACGGTGCTCGTGCCGGGCCGGGCGTCGATGCTCATCGGGGTTCCTCCACGGCGGTGTCTCGGTCGGCCAGGGCGCGGGCGACCAGCACCCGGCTCAGGTGCCGCCGGTAGGCGGCCGAACCGCGTACGTCGTCGGACGGGTCACAGCCCTCGTCGGCACGCGCCGCCGCCGCCGCGACACCGGCACCCTCGGCGAGGGCCGCCTCGACCCCGTACGCCCGCCGGATGGTCGGACCCATTCCGGCCAACGCGACCCGGTCGTCGGCCACGGCGACGGCCACCAACGACCACTCCAGGGCCGGCCGGGCGAAGGTCCGGTAGCTCCACAGCGCCGGACCGGGCAGTGGCACCCGTACCTCGGTGACGAGTTCGTCGGGCCGGCAGACCGTCACGCCGGGCGCGACGGCCAACTCGGCGGCGGGCACCTGCCGGGCCCCGGCCACACTGCGCAGCACCACGACGGCGTCCAACGCGACCAGGGCCAGCGGCAGGTCCGCGGCCGGGTCGGCCTGGGCGAGCGCCCCGCCGACGGTTCCGGCGTGGCGCACCTGCGGGTCACCGACCGCGGCGGCGGCGACCGCCAGCAGCGGGGCGTACCGGTCGACCAGCGGGTCGGTGAGCAGCCGGTGGTAGCGGGTCAGCGCACCGACGGCCAGGTGGTCGTCGCGGTGCACGACGTACGACAACTCGTCGACCCGGCCGAGGTCCAGCAGGGTGTCGACGCGGTCGCGGCGCAGCTTGAGCGCCGGCAGCAGCGACTGCCCGCCGGCCAGCGGTCGCAACAGGTCGCCGTACGCCTGGCGCAGCCGCAACGCCTCGGTCAGGTCCCGGGCCCGGTGGTAGTGCAGGTTCGCCGGGATCACGGGCCGGCCGCCGACCAGGTGGGCACCGGGCTGCGGTGCGTGGCGCGCAGGATGGTGTCGATCAGCTGGTTACGACGCGCCAGCAGATAGAAGTGGCCGCCGGCGAAGGTGTGCAGGCTGAAAGCCCCCCGGGTGCGGTGGGCCCAGTCGCCGGCCTCCTGCGGGGTGACCTCGGGGTCGTCCGCGCCGATGCAGGCCAGCACCGGCACCCGTAACGGCACCGGCGGCTGCGGCTGGTAGGTCTCGGCGATCCGGTAGTCGGCGCGCAGCACCGGCAGGGCGATCGCGCGTACCCCCTCGTGTTCCAGGGCCTCGCGGCCGGTGCCGCCGAGCCGCCCGGTCTCCGCCCACAGCGTGTCGTCGTCGGCCAGGTGCACGCTGGTGGCCCGTAACCGGTCCGGGCCCGGCCGGCCGGAGACCACCAGCGCCCGCAGCCCGGAGCCGGGGCCGTTCAGACGACGTGCCGTCTCGTACGCCACCGACGCGCCGAGGCTGTGTCCGAACAGGACGACCGGCGCGTCGGCCGGCAGCGCCCGGACCGCCTCGGTGACCTGCTCGGCCAGGGTCGGCAGGTCGGGCGCGAACGGGTCGGCGGCCCGGTCCATCCGGCCCGGGTACTGCACACCGTGCACCTCGACGTCGTCGGGCACCTGACCCGCCCAGGACCGGTAGAAGGCGGCGTTCCCGCCGGCGTGCGGGAAGCAGATCAGGCGCAGCGCCGGCCAGCGCAACGGCCGGGGACAGCGCAGCCAGGTACGCACAACGGCGGTCACGAGCGGGCTCCGATCCGCACCGGCTGGACCTCGGCCGGTGGCGGGTCGAGCGCTAGGGCGGCGGCGTCGGCCAACTCGGCCACCTCGGCGGGTACGAGCATCCGTGGCGGAACCGAGTGCACCAGGTCGGGCGGCCCCAGCCGGGCGGTGACGTCCTGCCACAACTGGCACAGGGTCAGGTGGTACTGGCCGTGCCGGGCCGGCTTCTCCCCGCCCAACGCCGCCCGGTGCAGGTTGCCCAGCGCGTACCCGACACCGGCCGGCCACACCTCATCGAAGACGGTGCGGTAGCTGGGAGCGACCGCGTCGGCCAGCGGCTGCGCGCTCGGCACGTCCAGGTGGTCGGGTTCGGCCCCGACACCGTCGGCGAAGTGCGCCCGGCCCACCCCCCGGTCCTGCACCTGCTGCGGGAAGTCCGGCCGAGGGCTCCACACGGTCGGCCCGTGCGTGCCGACCAGGGTCAGGTTGCCGGCCTCGGTGCCGATGGTGACCCGGTGCAGCAGGTGCGCGTAGTTGTCCGGGTCGGCCGGGTCCATCTGGTTCTGCACCCGCAGGGTCAACGGCACCCCGGCGAGCACCCCGTCGATGCTGCGGAACGGCACGTCCACCCGGGACAGCCGGCGTACCTGCTCGGGCAGCTCGACCGGCGGGGCCAGGCCCCACGGGCGTACCCCGCCGAGGGCCTGGCCGAGGATGTCCAGCAGCGCGTACGCGACCTGGAAGCCGCAGGCCGCGTCGACGTAGCGCGCCGGTTGCCGGGCCAGCAGCGCCCGGGCGGCGGCGAGGAACCGGCGCACCGGCGCGGTGTGCACGTAGAACGAGTTCAGGTGGTAGACCACCCCGGCCCGCCCGGCGGTACGCAGGCACTCGACCAGCTCGTCGTGGTGCAGCGGATGCTCCTGCAACACGTGCAACCCGCGCTCCATCAACGCCCGGGCCACCTCACCGCCCGGCCCGCCGAGCAGGCCACCACGGATCACCACGCAGGCCAACGTGACGTCGTCGGGCACCTGCGCCACGTCGGTCCACAACGGAACGTCGTAGTGCCGCGCGCATGCCACCGAACGCGCGCTGCCGCCGGCGAGGATCCCGGCCAGCTCGAACGGAAAGTCGGGTTGCCGGAACGCCTGCAGGTACACCTGGCCGAACTTGGTACCGGCGACGAGCACCCTCGGTTTCACGCCACCCCCTCCTCGATCAGGTCGTGTGACCCCAGCGGGCCGTCGTCGACGTGCAGCGAAGTGACCGCCGCGCTGGTGGTCAGCAGGTCCACCGCCCAGCGCGGGTCCACCGCCTCGGCGAGGTGGTGCACCCCGGGTGGCACGGCGTCGGCGGCGACCGCCACCGCGCCGAGCGCCACCGCCGCGCCGGTGAGCGCGTTCGCGCCGATTCCCCGGCAGGCCAGCACCCGGCTGCCCGCCGCGCCGGTCATCTCGATGACCAGGAGCTGGTAGCGGGGTCGGCCGAAGGTGTCCAGCTCGGCGGCCCGGCACAGCTCGGCCGCCGCGTCGGTGAGCTGCGCCGCCGTCGCGCCGGCCCGCCCGGCGCCCGCGGCGAGCGCGGCCGGCAGCCGGGTGCCGGCGAACGCCGAGTACCAGTCGACGTCGGTGAGGCCGAGTCGGCGGGCGACCCGCTCGGTCTCGGTGCTCAGGTACGGCTGCAGCAGCACCGGCTCGTCGAAGAACGGCACCGGCGCCGCGCCGCGTACGGCGAGGGCACGGCTGCGCCGGGCACCGTCGCGCCACGCGGCCAGCGGCTCGCCATAGTCGGCGCTGCCGGCGGCGAGGAAGTCCAGGGCCGCGCCGGGCGTGAACCCGTCCCGGCCACCCACGTACCCGGTCATCCGTCGCGCTCCCGGCACCTGCGCGGCGAGGTGGGCGGGGAGCAGCCCGGACAGCCCCGGCATCAGGCCGGCGGAGAGCACGGCGACCCGATCGGCCGGCGCGGGCAGGGCGGCCACCGCCGCGTGCAGTGGGTCGTCGCCGGCCGCGTCGACGTAGCCCGCGCCGCCGCGCGCCGCCGCCCGGGCCACCGCGTCGCCGATCGTGGCTGCCGGACCGGCGCAGTTGACGACGGTGTGGGAGCCGGCGCAGAACGCGTCCAGGCTCGCGGGATCGGTGACGTCCACCGCCTGCACCTGGACGCGCGGATCGTCGGTGACGAGCCGGGCGGGATCGCGGGTGCCGGCGCGTACCGTGTCGGTGCTCCAGGCCAGCAGGTGCGTCAGGGCGTGCCGGCCCACCCCGCCGGTGGCGCCCACCAGGGCGATCGTCCCGGCCACGTCAGCCGCCCCCGGCGATCGGGCCGGCCCAGCTGGTCGGGTCCTGCGGCACCCGGCGTACGGTCAGCTCGCCCAGGCACACGTCGCGCCACCAGTCGACGCTCGTCGGGTCCGGCTCGTCCGGGCAGAGCAGCGTGACGTCCCCGGCGTACGGGGAACTGCCGTAGCCGTCACCGGTGTACGGGTCGACGACGACCAGCCCGGCCACCTCGGCCCCGGATTCGGTGAGCTGGCGGGCCAGCTCCAACGCCAGCACCCCGGCCTCGCCCCGGCCCACCACCAGCAGTGGTTCGGTCGACAGGTGCTCGGCCAGCGCCGAGGTGTAGTCGGCGGCGAGACGCTGCACCAACGGGGCCGGGTCGAGACCGGCGTACCGGTGCAGGCCGGCGTCCACGATCCCGCACACCGCCCCCGCGTCGGCCAGCGGCGCGGCCAGTCCGGCGTACCCGTCGAGGCTGCCGCTGCCGTCGTGCACGAGGACGTACCGGGGTGCGCCGTGCCCGGCCAGCGACACCACCTCGCCCGTGTCGGCCTGCGCCGGTTCCTCGGCGGGCCGGGCGGCACCGGCGGCGGACAGGTGGTCGGCCAGTGCGGCGACGGTCGGGTGCTCCAGGATCCGGCGCAGCAGCTCGTCGAAGAAGACCTCGGCGGCGGCCGGAACCCGCTCGGCGAGCTGACCGGCGAGCTTGGCGGCGAGCAGCGAGTCGCCACCGAGGGCGAAGAAGTCCGCGTCCCGCCCGACGCGATCCACCCGCAGCACGTCCGCCCAGACGGCCGCGATCTCCTGCTCCAGGTCGGTGAGCGGTGCGGCGGCGGCCTCCTCGGGGCCGGCGGTGGTGGCCGCCACCAGCCGGCGTACGGCCGAACGGTCCAGCTTGCCGTTCGCCGTTCGGGGCAACTCGTCGAGGACCTGCAGCACGCTCGGGATCATGTAGTCGGGCAGCCGGTCGGCCAGGTGGGTCCGCAGCTCGTCGGGCACCACCCGACGCCGGTCCGCCTTGACCTGCGCGGCGATGATCCGCATGCCGAGCCCGGCCATCGGGTCACCGGCCGGCGGCAGGTCGAGCACGGGCGACGCGCCCGCGTCGGCGAGTACGCCACGCCACTCGTCGCCGGTGAGGAACGTACGGTCGGTGCCCCGCCGCAGGTCGGCGAAGTCCCCGAGGTCGTCGTCGAGTCGTACGAGCAGTTCCAGCGACGTCATGATCTGGTAGTGCTCGCGGGTCATCTCCAGCAGCACCAGGTGCCCGCCGGGGGCCAGCAGGCCCCGCAACCGCGCCAGGGTGGCCGGTACGTCCCGGGTGGCGTGCAGGACGTCGCCGGCGATCACGAGATCGGCGCTGTTCGGCGCCATCCCCTGCCCGGCCAGGTCGGCGTCCAGGTCCAGCAGCGCGAAGCGGACCCCCGGCCGGTCGGCGAAGCGCTGTCGGCCGGCGCCGAGGAAGAACGCGGACAGGTCGGTGTAGAGGTAGTCGACGTCGAGCCCGTCCAGCGCGTCGAGGACCGCCGCGGTCGTACCGCCGGATCCGGCGCCGACCTCGACGACCCGTACCGGCCCGGTGAGCCGCTCGGCCAGGGCCCGGACCGTCGCCGCCGCGACCGCGTTGGCCCACCGGTTGAACAGGGCGTCGGCATACAGGTTGTCGGACACCGCCAGCTCACCGCCGGGAAAGAGCAGCGCGAGGGGGTCCTCGTCGCCGCGCAGCAGCGCCGGTAGGGCCACGGCGCTGGCCCGGAAGTACCGCACCAGCTCGGCGGACTCCCCGACCGACGCGGCCCGCTCGGCCGCCGCGTCCCAGGCCCGAGCGGACGGCGGCGGCGCGGCCACCAGCCGGTACCCGTCGTCGTCCTGGCGCAGCACACCGGAGTCGGTGAGCGCCCGCAGCCAGCGACGCAGCAGCCGACGGTGCCGGGGCGCGACGCGGGTCGCCGCGTACACCTCGGCCAGGGTGTGCGGACGGTCGTCCAGGGCCAGACCGGCGGCGCGCAGGGTGTCCAGCATGGCGGCCAGGCCGAGGCGGTCCAACTCGTGCAGGTACGCCGCGTACGCGCCCAGGTCGGTGCCGGCGACCAACGCGGACCCGGCCGCGGTGGGTCCGGTCGGGTCGACCGGCCGCCCGGGGCCGGGCTCGACGGCGGCGGGCCGCACGACGGCCGCGAGCCGCCTCTCCAGTGGACGGTCACCATCCACCACCGCGATCGCCGCACCGACGGCGGGGTACGCCAGCAGCGCCGACTCGACCTCGGCCAGTTCGATCCGATGGCCCCGGATCTTGACCTGGAAGTCCTCCCGGCCGAGGAACTCGATGGTGCCGTCGGGCCGGTAGCGGCCGAGGTCGCCGGTGCGGTACAGCCGTTCACCGGTGCCCGGGTCGGTGACGAACCGCTCGGCGGTGCGTGCCTCGTCGCCGAGGTAGCCCAGCGCCAGGCCGGCCCCGCCGATGTAGAGTTCCCCGGTCACCCAGTCCGGCCGGGGCCGCAGTCCGGCGTCGCGGACGTGCCAGCTCTGGTTGGTCAGCGGCACCCCGTACGGGATGCTGCGCCAGGCCGGGTCGACCCGACCGATCGGGTGGATGATCGACCAGATGGCGGCTTCGGTCGCACCGCCGAGGCTCACCACGGCCAGCCCGGGGACCAGGTCGCGAATCTCATCGGGCAGGGTGACCGGGATCCAGTCGCCGCTGAGCAGGGCCAGCCGCAGCGAGGGAATCCGGACCATCGGCGCGGCGGCGAGGTAGTCGGCGAGCATCTGCAACTGTGCCGGCACCGAGTTCCAGAGCGTCACCTCGTTCGCGGCGACCAGCTCCGCCCAGTGCGTGGGGTCGCCCCGCCGCTCGGGCGCGGGCAGCACCAGGGCCGCACCCACCGCGGGCGGCCCGAACAGGTCGTAGACGGACAGGTCGAACCCGAGGTTGGCCAGGCCGAGGACCCGGTCGTCCGGGGTCACGTCGAACCGGGCGTTGATGTCCGCCACGGTGTTCAGGGCCGCCCGGTGGGTGATCACCACGCCCTTGGGCGTACCCGTCGACCCGGAGGTGTGGATGACGTACGCGCGGTCGTCCGGGCCGACGGTGCGGGCCGGCAGCGCCGTAGGGGCCGGGCCGTCGTAGCCGTCCACCGCGATCGGCCGCACCTGCGCGGGCCACTCGTCGTGCACCCGGGCGGCCTCGGTGAGGACGTGCCGGATCCCGGCTCCCCGCAGGATCAGGTCCCGGCGAACGGGCGGCTGGTTGGTGTCGATCGGCACGTACGCGGCACCGGCCAGCAGCGCCCCGAACACCGCGACCACCTGCCGCCAGCCCTTGTCGGCGACCACCGCGACCAGGTCACCGGGCCGGCAGCCGTCGTCGGCGAGCCCGGCGGCCAGCGCGGCGGCCCGGCCGGCGAGCTGCCGGTAGGTGAGCGTGCCGTCCGCGGCCACCACGGCCACCCGGTCCGGGGTACGCAGCGCCTGCGCGAGCACCCCCTCGTGCAGCACCCCGTCCGGCAGCGGCGCGGCGGTGGCGTTGACCTCGGTACGGCGCCGGGCGCTCGCCTCGGGCAACGCGACCGGAGCGACCTCCTCCCACGCCTCGTCGGTGCTGGCCAGCCGACGCAGCAGCACGGCGTACGCGGCGAACATCTCGTCCACCACGCCGTCGGGAAAGACGCCGTCGCGTACGTCCCAGTTGGTGGCGAGCCCGCCGGAGCGCTCGATGTTCTGGCAGTCGATCCACACCTGCGGGGTCTGGCTGATGCCGTACCCCAGCTCACCGAAGCCCTCCACACCGGTGTCGCCGCCCAGCCCGATCGCGCTGGTGAAGACGATCGGCATCAGCGCGGCGTCGCCGCCCCGCCGGCGGGCCAGTTCCCGGACCACGTCGACCCCGGAGAAGCGGCGGTGGTCCAGATCGGACCAGAGCTGCGCCTGGATCCGCTTGGCCCGCTCCTGCACCGGCGCGTCCGGGTCCTGCTCGACGGCCAGCAGGCTGACCGAGGTGAAGTCGCCGACGATCCGGTCCACCTGCGGGTGCGTCGGGGTCCGGTTGAGCAGGGTGACGTCGACGGTGAAGCGCGGGTGGGCGCTCCACGCCGCGATCACCTCGGCGTACGCGGCGAGCACCGCCCCGGACGGGCTGACGCCGTGCCGCCCGGCGCGCTGCTTCAAACCGGCCCACTCGGTCGGGTCCAGCCGCAGGTCGAGGCGGCGGAACCGGGGCGGTACGGCGGTGCCGTCGACGCGCAGCGGCAGCTCCGGCGCGGGCGGCAGGTCGTCGAGCCGGGCCAGCCACCAGTCCCGGTCGGCCTCGTACCGGGGGCCGCCGCGCAGCGGCTCGGTGGCCAGCAGGTGGTCGCGGAAGGTCAGCGTCAGCTCGTCGGCGGGTGGGTCGGCGGCGTACCGGCGATCCAGCTCGTCGAGCAGGATGTTGATGCTGACGAAGTCGCAGATCAGAAAGTCGATCGAGAAGTGCAGCACGGACCGCTGCGGGCTCCGGGTGACCCGCAGCGCGAACAGCGGCCACTGCTGCGGGTCGTACCGGCGGTGGTCCAGTTCGGCACGGGTGTCGGCCACCGCGTCGGCGAAGCCGGCCGGGTCGGCGTCGATCACCTCGATCCGGTACGCCGGGACATCCGGGCGTACCTGCTGGGAGCCGTCCCGGTTGACCACGGCCCGCAGCATGTCGTGTCGGGCGACGACCTCGTGCCAGGCGCGTTCCAGCCGGTCGACGTCCAGCTCGGGAAAGCTCAGCTCGCCGTACCCGTGGCAGCCGACGCCGCCGTAGGCGAAGGTGTCGCTGCGCCCGAGCAGGTACGCGCTCTGCACGTCGGTGAGCGGGAACGGCTCGTACCGCTGCTCGGGGTGCGGCACCGCGGTGGGCACGGCGGCGTCACGCAGCACGGCCAGCACCTGTTCCTTGTGCTGGCGCAGCGCGGCACGTCGCTGTTCGGTGAGAACGCCGGTGGGGGCCCGGAAGCGGAGCTGGCCGTCCTCCTCCCAGAGTTGGACACCGATTTGCGCCAGCTCGGCGATGAGGTCCTGCCCGTTCATATCGCCCCTTCCTCGTACGTGCCGGTGGCGTGCTGCACGGCGGTGGCCAGATCCGCGATGGTCGGTCGGTCCAGCAGGCCGCGCATCGGCAGGTCGACGCCGTACCGCTCGCGTAGGACGGCCAGCAACCGGGTGGCGAGCAGGCTGTCCCCACCGAGGCTGAAGAAGTTCCGGGTGCGGCCGGGGACGGGGCAGCCCAGCAGGTCGGCCCAGAGCGTCCCGAGGTCGCCCTCCAGGCCGTCGCGGGGTGGCTCGTCCGCCGGCGCGCTGTCACCGGTGGCGAGCAGGGTGGCCACCGCGCCCCGGTCGATTTTGCCGTTGCCGCTCAGCGGCAGCCGGTCGAGCACCGCGACGTGTTCGGGCACCATGTACGCGGGCAGCCGGTCGGTGACGAACGCGCCGGTGACGACCGGATCGAGCGTGGTGTCCGGCTCGGCGACGACGGCGGCGGCGAGCCGGCGGGTGGTGCCGCCGACGGCGACCACCACCGCGTCGCGTACTCCGGGGCACCCCAGCAGTGCGGCCTCGACCTCGCCCAACTCGATGCGGTGTCCGCGGATCTTGACCTGGAAGTCGGCCCGGCCGAGGAACTCCAGGGTGCCGTCCGGCCAGTACCGGCCCAGGTCACCGGTGCGATACCAGCGCAGCCCGTCGTGCGTCACGAACCGCTGGGCGGTGCGCTCGGGATCGCCCCGGTAGCCGGCCGCCACCCCGGTTCCGCCGATCCACAACTCCCCCACCACCCAGTCCGGACAGTCCCGGCCCCGACCGTCGACCACCCGGTAACGCTGGTTGGGCAGCGGAACCCCGTACGGGATGGACCGCCAGTGCGCCGGCACCGCGCCCACCTCGAAGGAGTTGGACCAGACGGCAGCCTCGGTGGCGCCGCCCAGGGCGATCAACCGGGCGTCCGGGCGGCGGGCGACCAGCCGGTCGCGCAGGTCCAGGCCGACCCAGTCGCCGGAGACCAGGGCGCTTCGCAGCGCGCCGAGCGGTTCGTCGCCGGCCGCGGTGAGCAGCATGTCGAGCAGGGCCGGCACGGTGTTCCAGACGGTGACGTCGTGCTCGCGCACGAGCCGCAGCCAGGTCCGGGCGTCGCGCCGCTGCCCCTCCTCGACGAGCACCACGGCCCCGCCGACACCGAGGAGCCCGAAGATGTCGAACACCGACAGGTCGAAGTCCAACGCCGACACGGCCAGCACCCGGTCGTCCGCGCCGAGACGCAGCAGGTCACCGACCGCCGCGAGGGTGTTCAGGGCCGCCGTGTGGGACACCTCGACGCCCTTGGGTTCGCCGGTGGAGCCGGAGGTGAAGATGACGTACGCCAGCGCGGCCGGGTCGACCGGTACGCACCCGTCGAGGGCCGGGCCGCCGTCGCCGGTCGGGTCGAGCCCGCCGTCGCCCACCACGACCGCCACGCCGGCCCGCTGCCAGATCCGGCCGCGCCGCGCGGTGGGCTGGTCCACGCCGACCGGCACGTACACGCCAGCGGCGGCGAGCACGCCCAGCACCGCGACGACCTGGTCGACGCCCTTGGGCAGGCACACGCCCACCGCGTCACCCGGGGCAACGCCGGCCCGCGTCAACGCCCCGGCCAGGGTCAACACCCGTCCGGCCAGCTCACCGTAGGACACCGCCACCTGATCGCCGAGCAACGCCGGGCGTCCCGGCTCCCGTGCCGCCCAGGCGAAGAACCCGTCGTGCAGCCGGCCGTGCGGAATCGGCGCGGTGGTCGCGTTGACCCGGTCGCGGACCACCCGCTGCCCCTCGGGCAACCCGACCGGCACGCTCTGCGCCCACTGTCCGCCGGCGAGGGTGGTCAGCAGGTCGACGTACGCCGCGAACATCGTCTCCACCACGTCGGGCGGGAACAGTTCGGCCACCACGTCCCAGTTGATGCTGAGCCCGCCGTCGCGTTCCATGACCTGGTTGTCCAACCACACCTGCGGGGTCTGCGACGCTCCCCAGATCTGCTCGCCGAACGGCAGCGACATGTTGACCAGCTCGTCGCTGATGCCCAGCGCGCTGGTGAAGACCACCGGCATGGTGGCGGCGGCCGCCCCGGTGCGGCGGGCGATCTCCCGCAGCACCCAGATGGCGGACACCGCGTTGTGTTCCATGCCGTCCCACATCCGCTCCTGGAGGCGGCGGACCAGGGTCAGGAAGTCGTCGGCGGTGTCGGGCCGGTGCGGCACGAGCAGCAGCGAGGTGAAGTCACCGAGCACGTGGTCGATGTCGGGGTGGACCTCCCGGCGGTCGAACAGGGTCAGATTGAGGGTGAGGTCCGCCCGTCCGCTCCAGGCCGAGAGCACCTCGGCGTACGCGGTGGCGAGCACGGCGGCCGGACTCACCCCGTGGGTGCGGGCCGTATCCACCAGGGCGGTCCACTCGGCGGGGGTGAGTCGGGCCTCGTGGCGGACGAAGCGGGGCGCGCGTACCCGCTCGGGATCCACGGCGAGCGGTAGCTGCGGCGCGGGCGGCAGCTCGGCGGCCCGCGCCGACCAGTAGGTCTGGTCGGCCGCGACGGTGGCCTCGTCCGGCTGGGCGGTGAGCACGTAGTCGCGGAACGACACGCCGATCGGACGCAGTGGCGCGTCGAGGTCGACGTAGAGGGCGGACAGTTCGGCGAAGACGGTGACGATGCTGAGCGCGTCCAGCACGATGTAGTCGAAGCTGAACGCCAGCCGGACCCGGCGCTCGCCGTACCGGACGGCCTCGATGGCGACCAGCGGCCATCGGGTCGGGTCGGCGATCCGGTGCGACAGCCGTTCGCGCAGGTCGGCGAGCGCGGCCTCGCCCTCGCCGACCGGGATGGTCACCTCGGGCACCTCGGGCTGGACGCGCTGGCGCCCGTCGGGGTCGAAGACCGCCCGCAGCATCTCGTGTCGCCGGACCAGCCGGTTCCAGGCCGCGGTGAGCCGGTCGAGGTCCACGTCCTCGCCGTCGAACTCCCAGTACCAGTGCGACCCCACCTCACCGAGGGCGAAGTCGCCGGTCCGTCCCATCCAGTAGGCCCGCTGCACGTCGGTCGCGGGAAACGGGTCGTAGCGGTGCCCGGGGTCGGCGACGAAGCTCGCGGTCAGCCCGGCCATCGGGTCCAGCCGGACCCCGGCGGCGAACCCGGCGAGCGTCGGCGCGGCGAAGAGGCGGCGCAGTTGACCGCCGGCCAGCCCGGCGGCCCGCATCCGGCCGAGCAGCCGGGTGGCGAGCAGGCTGTCTCCGCCGAGGGCGAAGAAGCTGTCGCCGCGTCCGACGGTCGGTACGCCGAGCAGGTCGGACCAGGCGGCGGCCAGTGTCGTCTCGACCGGCCCGACGGGTGGCTCGACGGTGCTGGGCCGGTCGGCCCGCTCGGCGAGCCGCTCGGTCAGCGCCGGCCGGTCGATTTTGCCGTTGCCGCTCAGTGGCAACCGGTCGAGCACGGCGATGTGCTCGGGCACCATGTACGCCGGCAGCCGCTCGGCGACGAACGCCCGTACCGCCTCGGGGTCCACCTCGGACGTGTCGGGCACGATCGCGGCGGCGAGTCGACGGGTGGTGCCGCCGACGGCGACCACGACCGCGTCGCGTGCGCCCGGGCAGTCGACCAGGGCGGCCTCGACCTCGCCCAGCTCGATGCGGTGTCCGCGGATCTTGACCTGGAAGTCGGCCCGGCCGAGGAACTCCAGGGTGCCGTCCGGCCAGTACCGGCCCAGGTCACCGGTGCGATACCAGCGCACCCCGTCGTGCGTCACGAACCGGTCGGCGGTGCGCTCCGGGTCACCCCGGTAACCGGCCGCCACCCCCGATCCGCCGATCCACAACTCCCCCACCACCCAGTCCGGACAGTCCCGACCCCGACCGTCCACCACCCGGCAGCGCTGGTTGGGCAGCGGAACCCCGTACGGGATCGACCGCCAGTGCGCCGGCACCGCGCCCACCTCGAAGACGGTGGAGTGGATGGCGGTCTCGGTGGTGCCGCCCAGGGCGACCAGCCGTGCGTCGGTGCGCTGCGCCACCAGCCGGTCGCGCAGGTCGAGCCCCACCCAGTCGCCGCCGAGCAGGGCCAACCGCAGGTGCTCCAGCCCGCTCTCGGTCTCGGCGGCGGTCAGCAGCATGTCCAGCAGGGCCGGGACGGACTGCCAGACGGTGACCCGGTGCGCGTCGACGAGTCGACGCCAGGCGCTCGCGTCGCGCCGCTGCTCCTCGCCGATGAGCACGAGGGCGCCGCCGACGCCGAGCAGGCCGAAGATGTCGAACACCGACAGGTCGAAGTCCAGCGCGGACACCGCCAGCACCCGGTCGTCCGCGCCGATGCCGAACCGTCGGCGAATCGCCTCGATGGTGCTGCCGGCGGCCGAGTGCGGCACCTCGACGCCCTTGGGTTCGCCGGTGGAGCCGGAGGTGAAGATGACGTACGCCAGCGCGGCCGGGTCGACCGGCA
>NZ_JBHSQS010000014.1:67625-150577 GCF_042658605.1 Micromonospora vulcania | reverse complement strand
GGGCGGGGTGGGGCGGGGCGGCCTGGGGCGCGCGCGGCGCGGGCGCCCCGGCCGACCGGCCGGCGCGCCCGTGGTCCGTACGTTGTCAGCGACCGAGTACGCGGTCCAGGAAGTCCCGGTATCGGCGTACCGCCATCCGCAGCTCCTCGGTGTCCGCCGAGCCGGCGTCCTGCCACCCGCCGAGGGTGCTCTTCTGCGCGGCCAGCGCCGAGGCGAGGGCCTGGATGGCCTCCTCGACCAGGGACTGTGCCTCGCCGGCCGCGGCCTGCGGGTCATCCACGAAGCGGAGCTGTACGTCCCGCCAGCGGTCCCGGAACCCCTGTGCCGTCTCCGCGTCGAGGAGCGTGGCCGCCTCGGCCGCCACGGTCGAGCCGGCGGGCAGCGACGTCCCGGCGGTCTCCAGCGCGGTGCCGGCGTCACCGCTCACCGGCTCGGCGTCACCGTGCACCGGCCGCTCGGCGTCCGGGGGGGCCGCGTCCGGATCGACCATCTCCGGCGTCGCGCTCCCGTAGGCGCGCGCGTCCGGGTCGATACCGGTGTCGGTGAGCGTGCCGGTGTCCGCGTCCGCGTCCGTGTAGGTGTCCGCGTCTGCGTCTGCGTCTGCGTCCGTGTAGGTGTCCGCGTCTGCGTCTGCGTCTGCGTCCGTGTCCGCGTCCGCGTCCGCGTCGGTGTCGCGGCGGTGCAGTTCGGCGGTGGGGTCGGCGCGCAGGCCCTCCCGTTCGCCGTCCTCGGCGCCGTCGCCGGGGCTGGCGGTCCGCTCGCCCCGAGGGTCCGGCTGATCCTCCCGGTTCGGGCTGGCCAGCGCGGAGGCCGCCACCGCGTCGCCAACCGTGGTGGCGCCGAACGTGGTGGGCAGTGGCCCGGGCTCGTGGAACTCTTCCTCGTCGGTACGCGCGTCGGACGTGTCGCCGTAACGCTCGTCCGTCCGGCCGTGCCGGCCGGAGTCGTCGGTCGACTTGTCGACGGCGGTCGGGTCGTCGAAGGTGCCCCGGTCGTCCAGGGCGTCCTCGGGTACGTCCGAGCGGCCGGCCCGGTCACCGGTTGGTGGCACCGAGACCGGCGTGGACCGCACGGCCTCCGGGTGGTCGTTGCTCACCTGCTGCTCTTCCTGGCGCATCGGTGGCCTCCTCAACGGCTCGTGGCGTCGTGCGGGGTGTCCGGGTGGCGCTGTTCGGGAGTGCGGTGGCCGACGGGCTCCTCGCCGAGCAGGTCGGCGAAGAGTTCCCGGTAGTGCACGACCGCCTGGCGCAGCTCCTCGGTGGTGGCCTCACCCCGGGAGTTGCGCAGGTGGATCTCGTGCGCGTCCCGGTAGTTGGTCAGCGTGCGGGCATGGTCGACGGAGAGGTGGGCGATCTGGTCGGAGAAGTCCCCGGTCGGGTACCCCTGCTCCTCGATGAGCCGGGTGACCAGTTCGTCCGCGTCGCCCACGGTCTCGCCGGGTGAGTCGATGAAGCGGACCTGGAGCTCCTCCCAGGCGGCGGCGTAGCGGGCCCGGGACTCCGGGCTGAGCGGGGTGAGCGTGAGCTCGGCGTGCCGGCGCTCCCGGTCGCGCAGCTCGCGCTCCGCGGCGGACCGGCTGTCCTGCTCCGCCACCACCCGGTCGTACTCCGGACCGAACCGGCTCTGTAGCGCTCGGCGCCGGCCGAGCGAGCGGGCGGCCACGGCCAGTGCCGCGACGATCACCAGCACGATGAGCACGATGACGACTATCTGCGTGGGCGACATGGGCTCCTCCTTCGTCACCTGGTATTCCCTCTACGCACTGATCACCAATCCCGATCCGGCGCACTTTCCTCGCCGAGGCGTGTGCGGTGGGTGTCCGCTCGGGCGCTGAACTTGATCCAGTCCAGAGAGAGGCCGTCCACGGGGTGTTCGTCGTACCAGGTGGAGGGGCATTCCGGAGCGTCGATCTCGGCGCGACGGGCGGTAGTGCAACGGCCGACGATTACGTATCCTGCCCAAGGCGCCCGCGCCGGTGCCCGGCGTTCCCGTCGGGCAGAGCCGGCCGACGCGTCGCCCGGCGGTGCCGGTGCCCTCCTGCCACCCCTGTACGGGCGAGGTGTGATGAGAACCCGCGACTGGCCGATCCGCTCGAAGCTGACCGCGTTGGTCGTAGCGCCGGTGACCGCGCTCCTGGCGCTGTGGATCTTCGCCACCACGCTGACATTCGGTCCCGCTCTGGATCTGCTCTCCGCCCGGACGCTGCTCTACGACCTGGGCCGGCCCGGTGAGTCCGTCGTCACCGAGCTGCAACGCGAGCGGCGGCTCTCGCTGGTGCAGCTCGGCGGCGCCGCCGAACTGCCCGCCCTGATCGAGCAGCGGCAGCGCACCGATCGGGCGGTCGCCGAGCTGCGCCGCCGGGTCGACGGCGAGGCGTTGCGTGACGCCGCCGACGACCTGCTCGACGCCCGGGTCGACCAGTTGGTCACCGCCCTGGCGGCGCTGCCGACCGGTCGAGGTTTCATCGACGACCGCAAGGTGGACCGGGCCGGCGCGCTCGGCCTCTACAGCGGCATGATCTCCGCGGCCTTCCAGGCGTTCGAGGGCATGGCGACCCTCAGCGAGCCAGACCTCAATCGGGAGGCGCTGGCGCTCACCGCGCTGGGCCGCTCCCGGGAACTGCTCGGGCAGGCCGACGCCCTGCTGGCCGGCGCGCTGACCGCCGGCCGGTTCGCCGAGGGGGAGCACGCGCAGTTCGTGCAGGCCATCGGCAACCAGCGGTGGCTCACCGAGAGCGCGGTGGCCGACCTGCCCGACGCCGACCGCGCCGCGTACCAACGGTTGTCCGAGGGCGAGGCCTTCACCCGGCTGCGCACCATGCAGGACGCGCTGGTCGCGGCCAACCGGTCCGGCCGGCCACCGGTCAACGCGGCGACCTGGCAGGCCAACCACGACGCGGTGCAGCAACAACTGCGCGACTTCGAGCTGGCCCAGGCCGACGGGCTCACCGACCGGTCGGTGCCGATGGCGGTCGGGATCCTGGTCCGGCTGGCCGCCGCCGGCGTCCTCGGACTGGTCGCCGTGGTGATTTCGGTGCTGGTGGCGCTACGGGTCGGCCGCACGCTGGTCCGACGACTCAGCGGGGTCCGCACCGTCGCGCTGGAGTTGGCCGAGCACCGGTTGCCGGACGTGGTGACCCGGCTGCGTCGTGGTGAGCAGGTCGACGTCGCCCGGGAGGTACCCCCGCTGGAGTACGGCCACGACGAGATCGGCGAGGTCGGGCGCGCCTTCACCGAGGTGCAGCGCACGGCGGTCCAGGCCGCGGTGGACGAGGTCGCGCTGCGCCGGGGCCTCAACGAGGTCTTCCTCAACATCGCCCGGCGCAGCCAGAGCCTGGTGCACCGGCAACTGGCCCTGTTGGACCGGATGGAACGGCGGGCCGAGGACCCGGACGAACTGGCCGAGCTGTTCCAGGTGGACCACCTCGCCACCCGGCTCCGCCGGCACGCCGAGGACCTGGTCATTCTCGCCGGCTCCGCGCCGGGCCGGGGTTGGCGCAACCCGGTCGCGATGGTCGACCTGGTCCGGGGCGCGATCTCCGAGGTCGAGGCGTACGACCGGGTGGACATCACCGCCGTCCAGCCGGCCGGTGTGCTCGGCCGGGCCGTCGGCGACGTCATCCACCTGCTCGCCGAGCTGATCGAGAACGCCACGGCCTTCTCCCCGCCGGACACCCGCGTCACCGTCACCGGCGAGCAGGTGTCCAACGGGTACGCCGTGGAGATCACCGACCGGGGGCTCGGGATGTCCGCCGCGGCGTTGGAGACCGTCAACACCCGCCTGGCCAGCTCGCCCGAGTTCGACCCGACGCAGAGCGCACGACTCGGCCTGTTCGTGGTGGCCCGGCTTGCGGCCCGGCACGGGGTGCGGGTGCGGCTGCGGCCGTCCGGTGCGGCCGGGGTGACCGCCGTGGTGCTGGTCCCCACCGACCTGGTCACCGCCGAACCACCGGCCGGCCCCGACCCGACCGCGCCGGGCTTCGCACCGTCCACCCCGCACCGGCCGACCGGTACCGCCCGCCGGAGCACCGTGCCACGGCCCCGGGGCGGCCGTACCCGGCCGACGACGGCGCTGTCCGCCGCCGACGCCCAGGCGCCACCCACCGGTACGCCGGCCCCGGTTGCACCGCCGGCCAGCGGCTCGGGCGCTGGTGGGCCGCTGTCCAGCGGCTCGGGCGCTGGTGGGCCGCTGTCCAACGGGGCGACCGATGGTGAAGGCGTGACCGAGCCGATTCCCACCGCCGACCCGAGCACGGACGAACTGGACGGTCTGCCCCGCCGCGTGCGGCGGCGTCCGCCCGCCGCCACGCCCCGGTCGGCGGCCGTCGACACCCCGTCGCCCCGATCGCCCGAGGAGGTGCGCCGGGTGATGTCGGCCCTGCAGGCCGGCACCGCCCGAGGCCGCGCGACCGTCGTCACCCCGCCAGCCCCGGCGAACCCGGCCGCCCCGCCGAGGCCGTCGAGCCCGGCAGCCTCGGCGATGCCGGCGGCACCGCAGAGCCCGGCCAGCCCGCCGAGCCCGGCCAGCCCGGCAGCCCCGGCGATGCCGGCGGCTCCGCCGAGCCCGGCCAGCCCGACCACCGACCCCGGGCCCGCGACCACCCCCGAAACCCTGACCGCGACTGAGAGGGACGCCTAGTGCGGCATTCGACGAAGCAGAGCGCCGGCCTCGACTGGCTGCTCGACGAGTTGGTGGAACGGGTACCGGCAGCCCGGGAGGCCGTCGTGCTCTCGGCGGACGGGCTGCTGCTCGGCTCCTCCGCCGAGCTGGAGCGCTCCGATGCCGAGCACCTCTGCGCGCTCGCCGCCGGCTTCTCCAGCCTGGCCCGGGGCGCGAGTCGGCATGTGGACGGTGGCCCGGTCCGGCAGACCGTGGTGGAGATGGAGTCCGCGTACCTCTTCGTCACCGCCGCCGGGCAGGGCACCTGCCTGGCCGTGGTGAGTGACGCCGACGCGGACATCGGCCTGATCGCGTACGAGATGGCGATGCTGGTCATCCGGGTGGGGGAGAACCTCACCGCGCCGGCCCGCTCGTCGTCGGGCGCCGGTGATGCGAGCTGAGCCGCCCGGGCCGCAGCACGAGTGGCTGGACGGCGACGCCGGCCCGGTAGTGCGGCCGTACACCCTCACCGGCGGCCGGGTACGCTCCGCCGTCGACGGTTTCGATCTGGTCGCGTTCGTGGTGGCCGAGTCGGACCTCGACCCGGCGGCGCATCCGGGGCTGCCCCCCGAGCACCGTCGGTTGGTCGCGCTGGCCCGGCGGCCGATACCGGTGGCCGAGCTGGCAGCCGAACTGGACCTCGCTGTCGGTGTGGTTCGGGTGCTGCTCGGTGATCTCCTCGCCCAAGGGCTGGTCGCGGTGCACGAGCCGCCGACCGGTCACCTTCCCGACGACGACATTCTCAAGGCGGTGGTCAGTGGACTCCGTGCGCTATGACCGTGTGGGATCGGGCATCACCATCCCGCTGGCACTGAAGATCCTCATCGCCGGGGGCTTCGGGGCCGGCAAGACGACGCTGGTGAGCGCGCTGAGCGAGGTCCGGCCGTTGCAGACCGAGGAGGTGCTGACCAACGCCGGGATCGGTACCGACGACATCTCCGGGGTGGAGGGGAAGTCGACCACCACGGTGGCGATGGACTTCGGTCGGATCACCATCAACGACGACCTTCAGGTCTACCTGTTCGGCACCCCCGGCCAGGACCGGTTCTGGTTCCTCTGGGACGAGCTGGCCTTCGGCGCGCTCGGCGCGGTGGTGCTCGCCGACACCCGGCGGCTGGCCGACTGCTTTCCCTCGATCGACTACTTCGAGCAGCGGGGCATCCCGTTCGTGGTCGGCGTCAACTGCTTCGACGACTCCCGCCGGTTCAACCTGGAGACCGTACGCCGGGCGCTCGACCTGGACCCGGACGTGCCGATGGTGCTCTGTGACGCCCGGGACCGGCAGTCCGGCAAGATGGTGTTGATCTCCCTGGTCGAGCACGTGGCCCGGCAGCGCGGTGAGCCGGTGCCGGCCGCCTGAGCTGGGCGTGGGACCAACGGAGCGGGAAAGCCGGTTAACGGGCCGGTATCGCGGGCAGCCTCTGGTTTGATCGACCCAGGATGCCGGCGGAGGAGTTGGACGTGAGTGATCAGGGCGAGATCGTCCACATCGGGGGTTACACCGCGCAGAGCGGCGGGCGGGGCAGCGGCATCGTCGCGGCCCGTCGCGACCCGGCCACCGGGGCGTTGACCCTGCTCGGCACGGTGGCGGTCACCCCGTCGCCCTCCTTCCTGACCCGGCACCCCACCCACCCGGTGCTCTACGCGGTCAACGAGTTGACCGACGGCGAGATCAGCGCCTGGCGGGTCGGCCCGGACGGCACGCTCGACCCGCTCGGCAGCCGCTCGACCGGCGGTGCCGAACCGTGCCACCTGGCGGTGTTGCCCGACGGCGGCCACCTGGCGGCGGCCAACTACGGCAGCGGCAGCATCGCGGTCTTTCCCCTCGACCCGCAGGGCGTACCCGGCGAGCGCACCGACCTGGTGGTGCACGAGGGGCACGGCCCCGACCCGGACCGCCAGGACCGGGCGCACGCCCACATGGTCTCGCCGGGGGCGGGCCGGGGACCGCTGCTCGCGGTGGATCTCGGCACGGACTCGGTCTACCGGTACGACCTGGACGGCGCGAGCGGGCGGCTGGTGCCCCGCGGGCCACGGGTCCGCACGGCACCCTGCACCGGACCCCGGCACCTGGCACGCCACCCGGACGGCCGGCGCTGTTACCTCGTCGGTGAGCTGGACGCGTCGGTCACCACGTACGAGTTGACCGATGACGGGTCCCTGCACCAGCACGGCCGGGTCGAGGCGAGCGAGCGGTCCGGCCACGTACAGCCGTCGGAGGTCGCGGTCGCCCCGGACGGCCGGTTCCTCTATGTCGCCAACCGTGGGGTGGGCACCATCGCCGTCTTCGACCTGGCGGGAGAGTTGCCCGAGCTGGTGGCCGAGGTGGACACCGGTGGCGAGTGGCCCCGGCACTTCGCGCTGATCGGGGAACATCTCTACGTCGCCGACGAGCGGGCGGACATGGTGCGCGTCTTCCGCCGGGACGCGGACACCGGCGTCCCGGCACCGGTAGGGGAGCCGGTGCCGGTGCCGAGCCCGACCTGTGTGCTGCCGGCCGGCGGGTGAGTTGCGAAGGGCACACCGATTCGGCAACGCCACGGGACCACTTCGTCACCCTGCGTCGCTAAATCGCGATCAACTGTTTCTCCTCCGTAACTTTAGGCCGAACGGTTGTGGCAAGTAGGGCACCTGGTACGCAAGATGGTCAGCGTGTCAGCAGGCCGCCATCGCATGCGTTCGAAACTCCATCTAGCAGCCGCCGCCGCGACGGCGACGGTTCTCGTCGTCACGACCGGCGTCTGGTTCGGCTACCGGGAGCTGATCCAGCCCAGCTGTTCGGGGGAGATCCGGCTCGCTGTGGCGGTCGCCTCCGAGCTCGCGCCAGCGGTGGACGCCGCCGCGTCGCAGTGGACCAAGGACGGTGCCGCGGTGGGCGGCACGTGTATCCGGGTGGACGTCTCGGCGTCCGACCCGGTCGACGTGGCTGCCGTGGTGGCGGCCAAGCACGGCGCCATCCTGGCCGGTGTCGGGCAGGCCAGCGGCACGGCCGTCACCCCGGATGTCTGGGTGCCGGACTCGTCGACCTGGCTGCTCCGGTTGAAGAAGGACGCGACCGCGTTCGCTCCGACCAACGGCGCGTCCATCGCGCGCAGCCCGATCGTCGTCGCGATGCCCGAGCCGGTGGCCGCCCGACTGGGCTGGCCGAAGAAGAAGTTCAACTGGACCGACCTGCTGCAGCAGGTCAACAGCAGCAAGCCGCTGCGTACCGGAATCGTCGAGCCGACCCGCGACGCGGCTGGCCTGTCCGGCCTGCTCTCGCTGACCGCGGCCGCCAACGCCGCCGGCGGCGACACCCAGAACAACACCGTTGGTGCGCTGCGGGCGCTGGCCACGGGGCGTTCCTCGCTCCGCAACGACCTGCTGGCCCGCTTCCCGACCGCCAAGGACCCGACGTCCATCGCGAGCGGGCTCGGCGCGGCGGCGCTGTCCGAAGAAGACGTGATGGCGTACAACAGCAAGCAGCCACCGGTGCCGCTCGCCGCGCTCTACATGGAGCCGGCGCCGATGCCGCTGGACTACCCGTACGCGGTGCTACCCGGAATCGAGCCGACAAAGGCGTCCGCGGCCAAGGTGCTGTTCGAGCTGCTCACCGACGCGAAGTTCCGTAACCGGCTGGCGGCGCAGTCGCTGCGCTCGCCGGACGGCAACTGGGGCGACGGCTTCAAGGCGCCGCAGGGTGCTCCGAGCCCGGCCGGCGGCGCGTCGACCGCGCCGGCGACCGGTGGCGCCGCCGCGGGTGGCCTGGACCCGGCTGCGATCCAGCGGGTCGTTTCGAGCTGGTCGATCGCCACCCAGTCCGGCCGGATGCTCTGCGTCGTCGACGTCTCCGGCTCGATGAAGGACCCGGTGCCCTCGGCCAACAACCGGAGCCGGGAGGAGGTGACCGTGGACGCGGCCCGCCGCGGCCTCGGCCTCTTCGACGACTCCTGGTCGATCGGTCTGTGGACCTTCTCCACCAAGCTGGTGGGCAGCCGGGACTACAAGCAGATGGTCCCCATCGGCCCGCTCTCCAGCCAGCGGGCACAGCTGGAGGGGGCGCTCGCCACCATCAAGCCCTCCGACGGCGACACCGGCCTGTACGACACCACCCTGGCGGCCTACAAGGCGGTGCAGGAGGACTGGCAACCCGGCCGGGTCAACTCGATCGTGCTGTTCACCGACGGCGAGAACGAGGACAAGAACGGAATCTCCCAGGGCCAGCTGCTCTCCGAGCTGAAGCGGATCGGGGACCCGGAGCGGCCGGTCCAGGTGATCATGATCGGCATCGGTGAGGGTGTCAGCAAGGCCGAGCTGGAGTCGATCACGAAGGTGACCGGTGGTGACGTCTTCGTCACCAAGGACCCGAGCGAGATCGGCAGCATCTTCCTCTCCGCCATCGCGCGTCGCCCTCCCGCGCCGCGCTGAGCCGTCGCACAGCCCACAAGGGGCCCGTCGTACCGTCGATCCGGTACGGCGGGCCCCTTCTCGATGCAGTGGAATGTGGAAAAAAAATGACGGCAATGCGTCCGAAGCAATCGGCGGGCATAGTTGTCGAGGCAGGATGTCGACGGGTCCCGACGTAGTCGGTCCGCCTCCGGTCCGATCCGTCGGCCGGAGCCGTCCTGAGCAGAGTGGGAGGGCCGGTGAGCCTCGCTACGCTGTTAGCTCCCGCGAGCACCAAGCCGGACGGAAGACCAGCGGGGCTCCTTGAGCGCGCCGACGAACGGTCCTACGTCCGGGTCCTGGTGGTGCTGGACACCGCCGTCCTCATCCTCGCGCTGGTCGTCGGGTACGTCACCCGGTTCGGTGACGACGAGCCGAGCGGCTCGGAGATCCCGTACGTGCTGGTGGCACCGGGGCTCGTGCTGGCCTGGCTGCTCTCGCTCAAGGCGCTCGGCTGCTATGACGACCGGGTGATCGGCTACGGGGCGGACGAGTACCGCCGAGTCAGCTCGGCGAGCCTACGACTGGCCGGTGCGATCGCCATCGCCGGCTACATCGCCGACGTCGGCGTGTCCCGGGGCTTCCTCGGCATCTCCTTCGCGGTGGGCACCATCGGGCTCGAGGTGGTCCGCTTCGCCGCCCGCAAGCGCCTGCACCGGGCCCGATCGCGCGGTGCCGGCTGGTCCCGCAAGGTGCTGGTGGTCGGCGACACCGCGCACGTGCTGGAGTTGGTGCACACGCTGCGCCGGGAGCCGTACGCCGGCTATCAGGTGGTCGGCGCGTGCATCCCGGACGCGCTGCTGGCACCCGTGGCGCAGCGGCTGGGCGACGTACCGGTGGTGGGCTCGTTCCGGGGTATCCCGGAGGCCGCCACCGCGATCGGGGCGGACACCGTCGCGGTGACCGCGTCCGGCGAGCTGACCGCCACCCGGCTGCGCCGGCTCGGCTGGCAGTTGGAGGGCACCGGCGTCGACCTGGTCGTGGCGCCCGCGCTGACCGACGTGGCCGGCCCACGGATCCACACCCGCCCGGTCGCCGGCCTGCCGCTGATCCACGTCGAGGCACCCGAGTTCCGGGGCGCGCGCAAGCTGGTGAAGGGCTTCGTCGACCGGTCCGCCTCGTCGCTGGCGCTGGCCCTGTTGTTGCCGCTGATCGCGTTCATCGCGCTGGCCATCAAACTGGACAGCCGGGGCCCGGTGCTGTTCCGCCAGGTCCGGGTCGGCCGGGGCGGGCAGGAGTTCGGCGTGTTCAAGTTCCGCACCATGGTGGTGAACGCCGACGCGCTGCTCGCCGAGCTGGCCATCCGCAACGAGACCGACGGTCTGATGTTCAAGATGCGTGACGACCCGCGGGTCACGCGGGTCGGCCGGTTGCTGCGCAAGTGGTCGCTCGACGAGCTGCCGCAACTGGTCAACGTGCTGCTGGGCCAGATGAGCCTGGTCGGGCCGCGCCCGCCGCTGCCCTCCGAGGTGGCCCGCTACGACGGCGACGTGGCCCGGCGGCTGCTGGTCAAGCCCGGCATGACCGGCCTGTGGCAGGTCAGCGGCCGATCCGACCTGAGTTGGGAGGACGGCATCCGGCTCGACCTCTACTACGTGGAGAACTGGTCCCTCGCCGCCGACCTCACCATCCTGTGGAAGACCTTCGGCGCCGTGCTGAACAGCCGCGGCGCGTACTGACCGCCGTCGGTCAGTGCTGCGGGCCGGTCCAGTCCAGGCAGACCACGACCGCGTCGTCGACCAGGTCGCCCGCCACGAACGCGCGCAGGTCGCCGATCAGCGACCGGACGGCGTCGAGCGGCTCCATCGGGCCGGTCCGCCGCAGGAAACGGTCCAGCGCCGTCGCGCCGTAGCGCACGTCCTGGCCGGTGGCGTCCACCACCCCGTCGCTGACCACGAAGAGCCGGTCGCCGCGCTCCAGCTTGAGCTGCTGCTCGTGGTAGTCGGTCGCCTCGAACATGCCCAGCGGGAACTGCGCCTCCAGCGGCTGCTCGGCGACCTCTCCGTCGCGCAGCAGGACCAGGCGGGGTGAGCCGGCGTCGACCAGGGTCAGCACGCCGGAGCGCAGGTCCAGCTCCATCAGCAGCGCGGAGAGGTGCCGCTCACCGCGGTACAGGTCGTGCAGGGCCTGGTCGGCGAGGGCGGCCTGGTCGGCCAGGCTCAGGCCCGCTCGGCGGGCGTTGCGCAGCGCGTGGGTGGCCAGCGAGGTGAGCAGCGAGGCGGCGACCCCCTCGCCGTTGCCGTTGATGGTCGACAGCCAGAGCCGCGATCCGTCGTCGGACCAGTCGAAGCTGTCGCCGCGCACCGCGTACGCCGGCTCCAGCTGCCCGGCCAGGCTGAACGCGGGCCGGATCCGGCTCCGGCCGGGCAGCAGGTCCCACTGCATCTCGGCGGCGAGGGTGAGCCGTTGGCTGCGTCGGGCCGCGCGATAGACGTCGGTGCCGGCGGAGACGGCGGCCAGTTCATGGGCGAGCGCGGTGGCGATCTCGGCCAGCTCGCCGAGGACGGTCGAATCGTCGGGGACCGGGGCCAGTCGCAGCACTCCTCGGCGTTCGCCACGCATGCTGACCGGGAACCAGCCGACGCCCTCGGCCAGTATCGGCGACTGATGGTCGAAGGAACGCCAGGCGGGGTGTCCCGGACCGGTGATGGGGTCACCCTCGGTGAGTGGCAGTAGCTGCGAGAGCCGGTAGTCGACCTGGAACAGCTCGGCCTCGGTGATCCGGTACGACCGGGCGAGGACATCCCCGACGCCACCGACAAGCAGATCCGCCGGTGTCTCGTTCAGGGTACGTCGTGCCTGATTGACCGGTTCGATCATCACCGCCTCCTTGATCAAAGCTCGACCACCAGTGCGTTCGGAGTACTCTCGGGCCACCATGGCCGAACTGCATGGTCCACCGGACCCTCCGACGAGTATGGCTGCCGCATTGGACGCGGCGGCGGCTGCCCTACTGGGCGTATGGGAATCCGCCCGGGAGGGGACCGCCAACCGGGTCTCCGGAGCCCAGCTACGGGCTGTGATGGTGGTGGAGCAACACGACGGGATCAACCTTCGCCGGCTGGCCACCCGACTCGACATGTTGCTCAGCTCGGCCAGTCGGCTCTGCGACCGGTTGGTCGCCGCCGGGATGCTGGAGCGCGAGCCGGGACGCCTCGACCGGCGGGAGATCTCCCTGCACCTCACCCCGGACGCTCGCCGGCTCCTCAGCGAGTTGCGGGCCGATCGTCAGGCACGGCTCGACACCGTGCTGGCCGCAATGAGCCCGCAGGGCCGCGACGCACTGCTCAGCGGGATGCGGGAGTTCGACGAGACCGCCCGCCAGCAGCAGGCGCAGGGCCCATCGCCGCTGGGTGGTCCGGAGGTCCCGGGCCCGACCCCGGGCTGGGCGGGCGGATCGGGTGCCCCGGAGCGCCGGGCCAGCTCCCCTCGGGACTGGCCGGCCGACGAGCCTCCGGTGGCCCGGACCGCCTGATTCCACGCGCCGCCGCCAAGCCGCGCCGCCAAGCCGCGCCGCCAACCCGCGCGGCCTATAAGCCGCGCCCGCGCGGCCGCCGACGACCCGCGCCGGCCCCGAGGAGCCGGCCGGTCAGCCGGTGCGGGCCAGCCAGCCGGCGGGCCGGGCGACGATCCGGCGGACCACCGAACCGGCCGCGCCCACCGCGGCGGCCTCCGCGCCGAGCGTCGCTGGCCGGACCGTGACCGGTGACCACGCGGCGGTGAGCACCCGGCCGGCGATCTCGGCGAGCACCGGCGGGCACAGCCACGGCGCCAGCGGGGCGTATCCGCCGCCGAGCACCACGGTGTCCAGATCCAGCAGGTTGACCACGCTGGCCACCGCGACGCCGAGCGCGGTCCCCGCGTCGTGCAGCGCCCGCAGCGCGTCGACGTCGCCGGCCTCGGCCAGCTCGGCCAGTCGTGCCGTCGCGGTGTCGGCGGGCAGCTCCGACCGGGTCAGCCCGGCGGCGGCCACGATCGCCTCCTGCCCGGCGTACTGCTCCAGGCAGCCCCGCCCGCCGCAGCGGCACGGACGACCCTGCGGGTGGACCGGGAGGTGCCCGATCTCGCCGCTCCACCCGCGTACGCCGCGAAACAGCGCCCCGTCCAGCACGATTCCGGCACCGATGCCGACCTCGCCGGAGATGTGCAGGAAGCTGGCCGGGCCGGGCGGTCGGGAGTGCAGCTCGCCGAGCGCGGCCAGGTTGGCCTCGTTGTCCACCACCAATGTGGGTACGCCCGGAATCCGTTCGGTCAGCGGCGGGTGCCCGGCGAGCAGCGCGGGCACCGGCACGTCCCGCCAGCCGAGGTTCGGCGCGAGCCGGACGAGCCCGTCGTCGTCCACCAGGCCGGGTACGGCGAGTGCCGCGCCGGCCAGGGTGAGGCCCTGCCGGGCGGCATCGGCGCGCGCCTGCCCGGCCAGCTCGACCAGCCGGGCCAGGGCGTCGGCGGGGGCGACCGGGCGCAGGTCGGCCCGGTGCACGGTGCGGTGCCGGACCTGGCCGGCGAGGTCCACGACACAGACCGCCAGGTAGTCCACGTTGATCTCCAGGCCGAGCCCGGCCGGCCCCTGGTCGGCCAGCACCAGGCCTCGGGCCGGGCGGCCGGCGCCGGCTCGGGGCGCGGGCTCGGCCTCGTCGACCAGCCGGCCCGCGAGCAGGTCCTCCACCACCGCGGAGACGGTGGCCCGGGTCAGGCCGGTCGCGGTGGCGAGGTCGGCCCGGGACGGCGGTCGGTCGGCGGCCGCGATCCGGCCGAGCACCAGGGCGAGGTTGAGCTCGCGCAGGCTGCCCTGACGGACCGCGCCGGGCGGTGCGTTGGTGATGCTCACCCCTTGACAGTGCCATAGGCCACACAAATAATTCAATCGTTGAACAAATAACGGCCACACCACCACCGGAGGTCCGTCATGGCACCCCGTCCCACCCCCGCCGACAAGTTCTCCTTCGGGCTCTGGACCGTGGGCTGGCAGGCCCGCGACCCGTTCGGTGACGCGACCCGCCCCGAGCTGGACCCGGTCGAGGCGGTGCACCGGCTCGCCGAGCTGGGCGCGTACGGCGTCACCTTCCACGACGACGACCTGATCCCGTTCGGGGTCGACGCCGCCACCCGCGACCAGCACATCGCCCGGTTCCGAAAGGCCCTCGACGAGACCGGCCTGGTGGTCCCGATGGTCACCACCAACCTCTTCACCCACCCGGTGTTCAAGGACGGCGGCTTCACGAGCAACGACCGCGACGTCCGCCGTTACGCGTTGCGCAAGGTGCTGCGCAACGTCGACCTGGCCGCCGAGCTGGGCGCCCGCACGTTCGTCATGTGGGGTGGCCGGGAGGGCTCCGAGTACGACGTCGCGAAGGACGTCCGCGCCGCGCTGGACCGCTACCGCGAGGCGGTCGACCTGCTCACCCAGTACGTCATCGACCGCGGCTACAACCTGCGCTTCGCGCTGGAGCCCAAGCCCAACGAGCCGCGCGGCGACATCCTGCTGCCCACGGTCGGGCACGCGCTCGCGTTCATCTCCCAGCTGGCACACCCCGAGATGGTCGGCCTCAACCCCGAGGTCGGGCACGAGCAGATGGCCGGGCTCAACTACGCCCACGGCATCGCCCAGGCGCTCTGGCAGGGCAAGCTGTTCCACCTGGACCTCAACGGCCAGCGGGGCATCAAGTACGACCAGGACCTGGTCTTCGGCCACGGCGACCTGATGAACGCGTTCGCTCTGGTGGACCTGCTGGAGAACGGCGGCCCGGACGGCGCCCCGGCCTACGACGGGCCCCGGCACTTCGACTACAAGCCCTCCCGCACCGAGGACATGGCCGGGGTGTGGGCGTCGGCCGCGGCCAACATGAGCACCTACCTGCTGCTCAAGGAGCGGGCGGCGGCGTTCCGTGCCGACCCCGAGGTGGCCGAGGCGCTGGCCGCCAGCAAGGTCGCCGAGCTGGGTGCCCCGACGCTGAACGCCGGCGAGGGATACGACGACCTGCTCGCCGACCGGTCCGCCTTCGAGGAGTTCGACGTCGACGCGGTGGCGGCCCGGGGCTTCGGCTTCGTACGGCTCAACCAGCTCGCCGTCGAGCACCTGCTCGGCGCCCGCTGAGGCCCGCCATGCCGCTGGTCGCGGGCGTCGACTCGTCCACACAGTCCTGCAAGGTGGTGATCCGGGACGCGGAGACCGGTGCCCTGCTCCGGCAGGGCCGGGTGCCGCACCCGGACGGCACCGAGGTGGACCCGGAGGCCTGGTGGCAGGCACTCCGGGCGGCCGCCGAGCAAGCCGGAGGGCTGGCCGACGTGGCGGCGATCTCCGTCGCCGGCCAGCAGCACGGCATGGTCTGCCTCGACGACGACGGCCGGGTGGTCCGCCCGGCGCTGTTGTGGAACGACACCCGCTCCGCTGACGCCGCCGCCGACCTGGTCGAGGAGGCCGGCGGCGGCACGGCCGGGCGTCGGTTCTGGGCCGAGGCCGCCGGCAGCGTGCCGGTGGCCAGCTTCACCGTCACCAAGTTGCGGTGGCTGGCCCGGCACGAACCCGAGCAAGCGGCCCGGGTGGCCGCCGTCTGTCTGCCGCACGACTGGCTGACCTGGCGGCTGGCCGGGGCGCCGGGGCTGGCCGCCCTGCGTACCGACCGGGGTGACGCCAGCGGCACCGGCTACTGGTCGCCGGCCACCGGTGACTACCGGCTGGACCTGCTGGAGCGGGCCTTCGGTCGGCGGCTGGTGGTGCCCGAGGTGCTCGGTCCGTCCGAGTCGGCCGGCACCCTGGCGGCCGGCGAACTGGGCGGGTCGGGCGGCGCGCTGCTGGGCGCGGGCACCGGCGACAATGCCGCTGCCGCGCTCGGCGTCGGTGCCGGCCCGGGTGATGTGGTCGTCTCGATCGGCACCTCCGGCACGGTGTTCAGCGTCGCCGACGTGCCGGCGGCCGACGAGAGCGGAGCGGTCGCCGGCTTCGCCGACGCCGCCGGTCGCTTCCTGCCGCTGGTCTGCACGCTCAACGCCGCCCGGGTGCTGGACGCCGCCGCCGCGATGCTCGGTGTCGGTCTGGACGAGCTGGCCGAACTGGCCCTCTCCGCGCCGGCCGGGGCGGACGGGCTGGTCATGGTGCCCTACCTGGAGGGGGAGCGGACGCCGAATCGGCCGCTGGCCACCGGCGCGGTGCACGGCCTGACCCTGCGTACCTCCACCCCCGCGCATCTGGCCCGGGCCGCCGTGGAGGGCATGCTCTGTGCGCTCGCCGACGGCCTGGACGCGTTGACCGCGCAGGGTGCCACCGTCCGCCGGGTCATCCTGGTCGGCGGCGGGGCCCGGTCGGCCGCGGTCCGCCGGATCGCGCCGCAGGTCTTCGGCTGCCCGGTGGTCGTTCCTCCGGCCGGGGAGTACGTCGCCGACGGCGCCGCCCGGCAGGCCGCCTGGGTCGCCCTGGGCGGCCCGACGCCGCCCACCTGGGCGGTCGAGGGCACCGAGGAGTACGCGGCCGAGCCCGTCCCCGCCGTCCGTGACCAGTACGCCGCCGCCCGGGGGTTGGTTCTGGACCGCCAGTGACGGCCGGCGCGGCTATCGATCGTCTTCTGTCGGAGCCCCAGCGTTCTGTTGTGGGAATCGACACGCGCGGGATTACCTACATCGATGAAAGTCAGTAGAATCTTGGTTCCGGCTTCCCCTGAGGAGGATGTGTGGAACCTGTCTCGCGTATCAGAAGGACGGCCGCGATGGCCGCGCCGGCCGTGTTGGTCGGCGCACTGCTCACCGTCGTCACCGGAGTCACTCCGGCGCAGGCAAAGTGCGTCGAGTCGCCCCAGCAGCAGCGGATCAGCATCGGCGGTCGGGTGGTGGGCATCGAGGAGGCCCAGTCGACCGAGACCTGCGAGGGCAACGGCGTCTACTACGGGCGGATCCGGGACACCTACAGCGACGGCTCGTGCGTCGCGGTGCTCTACTACGACCCCGGCCTGGTCGGCACGTTCGGCACCAGCTGCGACTCGGCCGGATACCGGTACACCTACCGGGACACCCGCGGCGACAGCATCTGGGACTCCAACTTCCGCGGCAAGCTCACCTCCACCGGCGCGCTGAGCCCGGAATACCTGAACGTCGGCTACTGACGGCCCGACCCGCCGCCGCGACCGGTCCCGGTCGCGGCGGCGGGTGGCTGCGTGAGTGCGGATAGCGAGGTGCGGATGATGCGCAGACCCCTGCTGCTGATGCTCGCCATGATGCTGGCCCTCGCCGGCTGTGGCACCGAACCGACCCGTCGGGCCGACCCCGCCGAGGTGGCCCGGGAGCTGACGCTGACCCTCGACCGGGGCGACGACGGCTACGACCAGGCGATGGACTACTGGCGGCAGGTCAACGACTCGCTCGTACGGTGCATGGCCGATGGCGGCCTGACCTATCAGCCGTACGTCGACCAGTGGGCGGTGGATCGCCGCATCGCGCTCGGCCTGAGCCGGGAGGAGTTCGTCCAGCGGTACGGCTACGGTCTCACCACCCTGATCGACTACCTCCCACTGGGAGCGCGCCGGGTCGATCCCAACCTGACGGCGTTGCGGCAGATGACGCCCGAGCGGCGCAAGAGCTACCAGTCCCGGCTCACGTCCTGCCGACGGGACGCCCGGCAGAAGTTCGGCCCCTCGCCACACACCGACACCAGCGCGATGACGGCCGAGGAGAGCGACCGGATGGACGAGATCCTGGCCGCCGTCGACAAGGACCCCCGGGTGGTCCGGGCCGCGGCGGAGCGGGCCCGGTGCATCGAGGCGAAGGGATTCGCCAGCGGCGACAGCCGGTCCCTGGTGCTCTCCGCGGCCGCCGAGCGATACCGTGACGGCTTCGAGCGGGCTGCCCTGGAAGCCGAGCAGGCCGGGCGGGACAGCTCGGCGCTCGGCCTGGCGGACGTCTTCGGCGCGGCGGATCTGGCCGAGCTCAAGCGCCTGCAACAACGCGAGATCGCCGAGGCCCGGCAGGTGGAACCCTGCCAGTGGACGTACGACGACAGCTACCAGGTGGTCTACCGGGAACACCTGGCCCGGGTGAGCGCCGGCGGGAGTTGACCGGCGGCACCCACCCGCGTGACGCCATCGTTGTCGGAGTCTGGTTGGCTGCCGGTCATGACCGTGACCAGTGGCGGGCCCCGGCGGGTCCGGGGCGGTGGCCCGGCGCACCGGTTGTACAGCGTCGTGGTGTTCGTACTGCTCGCCTCGCTGGACAACGTGGCGATCGGGCTGGTCCCACCGCTGTACGGGCCGATCTCCGACGCGTTCGACGTGTCCGGGCGGTTGCTCGGCCTGGTCACCGCGGTGAGCTTCCTGGTCAGCGCGGTGGCCGCGGTCGGCTGGGCGTACGTCGGCGATCGAACCAACCGCAAACCGCTGCTCATGGTGGGCACCCTGCTCTGGGCGGCGGGCACCGGCGGCAGTGCGCTCGCCGGCGGCTACCTGACGTTCCTGGCCGCACAGCTGGTCGCGGCGATCGGCCTCGGCGCCGTCGGCTCGGTGGGCTACTCGGTGGTCACCGACCTGATCTCGCCGGTCCGGCGGGGGCTGGTGATGAGTTTCTGGGGGCTCTCCCAGGGCGTCGGCACGCTGGCCGGCACGCTGTTCGGCGGGTTGCTCGGGTCGGCCGACTGGCGGCGGCCGTTCCTGCTGCTCACCGGCGTGGGCCTGGCGGCCACCCTGGCGTATCTGTTCACCTACGACATCCGCCGTGGCCAGAGTGAGCCGGAACTCGCCGACGCCCTGGACGCCGGCGCCGAGTACGACTACCAGATCAGCCGGGCCGACCTGCCGAGGATCCTGGCGCGACGGACCAACCGGTGGCTGATCCTGCAGGGCCTGACCGCGCAGGCTGCCTTCGGCTCGCTGGTCTGGCTACCGGTGCTGTTCGCCGAGCGGGCCGAGGACCAGGGTTATTCAGCGGCGACCGCGGTGGTGGTGGGCAGCGTCTTCGCCACCCTGTTCCAGCTCGGTGGGGTGCTCTCCATCGTCGGCGGGCTGATCGGCGACGCGGTGCAGCGACGTACCCCCAGAGGCCGGGCGCTGGTCGCCGCGGTCGGCATCCTCGCCGCGCTGCCGTTCTACCTGGTGCTGTTCTTCGTGCCGGTGACCATCGACGTGCCGGACGGTGCCAGCGCCGGCGCGGTGGTCGGCGCGGTGCTGTCCAGCGTGGTCACCGAGCCGTCCGTCGGGTTGAGCCTGCTCACCGCCGTGGTGGCGCTCGCGTTGACCTCGGCCAACTCGCCGAACTGGTTCGCGCTGATCGCCGACGTGAACCCGCCCGAGCACCGGGGCACCGTCTACAGCCTGGGCAACCTGGTCAACGGGGTGGGCCGGGCGGCCGGCAACGGGCTGGTCGGAGTGGCCTTCCAGGGCCTGCGCGGGGCGTTCCCGCCGCCGCTGAACTTCGCCGTCGGGCTGGCCGCGTTCCAGCTCTTCTTCATCCCCACCGGCATCATGTACTGGCTCGCCTCGCGGACCGCACCGAAGGACATCGACACCGTGCACGACCTCCTGCACACCCGAGCCGACCGCCTTTAGCACCGGCGCCGCCGCATCCGCGTCGCCCCACGCACCGCCGGCCCGTGCGTGGGCACGGGCCGGCGGGTGGCGGAGCGGGGCGCTGGGTCAGGCGCGGAACCAGACCGTGACGTCGGTCGGGACCGCGCCAGCGTCGTCCAGTGGTGCGCTGGCGGCGAGCAATTCGGCGCCGGCCGGGACCGGAACCGGGGCGTCACCGAAATTGGTCAGCACGGTCAGCCCGCCGTTGCGGAAGGTCAGCACCTCGTCGCCCGAGGACAGCCACTCCAAGGTGCCGCGGCCCAGCCCGTGGGCGCGACGCAGCCGCAGCGCCGTGCGGTACAGCTCGTACGTCGAGCCGGGCACGTCGCGCTGGCGGTCCAGGGCGTACTCCGCCCACAGCGCGGGCTGCGGCAGCCAGCTGGAGTCGGTCGGCCCGAAGCCGTACGACGGCGCGTCGGCTTCCCACGGGATCGGCACCCGGCAGCCGTCCCGGCCGCGCTGGGTGTGCCCACTCCGCGCCCAGGTCGGGTCCTGCCGGGCCTCGTCGGGCAGCGTGGTGTGCTCGGGTAGCCCCAGCTCCTCGCCCTGGTAGAGGTAGGCCGAGCCGGGCAGGCCGAGCATCAGCAGGGTGGCCGCCCGAGCCCGGCGCAGGCCGAGCGCGGCGTCCGGCTGCGGGTCGCCGATTCCGATGCCGTTGGGGCGGACGGTGCCGATCGGCAGGCCGAGGCGCGAGGCGTGCCGCACCACGTCGTGGTTGGACAGCACCCAGGTGGTCGGCGCGCCGACCGAGTCGGTCGCCTCCAGCGAGCGGGTGATCACCGCGTACTGGGCCGGCGCCGTCCAGGCGGCGAGCAGGTACTCGAAGTTGAACGCCTGGTGCATCTCGTCCGGCCGGACGTAGCGGGCCAGGCGCTCGGCCGGCTCCACCCACGCCTCGGCGACCAGCACCCGCTCACCGGAGTAGCCGTCCAGGATCTGCCGCCACTGCCGGTAGATCTCGTGTACGCCCTCCTGGTCCCACATCGGCGGGCGCGGCTTGTCCACCTCGTTGCCGGACAGGATCTCCTGCGGCTCCTGCCAGTCGGCCAGGTCGGGCTGCTTGACGAGGCCGTGTGCCACGTCGACCCGGAAGCCGTCCACCCCGCGGTCCAGCCAGAACCGCAGCACGTCCAGGAACTCCGCGTGCACCTCCGGGTTGTCCCAGTTGAGGTCCGGCTGCCCCGTGTCGAACAGGTGCAGGTACCACTGGCCGGGCTGGCCGTCCGGGTCGACCGTCCGGGTCCAGGCGGGACCGCCGAAGACGCTCTGCCAGTCGTTCGGTGGCTGGTCGCCGGCCGGGCCGAGGCCGTCGCGGAAGATGTACCGGGCCCGCTCCGGGCTGCCGGGTGCGGTGGGCAGCGCGGCCTGGAACCAGCGGTGCGCCGAGGAGGTGTGGTTGGGCACCAGGTCGACGATCACCCGCAGACCGCGGGAGTGTGCCTCGGTGATCAGCTTGTCCGCGTCGGCGAGAGCGCCGAACAGCGGGTCGACGTTCCGGTAGTCGGCCACGTCGTATCCGGCGTCGGCCTGCGGCGACGGGTAGAAGGGGGAGAGCCACACGGCGTCCACGCCCAGCTCGACCAGGTGATCGAGGCGGGCGGTGATGCCCGGCAGGTCGCCGATGCCGTCGCCGTTCGAGTCGGCGAACGAGCGGGGGTAGATCTGGTAGATGGCGGCCTCGGTCCACCAGCCGGTGATCGGTTGCCCGGAGGAGGTCTGCTGCGTCGGATCGGTGTTCAGGGTCGTCTCCCGTGTCGAACTGTGGGTGGGCTGCCGGCGGTGCTGCTGCCGGCCGCATCGCCGCCAGCCGCCGGCCGTCGGCGGGTGGTTCCGTTCAGTGTGCCCGGGGCGGTGCGGTCGAGTCCCGCACGACCAGCCGAGTGGGCAGGATCACCGGGGTGTCGCGACCGGCGGTCCGTTGCCCGACGACCGGGCCCAGACTCGGCGCCCCGAGCGGGTCGAGCAGCATCCGGGCGGCCAGCCGGCCCTGCTCGGCGGCGGGCTGGGCGATGGTGCTCAGCCCGAGCACGCCGGCCAGGTCGTGGTCGTCGATGCCGATCACGCTGACGTCCTGCGGTACCCGCAGCCCGGCGTCGCGCAGCGCGGTCATCGCACCCATCGCCATCTCGTCGCAGGCCGCGACGATCGCGGTCGGCGGCTCGCCCCGGGCCAGCAGTTCGGCCGCGGCCCGGTTCCCGCCGTCGATGGTGAACGACGACTCGACGTCCAGGCTCGGGTCGGGTCGCAGCCCGGCGGCCAGCAGCGCCGCGTGGTAGCCCCGACGTCGGTCCAGGTGGGTGGTGAAGGCCAACTCGTCGTCCGGATCACCGGAGATGTGCGCGATCCGGCAGTGGCCGAGGTCGAGCAGGTGCCGGGTGGCGGTACGGGCGGCAGCCACGTCGTCGATCCGTACGCACGGCCAGTTGGGCACCCTGGTCCCGGAGCTGATGGTCACGCCGGGTAGGTCCAGGGTGGCCAGCGCGGTCAGGTCGGCCGGGCGCAGCGGCGTGGCGACCAGCATGATGGCGTCCACCCGTTTGTGCAGGTTGGCGGTACGCAGCACGCGCTGGCGGACCTGCTCCCGGCCGCCCAGGTTGTAGAGCAGCAGGTCGTACCCGGCCTGGTGGAGGAACTCCTCGACCGCCTCGACGACGGTGCTGAAGAACCAGCGGGTGATGCGGGGGACGACCACCGCGACCGTGCCGGTCCGGCCGCCAGCGAGCCGGGAGGCGCTCGGCGAGACCTCGTAGTCGAGCTGCTCGGCTGCGGCGAGCACCCGGCGCCGGGTGGCGGCCGAGACCCTCGGCAACCCGCGTAGGGCTCTCGACACGGTGGCCGTGGAGACCCCGGCCAACCGGGCGACATCATCAATCTTCGTCACGGTTCCCCCGCTCGGTGCCCGGTGCCCGCCGCCGCCCGAGGGGCCAGGCGGCGGCGGGCACGCGGGTCAGCCCTTGACGCTGCCGGCGAGCAGACCTCGCACGAAGAAACGCTGGAGGGACAGGAACACGATGAGCGGTACGACGATCGAGATGAACGCGCCAGCGGTCAGCCGCTGCCACTCGTTGCCCCGGGTGCCGGCCATCTCGGCCAGCCGGACGGTGAGCGGGGCGGTTTCGTTGCCGCCCCCGGCGAAGATCAGTGCGACCAGCAGGTCGTTCCAGACCCAGAGGAACTGGAAGATGCCGAACGCGGCCAGCGCGGGGGTGATCAGCGGCAGCACGATGGTGCGGAAGATCTTCGGGTGGCTGGCCCCGTCGACCCGGGCCGCCTCCATCAGGTCTCCCGGTAGCTGCGAGACGAAGTTGTGCAGCAGGAAGACGGCGAACGGGAGCGCGAAGCAGGTGTGCGCGAACCACACCTGCGCGAACTTCTGTTCGTCGACCAGGTCCCAGGCCGGCATCAGGGTGACGCCGGCGACGGTGACGCCGGTGGAGAAGAACTTCAGCAGCGGCACCAGGGCCATCTGCAACGGCACGATCTGCAGCGCGAAGATCGCGATGTAGAGCCAGTCCCGGCCGCGGAAGTTGATCCAGGCCAGCGCGTACGCGGCCAGGGCCGCGAAGGCGAGCGGGAACAGCACCGACGGGATGGTGATCGCCAGCGAGTTGATGAAGTAGCCGGCGAGCTGCCCGGATGACGACGACCGCCCGAACAGGACCTGTTCGTAGTTCTCCAGGGTGAACTGCGGGTCGGTGAAGGCGGTCCACCAGCCGGTGGTCTTGATCTCGTTCTCCGGCCGGAGCGAGGAGACGAGCAGGCCGAAGGTCGGGATCGTCCAGACCACCGCGATGACGATCGAGACGAGGGTCGCGGTACGGCTGTTCAACCGCTTGCGGACCCGGCCGGCGGTGCTGATCGGAGCGCCGCCGCTCTTCTGCGTGCCGACGGCGACGGTGGGCGTTGCGGTCGTCATCTCAGCCCTCCCGCTGTTGACGGAGGTTGCGGATCTGGTAGATCACGATCGGGATGACCAGGATGAAGAGGAAGACCGCGAGCGCGGAACCCTGCCCGTTCTCGCCGTACCGGAACGCCTGGTTGTACATCTCGCTGGCGATCACGCTGGTGTCGTAGTTGCCGTTCGTCGCGGTCCGGACGATGTCGAAGACCTTGAGCGTGCCGATCGACAGCGTCACCACCACCACGATCAGCGCCGGTCGGATGCTCGGCATGGTGATCTGCCAGAACATCTGCCACGGGCTCACCCCGTCGAGCCGGGCCGCCTCCACGATGTCACCGGGGATCGCCTTGATCGCGGCGCCGAGCACCACCATGGCGAAACCGGCCTGGATCCAGACCATGATGACGATCAGCAGCAGCGTGTTCAGTGGCGATTCGAGTAGCCACTGCTTGGGTTCGCCGCCGAGGCTGACCACGATCTGGTTGAGCAGACCGATCTGGTCCCCTTCGCCACGGTAGGCGTAGACGAACTTCCAGATGATGCTCGCGCCGACGAAGGAGATCGCCATCGGCAGGAAGATCAGTGACTTGGCCACCGCCTCGAACCGGGCCTTGTCCACCAGTACGGCGTAGAGCAGGCCGAACGAGGTGGCGACCAGCGGGACCAGGAGCACCCACACCAGGGTGTTGATCAGGACCCGGACGATCGAGTTGTCGGAGAACATCCAGCCGTAGTTGCGCAGCCCCACCCAGTTGCTGCTGCTCGAGTCCATCAGGGAGAGCAGCAAGGTGCGGATGGCCGGCACGACCAGGCCGATGACGAGCAGCAGCAGCGTCGGCAGCAGGAAGAAGACGGCGAAGAGGCCCTCCCGCTGTTTGGGTCGCCGGGTGAGCGGGGCTCCGCTGGCAGAGGCGGCGACGAGTTGCGCCTCGCGCCGCCGGGCGAACCAGGCCGGTACGACGTCGAGCAGCAGGAGCAGACCGCCCACCACCACCACGAAGGCGATCAGCCCGTACATCAGCATGAGGAGCTTCGGCTGCTCATCGGCGAAGTCGAACTCCATCAACCCTCCCTTTTCGGGTCAGATCGGCCGGTGGCCCGGCCCGCGGATGCGGACCGGGCCACCGCCGGGATCACTTCGGCCAGCTGCTCTCGATGCCCTGGAGCACCGGTGCGGTTTCCTTGCCGTTCAACCAGTCGACCATGCCCTTCCAGAACGTCCCCGCGCCGACGGCAGCCGGCATCAGGTCGGATCCGTCGAAGCGGAAGACGCCGCTCTTGTCCTGGAGGATCTGGACGGAGAGCTTGTCGATCGGGCTGGCGACGTTGGCGATGTCCAGCTTGTTGTTCGCCGTGACCCAGTTGCCCAGCTTGGCGCGGCTGTTCACGTACTCGGCCGAGGCCAGGTAGGTCTGCACCGCCTGCACCTCCGGGCGGTCGGCGTAGGCGACGACGAACTCGCCCGCGCCCAGCACCGGCTTGCCCTTGGCCGCGTCGATGGCCGGGAAGTAGAAGGCGAACGCGTCGCCGTCCTCGGCCACCTTGGTACCCGGGGGGAACTGGTTGGCGTAGAACGACGCCTGCCGGTGCATGGCGCACTTGCCGGTGGTCACCGGCACGCCGGCCTCCTGGAAGGAGGTGGTGGTGATGCTCTTGACGCCGCCGAACCCGCCGTTGACGTACTTGTCGTTCTTGAGGATGGTGCCGGCGCGGTTGACCGCGTCGGTGATCCGCGGGTCGTTGAACTGGATGGCGTGGGTGGTCCACTGGTCGTAGACCTCGGGGCCCTGCGTACGCAGGATCACGTCCTCGATCCAGTCGGTGGCCGGCCAGCCGGTGGCGTCACCGGACTCGACGCCGACGCACCACGGCTTCATGCCGCTGGCGGCGATCTTGTCGCTCAGGGCGATGAGCTGGTCCCAGGAGGTCGGAACCTCCCAGCCCTTCTCCTTGAACGTCTTCGGCGAGTACCAGACGAACGACTTCACGTTCGCGCCGAGCGGCACGCCGTACAGGGTGCCGTTGACGGTGCCGTACTTCAGCCAGTCGGCCGGCATGTTCTGCTCGGCCAGGGCCTTGGTCTCGGCACCGAGGGACTTCAGCTTGCCGGCGTCCGCGAATCGCTTGACCAGACCCGGCTGGGGCACGAAGGCGATGTCGGGGGCGTTGCCGCCGTCGACCCGGACCGGGAGCTGAGCCTCGAACTCGCCGCTGCCCTCGTAGTTGATCTCGATGCCGGTGCAGTCGGTGAACTGCTTCCACGACTGCTCCAGCAGGTCAGCCTCCGCGTCGCGAATGGACGCGTAGATGGAGACCTTCTTGCCGTCGTTGCCCTCGTACTTGTCGTACGCGGCACACTCCGCGGAGCCCGCGTTGCTCTTCTTGTCGTCGCCGGTACCGCAAGCGGTGGCGCTGAGCGCCAGCCCGAGTACGCCGGCGATAACGAAGGCCTGGCGTGGTCTGGTGAAGACCGCCATGCCGTCCTCCTTCCTAGCCGGCGCGGTCGTGCACGATGACCCGTCGCCGGTCCGATTGGGCGTGCACACATGTAAGCGCTTGCATCCGGTCCGGTCCACCCCCTGTCAGACACGAGCGAGTAACAATCCAGAAACCTTCGGGTCGCTCCGTGGGCGCGCTCCCGAGCGAGATACCCGTCTCTTTCGAAGATTGACGATATCTGTCAGGCTAGGGGCTCCCCATCGAAGGTTTTCGACATAGGAGGAGCTGTATGCGTAAGCGATGGATCAGCCTGCTGGCGGCCGGTCTGCTCATCGGGGGAGTCCTCACTCCGGCGAGCCCGGCGCTGGCCGCGCCGACCTTCAAGGTGCCGTTCCCGTGCAATCAGTCCTGGTCCGGCCAGACCCGGTCGGACCACAGCCCGGCGTACGCGGTCGACTTCAACCGGACCGACGACCTCGGCGATCCGGTGGTGGCCAGCGCCCCGGGCACCGTCGACCGGGTGACCGACCTCGGCGGCACGAGCTACGGCAAATACGTACGGATCAACCACGGCGGTGGTTACAGCACCTACTACGCCCACCTCAACGGCTTCAACGTCTCGGTCGGGCAGACCGTCGGCTACGGCAAGGTGCTCGGCTGGGTCGGCAGCACCGGCGGCTCCACCGGCCCGCACCTGCACTACGAGCAGCGCCTCAACGGCAGCGACATTCAGGTCCGGTTCAACGGCACGCTCGGTCTCTACTGGGGAACCAAGACCTACACCAGCGACAACGGGTGCTCCTCGGGTAGCGGCAACGGCACGGTCGACACCAGCGGCACCCCGCTGACCGTCCGCTCCGGCCCGGGCACCGGGTACTCCTCGGTGGGCACCGTCGCCGACGGCACCCGGGTGACCATCGCCTGCCAGACCACCGGCACCACGGTCACCGGCACCTACGGCACCAGCTCGATCTGGGACCGGATCGGCTCCGGCCGCTACATCTCCGACGCCTACGTCTACACCGGGTACGACGGCTACATCCCCGGCGTACCCCGCTGCTGAAGCGGGAATGACCCGGGTCCCCGGCGGGCCTCGCCGGCCGGGGACCCGGGTCCGACCCCCGGGCAACACAGCGCCGGGGTCGCCGCGACCGGTGTTCCTGTCGGGAGGACGGAACTCCGTGCGCGGCGACCCCGGCGGGTCCCGGTGTTACGAGCTAGGCGCGTCAATTAGTGAAGATGCTGACACCACCCGGGCCGACCAACAGCCCGACCACGATGAGGACGATGCCCCACAGGATCTGCCGGCGGAACAGCGCGAGGATGCCGGCGACCACGAGTACGACTGCGAGAATCCAGAGAATCAGCTCCATGACCTTTGAATACCCGACCCGCTGATCGTGGAAACCTGATCGGTGTCGAGTTGATCGCCAACGTGAAAGACGCTGTACGCCTGCTTGATCACGGGGTGCGCCACGTTGCGGACCCGCACCCCGCCGGGGGTGGTGCCGCGCTCGGTGCCGGCGTGCGCGTGCCCGTGCAGGGCCAGCGCGGTGGGCGCCGAGTCGATCGCCTGCCCCAGCTGGTACGAGCCGAGGAACGGATAGATCTCCAGCGGCTCGCCGGCCAGCGTGTCCGGCACCGGCGAGTAGTGGGTCAGCGCGACCAACATGTCGCAGTCCAGTGAGCGCAGCGCCGTACCGAGGCGATCCGCGCTGTCGTTGGTGGTCCGGACGAACGCCTTCATCTCCGGCTCGCCGAAGTCGCTCGCGCACCGCCCGGCGAACCCGCCACCGAAGCCCTTCACACCGGCGATGCCGAGTCGGCCGCCCGCGCAGTCCAGCACCACCCCGTTGCCCTCGAGCACGGTGATGCCCGCGTCCTCGAGCACCTTGACCACCTGCGGCACCTGGTCACACTGGTGGTCGTGGTTGCCCAGCACGGTCACCACCGGCACGTCCAACCCGCCGAACTCCTGCGCCACGCAGCGCGCCTCGGCCTCGGTGCCGTGCCGGGTCAGGTCCCCGGCCAGCAGCAGCACGTCGGCGCACTCGGGCAGCTCCTCCAGCGCGGGGCGGAACCGGCCGACCACGTCCTCGTCCAGATGTACGTCGCCCACGGCGGCGATCCGGATCACCATGAAACCTCCCTCAGGGCAGTTGCTCGATCTCCGTGGGCGCCTGGGCGCGGATCACTCCGATGTCGCTGGTGATCGGCACGTCCGGAAAGCGCTCGGCGACCCGGCGCAGGATCTCCTCGCGCCGGTGTGGGCTCTCCACCTCGCCGTAGAGCACGAGGCCGCTCTCCCGCCGGACCACGGTGATCCCCTGTTCGGCGACGGCGGGATCCTCGGCGAGCAGGCGATGGATCTCCGCCTCGATGTACTCGTCTGGTGGTCCGGCGCCGCTGTCGCGTTGGTGGGTCACGGTGTCCCCTCTCCTTCTCTGGTGCCGGAGCCCGGCACCACCTCCAGCCGGTCCAGCAGCATCAGGAACGCCTCGGCGTACGGCGAGTGCTGCGTCTCCTTACGTACCCGTTCCCAGTCGATCTGCTCCCGCAACGACCGCGCCAATGGCAGGCCGCGGGCGAAGTCGCAGTAGTGCTGGGAGAAGCTGAGCAGCTTGTGCACCATCAGCTGGGTGGCGGACAGGACCGGCATGTGGATCGCGTCCACCGGCCGGACGACCGTGTCGGCGAACGTCTCCTCGGTCACCGGCGTCTCGATCGGCCGGTGGATCAGGTCCACCATCCGGCCGTCGTCGAAGACCTTGACCAGCCAGTCCTCCGGCGGGCGCTCGGCCACGAAGCCGGCGGCGACCAGGGCCTCCAGGGCCAGCTCCACGTCGGTCTCCCGGATCAGGAAGTCGACGTCGTGGTCGCTGGAGTGGCCGCCGTGGGCGTAGACGGCGAAGCTGCCGCCGAGCGCGAACGGGATCTCGGACTGCTTGAGCACGGCGGCGACCTTCTTGAGGGTGTGCACCAGACTCTCGTCTCCGCGCTCAGCCATCTGGTTCTCCCGTCGGTCGTGTAGGTGGACAGGCGGTTGGATTCGAACTCCCGTACCCGGCATTCCGGTCGGCCACACCTGGCCGGGTCACGCTCGGGTGCCAACCGGGATCAAACGGCATAAAAGACACGGGCTTGGAGCGCGGGTCGGATATCCTGTCGAGGGTGGCCAAACCATCGGGGACGCGACGCGGCAGGGCCCGTCTGCGCACCATCGCCCTGATCGGCATCGACGGTTCCGGCAAGACAACGCAGGCGCACCGACTGGCCGACGCGCTGACCGCCGCCGGCCGGCCAGCGCGCTACCGCCGCAACGCCAGTGGGCGCCGCTGGCTCGGTCGACTCGCACACCGGCTCGGCCGCCCGGACGCCCAGCGACTCGTCGGGCGCGACGGCATGCTCGCGGTGGAGTCCGTGCTGCGCTGGCTCGCCATCGCCATAGCTCTGCTCAGTTGCCTGCTGACCGGGCGGACGGCGGTGATGGACCGCTACTCGGCCTGCCAGTACGCCAGCATCCGCGCCCATGGCGGGCACCGCTGGGAGCGCCTGGCCCGGGCCGGCTACCGGTTCTTCCCGACCCCCCAGGTGACCTTCCTGCTCGCCGTCGACCCGCAGGAGGCGTACCGGCGGATCGAGCTGCGCGGCACCGACCACGAGACGATGACGTGGCTGACCGCGGCCGACACCGCGTACCGCGCCCTGCCCGAGTACCCGACCTTCGTGCTGGTGGACGCAAGCCGTTCGGCCGAGGAGGTGACCGAGCAGATTCAGGCGCACCTGGCGACCTGGCTACCGCCCGCCGCCCACCCCAGTCGGCCGTCCGAGACACCCGCGCCACCGTCCGACGCGCGGCCACCGTCCGACGCGACGTTGTCCGTGCCGACGGCGGGGGAGTGGGCCGTTCGCGCTGTCGCCGGGCCGCTGGTGGCTCAGGCCCGCCCGTAGACCGGAATGGCGGCGCCGCTGGTCGGCGCGGAATCCGTCGACGCGAGGAAGCGGATCACCGACGCGATCTCGGCCGGGGCCACCCAGCGGGAGTGGTCGGCGTCGGGCTGGGCGGTCCGGTTCGCCGGGGTGTCGATGACGCTGGGCAGCACGGTGTTGCAGCGCACGTTGCGGGACCGGTACTCCACCGCGACCGCGTTGGCGAAGGCGAGCACCGCCGCCTTGGCAGTGGCGTAGCCGGCCGCGCCGGCGAACGGGCTGACCGCCGCGCGGGCCGAGACACAGACCACCGCGCCACCACCGGCTGCCACCAGGTGCGGCAGCGCGGCTTGGGTGACCAGGTAGGTCGGCCGCAGGTTCGCGGTGAGCATCCGCTCGAACTCCTCGACCGGCGTCTCGTGCACCAGCCCACCGCTCGCGTACCCGCCGACCAGGTTCACCACCGCCCGTAGCGGGGCCGCCGGATCGTCGGCGGCGGCCTCGACCGCCCGCGCCGCGCCGACCGGATCGGTCAGGTCCGCGACGAGCCGGACCAGACCCTCCGCCGGCTCCGCGTCGGGCCTGGACCCCCGTTCCGGTACGACCACCCGCCAGCCGGCCGCCCGGAAGGCAGTGGTGACCGCCCCGCCCAGCCCGCCGGTGCCTCCGGTGATCAGCACACTGCGCTCCGCCATGCGGCACACGCTAGCGCCGCGTACGCCTCGCCGACGCACCAACCCGCGGCAGGGCACACGACGACCGGTGGGGGCCGGGGCGGCGCGTTGGAGGGGCGGCCCTGCCCGGTGCGGCCGATCGGGGACGCCGTACGGTCGGGCCGTTGCCGGGTTTTCGCGCGGCCGACGCCGTCCGGCAGGCTGGGCCGACCCGGTGGGGGAGGTGCGGCGCCCGTGGCGGTGGCAGGCTCGGGGCGGACACACTCGTCCGATCGGCGGTATTTTCCCCAACACGTGGAGTCATGGTTGACGCTCACGCCTCGTGAAAGTAAGTTTCATCCGTGGCGAAGAGTCCGAAGATTTCTGCGAGTCAGGAGCCCGGTGGGCTGATCGTCCACATCAGTGGACTCCTTCCGTCGCTGTCGCCCGCCGAGCAGCGGGTCGCCCGGCTGGTCGTCGCGGACCCGGCCGAGGCCGCCCGCAAGACGATCACCGATCTCGCCACCGCAGCCGAGACATCCGAAGCGACCGTCATCCGGTTCTGCCGATCGGTGGGCATGGACGGCTATCCGCAGCTGCGGATCCGGCTCGCCGCCGAGGCCGCCCGCCGGATCGAACCGCCGGACGCCCGGGTGGTCGGCGGTGACATTCCGCCCGGCGCCGACCTCGCCCAGATCATCGCCACCATCGCGTTCAACGACGCCCGCGCCGTTGAGGAGACTGCCGAGCAGCTCGACCCGGCCGTCTGTGAGCAGGTGGTCGAGGCGATCGCGAACGCCGGCCGGATCGACATCTACGGCGCCGGCGCCAGCGGGTTCGTCGCCTCGGACTTCCAACAGAAGCTGCACCGCATCGGCCGGATCGCCTTCTACTTCCCGGACGTGCACACCGCGCTGACCTCGGCCGCCCTGCTCGGCCGGGGCGATGTCGCCATCGGCATCTCGCACACCGGCACCACCTCCGACGTGATCGAGGTGCTGGAGCAGGCCCGGGCGCGGGGTGCCGCCACCGTGGCGCTGACCAACTTCCCGCGTTCGCCGATCACCGATGTGGCCGACTTCGTGCTGACCACGGCCGCCCGGGAGACCACCTACCGCTCCGGAGCGACAGCCAGCCGACTGGCCCAGCTCACCGTCGTCGACTGCCTCTTCGTCGGGGTGGCAGCCCGCAACCGGTCCCGGGCCCGCAAGGCCCTCGAAGTGACCGCCGAGGCGGTCCAGTCGCACCGGGTGGGTGCCAACCGGAGGCGAGGATGACGGCCGGTTCGGTGGAGCCGGACGAGGACACCCCAGCACCACTCGCCCGCCCGGTCGTCCGGGTGGGTGCCCCGACCGAGCGGCGCAACCCGCTCAGCGTCGACCTCGACCTGATGTCGACCCGGGACGTGCTCACCATCATCAACGAGGCGGACCGTAGGGTTCCGGCCGCGGTCGCCGCGGTGCTCGACGAGATCGCCACCACGGTCGACCTGGCGGTCGCGGCACTACGCGGCGGCCACCGGGTGCACTACTTCGGGGCCGGCACCTCCGGCCGGCTCGGCGTGCTCGACGCGGCCGAGTTGGCACCCACGTTCAACTCGCCCCGGCACTGGTTCTGCGCCCACCTCGCGGGTGGCCCGGACGCGATGTGGCGGGCCGTGGAGGACGCCGAGGACGACGACCGGGGCGGCGCGGCCGACGCGGCCGGTTGTGTGCACACCGGTGACCTGGTGGTCGGTCTGGCCGCCAGTGGACGCACTCCGTACGTCCTCGGGGCGCTCGCCGCGTCCCGCGCCAAGGGCGCATCGACGGTGCTGCTCTGCGCGAATCCGGAGGCGGAGGCGGCCCGGTCGGTCGACGTGTTCATCGGGGTGGACACCGGACCCGAGGTGGTCACCGGTTCGACCCGGATGAAGGCGGGCACGGCACAGAAATTGGTGCTCAACACGTTCTCGACCGCTGTCATGGTGCGCCTCGGTCGGGTCTACTCGAACCTCATGATCGATATGGTTGCCACCAACGCGAAGCTTCGCGGACGCATGATCTCGATTCTGGTCGAGGCCACCGGCTGCTCCGAGGAGGTCTGCCGGCAGGCCCTCAACGAGGCCGACGGCGACCTGAAGACCGCGCTGGTCTCACTGGTGTCCGGTGCCGAGGTAGGCGCCGCGCGGGCCGCGCTGGCCCGCTCCGCCGACCAGGTTCGCGGCGCTCTCGCCCTGCTCGCCTCCTAGCTCCTGGCCGCCGTCCCGGGCAGCGGGAAGCAATCGAGGCTCCGGATTGTTCATCGGGGCGGGGGGTAATACCACCCTGTAGATGAACCGACCGGTCCACCGGTGCGTATCTGGCAGTGACCAGGATCGCAGCGCGGTGGTGACCCGGGTCGCTGTGCCCCCGCGGCGTGCGGTGTTGCCATAGTTGCGGGCGATCGGCGATTCGTCGTCCCGCCAACCCGTACGTGGTGCCCAGCGGCGAGCCACCCGACGGGCGCTGACAGCAAACATGGACCGTGCTCTCAGCTACTACTCAGGCATTCGTGACACTTTCGACTCACGACATGGAATCCCCGGAACGTCTCATCTGTTGTGTAGGTGTCAGCACCGGTGGGCACAGCGGAAGTTACCGGGGGCTGTCAGACGTGGGGAATGGCAAGGAACCGGGCAACCGGCGCGAGCGAGGGGACCGTGGGCAACGTGGACAAGAACATCGGCATGCGGACCGATCAGGTCGCCGAAGAGCGCGACCTCGTCGGCGTCTACCTGCACGAGATCTCCCGGACGCCACTGCTGGACGCTGCCCGGGAGGTTGATCTCTCCAAGGCGATCGAGGGCGGCCTCTACGCCGAGCACCTGCTCGACGAGGACCGCGTTCCGGCCGGCGTCGACCGGGACGACCTGGAGCGGCTGGTCGTCGAGGGTGAGCGCGCGAAGGACCTCTTCATCCGCGCCAACCTGCGACTGGTCGTGTCGATCGCCCGCCGTTACGTGCGCTCGGGCATGCCCATGCTGGATCTGATCCAGGAGGGCAACACCGGCCTGGTCCGGGCGGTCGAGAAGTTCGACTACGAGCGCGGCTACAAGTTCTCCACCTACGCCACCTGGTGGATCCGCCAGGCCATCAGCCGGGCGATCGCCCAGCAGGAGCGCACCGTGCGGCTGCCGGTGCACCTGGTGGAGGACGTCAACCGGATGCGCAACGTGGCTCGGCAGCTCACCCGTGAGCTGGGCAGCGACCCGGAGCCGGAGCAGATCGCGGCGGCCCTCGGCGTCACCGTCGAGCGGGTCAACGAGCTGCGGCGCTGGTCGCAGGACACCGTCTCGCTGGACACTCCGGTGGGCGACGACGGCGACACCAGCCTCGGCGACCTGGTCGCCGACAGTGACGCCCCGTCGCCGGAGGACATCGTCCTCTCCGGGCTGGAGCGGCAGCGCATCGAGGGGCTGCTCAACCACCTCGACGATCGGTCGGCGGGCATCATGCGGGCCCGCTACGGGCTGGAGGACGGTCGCGAGCACTCGCTCACCGAGGTCGCGTCCCGGTTCTCGCTGTCCCGCGAGCGGATCCGGCAGCTGGAGATCCAGGCGCTCGGTCGGCTCCGCGAGCTGGCCCGGGCCGAGGGGTTGCAGGCAGCCTGACCAGGTCATAATGACGGCGAACGGCCGGCGTCCGATAGGGGGACGCCGGCCGTTCGCCGTCTGCGGTCGGGCCTAGTGGACCCGGCCGTAGCCCTGGATGGGCATCATGTTCATGCCCCGCTTGAGCACGTTGCGGCCGGCGCTCGGCGCGTCGATCACCTGATTGCCACCGACGTAGAGGCCGACGTGACCGAGCCCGCTGTAGAAGACCAGGTCGCCCGGGCGCAGGTCGCCCCGACCGATGTGGGCGACCGCGCTCCACTGCATCCGGGTGTTGTGTGGCAGTGACTTCCCGGCAGCCCGCCAGGCCGCCGAGGTGAGTCCGGAGCAGTCGTAGCCGTCCGGCCCGTCGGCAGCCCACCGGTACGGCTTGCCGATCGCGCCGTACGCGTACCGCACGGCGGTGCCGGCGTCCCCGGCCAGGGCGGGTGCCTTCTCGGCCGTGGCCGCCTTGGGCGCGGGTTGCTCGGTGGCCGCCCCGTACGCCTGCCGGCGCAGCTCGTACAGCTCGGCCAGGTCGTTCTCGATCCGCCTCTTGCCCGCGGCGAGTTCGCGGGCCTGTGCGGCCTGCCGAGCCAGCGTGGCGTCCAGGCGGACCTTCTCGTCGAGCAGGCGCCGCTGGTTGTCGGTGAAGCCGGAGATGCGGTCCTGCCGCTGGCGGGTCAACTGGTCGAGCGCGCCGAGCCGGTCCAGCAGCGCGGCCGAGCCACCCGGACGCAGCAGGGCGTCCGCGGTCCGCAGGCCGCCGCTCTTGTACGCCGTGGTCGCCAGCTCGGCGACGTCGGCCCGGCTCTGCTCGGCCTGCTGCTCCAGCGGGCCGATCCGGGCCTGTAATCGGGCCACCGCGGCTTTGTTGGTCTTGATCTCCTCGGAGAGCTTGTTGTACGACTCGACGATCCGCTCCAACTCGGCCGAGGACGTCTCGATCCGGCCGGTCAGGTCGGCGGGGGACGGCTCGGCGTGGGCCACCGCCGTCGGGACGATCAACGTGGCCGACATTCCGGCCACGGTCAGGGTGCGCAGCAGATTTCTCAGGGATGACAAGAGCGGAAGGCTCCTCTCCCACGGCCGCCGTGGGCTGCTGACGGCCCTCGGCGACACCGGCCGGGGCTGTCCGAGCGGACGGCACTGGGCCGGACCGGCTCGCCCAACCTAACCCGGGACGGTTGTGATCCGCAGTTGAAGCAGGGGCGAATGTTGGCAAAGGGGCGGGAAGTGCTGGTGCGGTCCGTGATCGTGTGGCGGCTTGCCGCACGTACCGGGGCTGCGGGAGCGCCGGTTTTGCCGCTCATTCGCGCGATACGCGGCCTTCGTCGTTCCGGGCGTATGCCGCCGGATTTCGATCGGCCATAACCGATAAAACCCGAAATGGAGGCTGTTTCTCGGCGATGTCGCCCGGCCGAGTGGCTGTCGGGAGCCGGCAAATGCCCTGGTGGGGTGGCGGTGCCGCAACACAATGTAGGCCGGAGCCGGGAATCCCGTCGACAGGCAGCGATGTCTGCGGCCGGCGAACCAGCCCGGCGGACCGCCCCGCGGGAGGAACCGTGAATCGTGAAGGCGCAACGACGCGGCCGCCGCGACCGGTGGCCGGTGCAAGGTCGACGCTGCTGTACGCGCGTCCCGGCATCATCGTGACCATCGACCGGTTCACCGTCGGCCGAACCAGCTACCGCGTCGCCGACCTGACTCATCTGCGTACCACCCGGGGCCCGCACGACCGGATCGCCGTGCGGGCCGTCGCCGTCACCGCGGCCATGATCGGTGGCGTCGGTCTGCTGCTGGGCTTCACCGGTGGCCTGCAACGGCTGACCGCCGGGGCGTACCTCATCCTCGGGGCGGTGCTGCTGCTGCCGGCGGTGCTGGCCCTGGTGGGCGATCGCTGGCGGCCACCGCCGTTCGAGCTGTGGGGGTGGCACCGGGGAGACGAGGTGCTGCTGTTCAGCGCCGACGACGAGAGGCAGTTCGGCCAGGTGACCCGGGCGCTGCTGCGGGCCCGGGAGGTGAACCGGTACGGCACCTGGGCGGACCCGCTCGCCTCGGCCGACCCGTGGCGGCCCAGCCGCTGAGCGCGCCGGCCGACACCCCGACCCGTGGCCGAGGAGGGTCGCTCAGCTGGCGACCGGCTCCGGGGTGCGCTCCACCGGGCGGCTGACCCAGCCGGTGACCCGCCGCTCGGCGTAGAACGAGACGAAGGGCACGGTGCCGGCCAGCATCACCAGGAGCATCCGCTTCAGCGGCCAGTCGGCCCGGCGGCTCAGGTCGAACGCGGCCACCAGATAGATCATGTAGAGGAAACCGTGTGCCGGCCCCACCGTCTCCACCACGACTGGATTGTCGAACGCGTACTTCAACGGCATGCCGACCACGACCAGCAGGATCAGCACCACGCCCACGATCCAGGCGATCGCGCGGTACCGGGTAAGGGCTGCGCCCACCTTCGTCCGTCCTTCCGAGCCCCGGCTCAGCCGGGATAGTCACCGGGCCGAGCGCCCGGATTGGCGTTCAACCATGACAGGTAGCGGTTGTAGGCGGCCAGGTCGGCGTCCTCAGCGGCTCCGCCGGCGGCCGGAACCCGAGCCACCCGCACCGGCCGGCGTACCGCCGGGCGGGACCCTTGGGTCACGGCGGGCGTCGGGGCGTCGGCCTCGTCGGCCGCTGACCCGGCAACATCCGCCGGGTCTCGGTTGGCCAACCGCACCTCGCGCCACCAGACGTAGACCACGAAGCCGGCGAAGATCGGCCACTCGACCGCGTACCCCCAGCTCAGGCTGTTGCCGGCGGCGGCCCGGCTGACCTGCCACCAGCCCAGCCCGAGAAAGCCCACGACCAGCACGACCATGGCCACGTGACGTGCGATCCACGCCGGGGTCCAGAGCCGCCTCATGGCATCGAGGGTACCGGGAGCGGCGCGGGTCTCCGACACCGTGTCGTAGTTGTCGCGCGGTCGGGCTGGTTTGGCGTCACCGGGCGTGGGCATCCATCTAGACGCCAGCCCAAACGAGACCAGGGGGGCGATGATGACCGGATCGGTACGCGAGGACGGCTTTCCGTCCAGCGCTAGCACGGACATGAGCCCGGAGCAGCGGGTGCCCGAGTGGGGCGGCGAGCAGCTCGCCGCCGACCCGGCGGGTACCGCCACGGATCTCGACGGCGACCTGCTCGGCGTCGACCCGGAGGACCTGAGCGACGAGGATCTGATCCGCGAGATGCAAAGCCTGCACCGCACCCGACTCGACACCCTCCGGCACGCGGCGGACTCCGCGCTCGCCAACCACCTGCGACGCACGGCGGAGCTGGAGACCGAGTACCTGGCCCGCCACCCGGGCCGGGAGGTCGACCCGAGCCGCCTGCGGGACGCCTGATGCCGGCGCGCGCCGTGCGCGGCATGTCCGCGCCGCCCGAGGTCGTCTTCAGTACGGCCACCGACCCGAACCGGGCCTCGGCGTGGCTGCCCGAGCCGCTGCGCGTCGACGGCAGCCCGGCCGCGGAGATCAGCGCCGAGGAGCTGTGGGCCCGTTGGGGCGACGGTGACGACGCCGACTGGTCCGCCGAGATCCGGGTCGAGCCGGTGGACTCCGGCGGCGCCCGGATCCAGCTCGATCTGGCCGACGGATCGGACGGTCCGGCTCCGGACCAGTTGGCCGACGAGGCGCTGGCGAACCTGGTACGCGAGGTCGCCGACAACCTCCAGGCCGGTTGAGACGCGCGAACGGCATTCCCGCAGCACCACTGACGACGAGGAGAACGGGTGACCGACACTGGCCTGCGGCAGAAAGTGGCGCGGCTGCGCCGGGCGTACGCGCCGCACGAGCACCGGCCGCTCGGCGGATATCTGGTGGCGATGGGCACCTACGCCGGGGTGACCGGGGCGCTGGCCGGGCTGGTCAAGGTGACCGGACGGCAGGTGCCCGAACGCCCAGGCACGGCCGACGTGGTGCTGCTCTCCATCGCCACGCACAAGCTCAGCCGGCTGCTGTCCAAGGACGCGGTGACCAGTCCGCTCCGGGCTCCCTTCACCCGGTACGACCGGCCGATCGGCAGCGGTGAGGTGATGGAGCAGGTCCGCGACTCGGGCAGCTCCACCCGACACGCCATCGGGGAGCTGCTGAGCTGCCCGTTCTGCCTCGCGGTCTGGGTGGCCACCGGGCTCACCGGGGGCCTGGTGCTCGCGCCCCGGCTGACCCGGCTGGTGGCCACCGCGCTGACCGCGGTCGCCGCGTCCGACTTCCTGCAGATGGCGTACGCGACGGCGCAGCAGGCCGCCGAGGGTGGGCACCACGACGACTGAGCGGGTCAGACAGCGCAGCGGGGGCCGGTGTCAGCCGGCCCCCGCTTTCCGTCTGGATCAACGCTGCATGCCGGACCAGCCGTGTGGCGACTCCGGCTCCCGCTCGTCCTCGTCCTCCCCGGTGATGATGTCCCGGTCCACGGCGGTGCGGTCGTGCTCGTTGGCGAAGTCCGGCTCGGGCGTGGTGTCCCTACCCTTCGGCGGTTGGGCCAGCGCCGTCACCTTCTCGTCGTGATCCTCGTGGTGCGTCATGTCGGTGTCCCTTCTGAGGTCGTCGGCTCTGGGGTCGTCGGGCGGGGCGAGGTCACCCGATGGAGCCGCCCAACAGATCGCTGACCTCGTCCACCGAGTACTCGCCCTCGGGCAGCCCGTCGATCCGGGCGAGCAGGTCCGGCGGAAGCTCGGCAGCCACCGCCCGGCGGTAGATCTCCGCCTGGATGACCCGCTCCTGGGCCCGGAAGATGTCGTCGAGCAGGTCGTCGAGGAGCCGGGTGTCCGGCTCGCCGGCCACGGATGCGTCGTCGGTCACGCCGATCAGCTACCCGGGTCGGAATCGGTCAAACGTGGCGTACAGACAGCGCCGCCCCCGGCCTCCCGGCCGGGGGCGGCGCTGGTGTCGATGTGCAGGTCGCCTCTCGGCGAGTGGCACGACGCGGCTCCAGCCGAACGGTATTCCGCGAGGGCAATTTAGGTGAGGCCCGGGGACACTGGACACACCGACACCTCAGTCAACGGACCGACCCCCAACCGTGTTCCGCCCACTCCGGTGTCGGCCGTCACAGCATTCAGGCCATCGTCGGCAGGGTGGCCCGACGGGCCTGGACGGCGGCGGCCAGCTCGTCGAGCACCACGGCGGTGTCGTCCCAGCCGAGGCAGGCGTCGGTGACCGAGCGGCCGTACTCCAACTCCCGGGTCGGGTCGAGATCCTGCCGGCCCGGCAGCAGGAACGACTCCAGCATCACGCCGGTGATCCCACGCTGACCGGCGGCCAGCTGGGCGGCCACGTCCGCGGCGACCAGCGGCTGGTTGCGGTGGTCCTTGCCGCTGTTGGCGTGGCTGGCGTCGATGACCAGCCGCTCCGGCAGCCCGGCCGCGCGCAGCAGGTCGAGCGCACCGGCCACCGACTCCGCGTCGTAGTTGGGTCGGCCACCCCCGCCGCGCAGCACCAGGTGCCCGTCGGTGTTACCCCGGGTGTGCATGATCGCCGGGGTGCCGGAGAAGTCGATGCCCGGGAAGACGTGCGGCACGCTGGCGGCGCGGATCGCGTCGACGGCGGTGCCGATGCTGCCGTCCGGGCGGTTCTTCATGCCGATCGGCATGGACAGGCCGGAGGCGAGCTGGCGGTGCACCTGGCTCTCCACGGTGCGCGCCCCGATCGCGCCCCAGGCGACGGTGTCCGCGATGTACTGCGGCGTGATCGGGTCGAGGAACTCGCAACCCACCGGCAGGCCGAGGCGCAGCACGTCGAGCAGCAGCGCCCGGGCCAGTCGCAGACCGGTGTTGACGTCCCCGCTGCCGTCCAGCCCCGGGTCGTTGATCAGACCCTTCCAGCCCACCGTGGATCGCGGCTTCTCGAAGTAGACCCGCATGACGATCAGCAGATCGTCGGACAGGCGGTCGGCGGCGGTACGCAGCCGCTGGGCGTAGTCGAGGGCGGCGGCCGGGTCGTGCACCGAGCAGGGGCCGACCACCACCAGCAGGCGGTCGTCGGCACGGTCCAGCACCCGGCCCACCTCGCGGCGGCCGGCGAGGACGGCAGAGGCGAGCGGGGCATCCAGGGGCAGCTCGTGGTGCAGCAGCGCGGGCGTGGTCAACGGTACGACGCGGTCGATCCGTTGATCGCTGACCCGATCGGTCTCCGGGGTCGTCACGGTGGGCATCCTTCCGCCGACCGTGCCCGGGGCCGGTGCCCGGGACGAGCCGGCTGCTCGTACGCAAAAGGGCAGGAACGACAGCTCCTGCCCAGCCGGCTCGGTCCGTGGTGACGTCAGATCATGGTGAAGTCACCGGCGTGCGAGCCGGCTGCCTAAACCATCGATACGAACGCGTCACGCGGCCCAGCGTACCCGACCGGACGGGGAACGCTCGCCGGGTCGGGTCAAGAGGTTCGGCGAACACCGCGTGCCCGGGCCGAGGCCGGGGTAACAGGGGTGCCATGACTGACGAGCAGAGCGACCACGACCGGGTGGAGTCCCGCGCACACCTCCTGCCCGAGGAGGCGGCGGTCGGCAGCGACGACCCGGAGGCGCAGGCCGAGGCCATCCTCACCGAGTCCGACATCCGCGAGGCGGACCAGAACGCGGCACCGGATACCGTGCTGGAGCGCCGTACCTCGGATCAGACGGTGGCCGCCGTCGAGCCGCCGGACTGACCGGCCGCTCCGCGCGCCCACCGCGACCCCCGATAGGTCTGCGCCCGCAACCAGGCCAGCAGGCCGGCCGTCCGCAACTCGGTCGGCACGTTGCCCACCGGGTCGAAGGCGAGCGCGGCGTCCTCGCGGGCGCTGAGCGGGACACCGACGTTGATCTCGCCGAAGGGCCGCCACGGTCCGACGGCGGAGGCGACCGCGAGCACCAGGCGCGGTGCGTCCGTCCGGACCGTGGCGGTCACCGCGGCCAGGCTGCGGCCGAGGTCAGCCGACTCGGGGTCGGCCAGCGCGGCCAGCCAGAGCCGGCGTCGGCCGGCGCGATAACACATGATCGTGCTGTACGTCCCGCTGAAGCGGCGCCGGGGCAGCGGCAGGTGCCGCAGCCCCGGTGCCGCGCCGCTGGAGCTGACCAGCAGGTCGAAGGGGCGGCCGCCGTCGGAGTGCACGCGCAGCGCCAGCCCCAGGACGTCCGGCCAGCCGCCGGGCGTGGGCACGCCCTTGGAGAGCCGGAGGGTGGCCCGGTACCGGCCGGGCTCGTCCAGCAGCGGGACGCCGGTGGGTGGTCCGGCCGTACCCCAGATCCGCACCTCGCCGCTGAACGAGCGACCCGCCGGGTGCAGCAGCCGGCCGTGGCGCAGGCGGGTGAGCGCGGCGGCGGCGCGTACGACGGCGGTGGCCGCCCGGCCGGCGGCGCGGGACGTGGGCGGGGTGGCGGGGGGCGCGGGCATGTCCCTCGCGTACCCCGACTGGCCGACTCGATGCCGCTCGGCTCGCCGAGCGGCCGCACGTCACTTTCCGCCCGGACGATCGGATAGCGTCGTGCCATGCCCGACAGCGGTTATCCCTGGCCCATCGAGACGTCCCGACTGGACAACGGCCTGCGCGTGGTGGTGAGCGAGGACCGCACCGCGCCGGCGGTGGCGGTCAACCTCTGGTACGACGTCGGCTCCCGGCACGAGCCAGCCGGGCAGACCGGCTTCGCGCACCTCTTCGAGCACCTGATGTTCGAGGGCTCGGTGAACGTCGCGAAGACCGAGCACATGAAGTTGATCCAGGGCTCCGGCGGCTCGCTCAACGCGACCACCAACCCGGATCGGACCAACTACTTCGAGACCGTCCCGGCCGAGCACCTGGAGTTGGCGCTCTGGCTGGAGGCGGACCGGATGGGCGGCCTGGTCCCGGCGCTCACCCAGGAGACGCTGGACAACCAGCGCGACGTGGTGAAGAACGAACGCCGGCAGCGCTACGAGAACGTCCCGTACGGCGACGCCTGGCTGCGGCTGCTGCCCCTGCTGTATCCGCCGGGGCACCCGTACCACCACTCGACGATCGGGTCGATGGCCGACCTGAACGCCGCCGACCTGGCCACCTTCCAGGCGTTCCACCAGACGTACTACGCGCCGAACAACGCGGTGCTCACCGTGGTCGGCGACGCCGCCGCGTCCGAGGTGTTCGCGCTCGCCGACAAGTACTTCGGCGCGCTGACCGCCCGGGACGACATCCCGCCCGCCCCGGACGGCCGGAGTGTCCCGGCCAGCGGGCCGGCCGTGGAGTCGGTGTCCGCCGACGTGCCGGCACCCCGGGTGTACGTCGCGCACCGCACCTACCCGTTCGGCAGCCCGGGGTACGCGGTCGCCACCGTGCTCGCCACCGTGCTCGGCAGCGGCCGGGGCAGCCGGCTCTACCAGCGGCTCGCCGACGGTGAGCGGATCGCCCAACCGGACCTGGTCGGCGCGTACGGGGTGGACCTCGCGCACGCCCCGGCACCGCTGATCGCCACCGCCACCGCCCGCCCCGGCGTGACCGCCGAGCGGCTGGCCGAAGGGCTGGCCGAGGTCGTCGACGAGCTGGCCACCGTGCCGGTCACCACCGCCGAGCTGGACCGGGCCAAGGCCATGCTCAGCACCGCCTGGTGGCGACAGCTCTCCACGGTGGACGGCAGGGCGGACCTCCTCGGGCGGTACACCACGCAGTTCGGCGACCCGGCCCGCACCGCGGACCAGTTGCCGGCCCTGCTCGCGGTGACCGCCGAGCAGATCGCCGAGGCCGCCACCGAGGTGCTCGGTGCCGGCGACCGGGTGACCCTGACCTACCTGCCCGAGGAGACCTCATGACGCTGATCACCGATCGACCCGGCCCGGGGCCCGCCCGCCCGTACCGGTTCCCGCCGGTGGTCCGCCGTGCCGTGGCCGGCGGTCAGGTCGTCGCCGCGCACCTGCCCGGGCAGAACCTCGCCGTGGCACTGCTGCTGCTCGACGTGGGCGCGGGCCAGGAGCCGGTCGGCAAGGAGGGCCTGTCCGGGGTGCTGGCCAAGGCGCTGGAGGAGGGGACCGCCCAGCGGGACGCCGCCGCGTACGCCCTCGCCGTCGAGGGGCTCGGCACCGCCCTGGTGACCGGACTGGACTGGGACTCGTTCCAGGCCAGCGTGGTGATCCCGGTGGACCGTCTCAGCGCCGCCGTGGAGTTGCTCGCCGAGGCGGTCCGGACGCCCCGGCTGGATCCCGCCGACGTGCTCCGGGTCCGCGACGACGAGGCGACCGCGCTGCGGATGGACTGGGCCAACCCGGGCCCGCGCGCCGACGCCGCGCTGCGCGCCGACCTGTTCGGCGCCCAGAACCGCTGGGGACGCCCGATGTACGGCGATCCGGAGTCGGTGGCCGCCCTCGACGTGGAGGACGTGACGGTCTTCCACTCCGAGTGGTTCCTGCGCCCCGGCACCCTGATCGTCGCCGGTGACCTGGATCGGATCGACCTGGACGCGCTGGGAGCGGCGGCGTTCGCCGGTACCGGCGGCGGTCCCGCCGACCGGGGCGGCCCGATCGAGGTGCCGTTGCACACCGGTCGGCGGATCATCCTCGTGGACCGGCCCGGCTCCGTGCAGTCCACCCTGCGGCTGGGCCACCCGTCGCCGTATCGGGCGCACCCCGACCACGTGCCGATGACGCTCGCCGGCACGGTGCTCGGTGGCGCGTTCACCTCCCGGCTCAACCACCTGATCCGCGAGGTGCGCGGCTACACGTACGGCATCCGTGGCGAGTTCGCCTCGTCCCGGCGGTTCGGCCGGTTCGCGGTCAGCTCCGGCGTACAGACCGCGGTGACCGCGCCGGCCCTGGTCGAGGCGGTCGGGGAGATCACCCGTACCCAGGTCGACGGGGTGACGGAGGAGGAGCTGGCGGTGGCCCGTTCCTGGCGCGCCGGGCAGCTCTCGGTCGAGCTGCAGAGCCCTCGGGCCATCGCCTCCGCGCTCACCACGCTGGTGGTGCACGACCTGCCGGACGACTACCACGCCCGGCTGCGCGAGGAGTTGCTCGCCGCCGACGTGGACCAGGTCTCCGCGGCGGCAGCCGCCCACCTGCACCCGGACGCACTGACCCTGGTCATCGAGGGCGACGCCGCGGTGATCCGCGACGAGCTGACGGCCACCGGCCTGGGCGAGGTGCTCACCGGCCCCTGACGGCCCGACCCCGCCCGATCCCTGCGGTCGATCATGAAGTTGTTGTTCCTCGGTACGGCGTGTCGGGACAACAACTTCATGATCGACGGGGTGGGGGAACCCGGTGGCCTGGGGGCGGGGGTGTGACGCGGGACGCGGGGGGTGGGAAAGGGGTCCCGGTTCCGGGGGTGGGCTGGGTAGCCTCGCGGGCATGAGGATCGGCATTGTGGGGGCCACCGGCCAGGTCGGTGGCGTGATGCGGCGGGTGCTGGCGGAACGGGAGTTCCCGGCGGAGCAGGTGCGGTTGTTCGCCTCGGCGCGGTCCGCCGGGCGTACCCTGCCCTGGCGCGACGGCGAGGTGACCGTCGAGGACGCCGCCACGGCGGACTACTCCGGGCTGGACATCGTGCTCTTCTCGGCGGGCAAGGGCACCGCCCGGGAGCTGGCCCCCCGGGTCGCCGCCGCCGGCGCCGTGGTGATCGACAATTCCTCGGCCTTCCGGATGGACCCGCAGGTGCCGTTGGTGGTCGCCGAGGTCAACCCGCACGCCGCCGCCGACCGCCCGAAGGGCATCATCGCCAACCCCAACTGCACCACGATGGCCGCGATGCCGGTGCTGCGTCCGCTGCACGCCGAGGCCGGCCTGGTCAGCCTGGTCGTCACGACCTACCAGGCGGTCTCCGGCGCCGGGCTGGCCGGCGTCGCCGAGCTGGACGAGCAGGTCCGCAAGGTCGCCGAGCACGCCACCGCGCTCGCCTTCGACGGGTCCGCCGTGGAGTTCCCCACGCCGCGCTCGTTCGCCCAGCCGATCGCCTTCAACGTGCTCCCGCTGGCCGGCTCGATCGTCGACGACGGCTCGTTCGAGACCGACGAGGAGCAGAAGCTGCGCAACGAGAGCCGCAAGATCCTGGAGATCCCCGGCCTGAAGGTCTCCGGCACCTGCGTCCGGGTGCCGGTCTTCACCGGCCACTCACTCCAGATCAACGCCCGGTTCGCCCGGCCACTCAGCCCGCAGCGGGCCGGGGAACTGCTGGCCGGGGCACCCGGCGTGGCGCTGACCGACGTGCCGACGCCGTTGCAGGCGGCCGGGCAGGATCCGACCTACGTGGGGCGGATCCGCGCCGACGAGACCGTCGAGCACGGGCTGGCCCTGTTCTGCTCCAACGACAACCTGCGCAAGGGCGCCGCGCTCAACGCGGTGCAGCTCGCCGAGCTGGTCGCGGCCGAGCGCCGCTGACCGTCGCGGTCGTCCGAGGCCCCCGCCGGCAACCGGGCGGGGGCCTCCGTCCGTCCGGGCGACAACGCCGGTCGGGTCGCGCGCGTCGCCGGTCGTGCTTGGATGGGACGGAGCCGACCCCGCCACCTGGAGGATGCCGTGCCGGACGACCGTACCCAGCAGGCGCTGACCGACCTGATCGCCAACCGCCCGATGGGTGTGCTCGCGACGATCAAGCGAGACGGACGGCCACAGCTGTCCACCGTGGTGCATTCCCTCGACCGGGAGTCGGGCATCATCCGGATCTCGGTCACCGAGGGGCGGGCCAAGACCGCCAACCTGCGCCGGGACCCCCGGGCGAGCTTCCACGTCAGCAGCGAGGACGGCTGGGCGTACGCGGTGGCCGAGGCGCGTGCCGAGCTGACCGCGCCCGCCGCCGAACCCGACGACGCGACCGTCGAGGAGCTGGTGGGGGTCTACCGGTCGCTGCGCGGCGAGCACCCGGACTGGGACGACTACCGCCGGGCCATGGTCGCCGACGGCCGGCTGGTGCTGCGCCTGCACGTGGAGCGGATCTACGGCATGCCGCCGCGCTGACCCCCCGCCCGGTCCTCTGTGGTCAGCCCGGTTCGATCACGGTCACCCCGGGCCAGCGCTGCGCCGGACGGTGTCGGGCCAACCGCTGCCGGGACATCGCGAGCCCGACCCGGGCCGGATTGTGCCGCCACACCCCGCCCAACAGATCGGCCAGGCCGTACGGCGCGCAGACCTCCAGCCGGTCGGCCGGGTCCAGCCGAACCGCCACGGCGGTGGCGTACTCCGGCCAGGTGGCGACGGCCTCGGCCACGCTGCGGTACGGGGCGATTGGCTCGCCACCGAACTTCGTCGCGTACCAGGTGTGCACCGCCGCCTGGTTGCGCGCCTCCCAGGGCAGTTCGGGCCACGCCGCCGTCAGTTCGGCGGTGGCCCGGTGATCGCCCTCCCGGCTGAGGTCCGTCGGGTCGAAGAAGACCACGTCGACGTCCCGGACCGCCGCCGGGTCGAACCCGTCGCCGTACCGCACACCCCAGACCAGATCGCGCAGGACGCCAGCGCCGATCCACGCCTCCGGCAGGCCGGAATCGCGTACCACGGTCAGCGCCCGGGTCAGCCAGCCGCTGCCGGCGACCAGGCCGCGCAGCTCGTGCTCGCCCATCGTCACCGCACCACGGTAGGCAGCGGAGACGGAACGCGTTGCCCCGCCACCGGGTGCGCGCCCGGTCGCCGGGTATACCGGCCTCCCGTGCCGGCAGCGCCGGTGCGGGACACCGGGAGAGAGGTGGCGGAATGGGCACGGATCGGGGCACCGACGACGGCGGGTTCGCCGCCGCCCCGAATCTGCGGTCGGAGACCACCCGGCTGCTGTCGTTCAGCGACGGGGTCTTCGCCATCATCATCACGCTGCTGGTGCTCGACCTCCAACCACACGAGGTGCGTCGTGGCGAGTTGCTGCACGCGCTGACCGAGCGCTGGCCCGCCTACCTGGCCTATCTCGCGTCGTACCTGGTCGTCGCGGTCAGTTGGCTGAACCACCGGGCCGCCCTGCACCGGGTGGGGAGCAGCGGAAAGGGTCTGCAGTGGTGGAACCTCGGGGTGCTGTTCAGCACCGCGCTGGTGCCGTTCGCCGCCTCGGTCGTCTCGCAGGCCGTGCGGGAGGGCGACCGGGCGGACGAGCGGGTCGGGGTGGCACTCTACGGCGCGGTGGGCCTGCTGCTCTCGGCGAGTTGGATGGGTCTGTTCCATTACCTCGCCCGACGTCGCGATCTACTGGATCCGGCGGTGTCGCCCGGATTCTTCCCGGGGGAGCGGACGCGGGCCGCGGTCGGCGTCCTGGGGTACGTGTTGGCGATCCTGGTCGGATTCCTGGCCAGACCGCTGTTCGCCTTGGTGATCTTCCTGCTGCTGCCGCTCTTCTACGCCCTGACCAGCAGCGGCCTGTACGAGCTACGGCTCCTGCGGCACCCCCGCCGATAGCCGCCGGGGCGTCGGCGTTACCCCGTCCCGGGTGCCGGGTAGACGGCCGTGCCGACACCGAGAGGGGAGCACCATGACAACGGTCGGAGAGTTCATGACGACCCGGTTGGTGACGATGGACGGCAACGACACGCTCATCTCCGCCGCGCAGGAGATGCGCGACAGCGCGATTGGCGACGTGGTGGTGACCGACGGTGACAGTGTGGTCGGTATCGTCACGGACCGGGACATCACGGTTCGGGGTGTCGCGGAGAACATGGACCCGGGCTCGACCCGGCTGAACCAGATCACCAGCCGGGATGTGATCACCGTGAGCCAGTACGACGACGCGGTGGCCGCCGCGGACCTGATGCGCACCTACGCCGTACGCCGGCTGCCGGTGATCGACGACGGCCGCCTGGTCGGCCTGGTCTCGATGGGCGACCTCGCCGTCGAGCGCGAACCGCAGTCGGTGCTGGCCGACATCAGCGCCGACGACCCGAACAACTGACCGTCCGCCGCGGACGCGCCGGCTCTCCCCGCGAGGGAGGGCCGGCGTCGCGCAGCCCGGGTCGGTCAGGCCGGCTCGACCTGGACCCGTACGTCGGTGGCGGCGCGAGCGGTGGCAACCGTGGCGGCCTCGGCGTCGACCTCCCGTCGAACGCGGGCCGGTAGGGCGTGGAACGGGTTGATGGTCAGCTCCAGCCGGCCCTTTCCGGCCTGCCGTGCCCGCCAGATGCCGGCCACCTCGCCGTCGACCAGTAGTGCCCCGGGACTGCTGATCGCCCGCCACAACTGCCGCTGGTGCTCCCGCTCGGGCACCAGCAGGTCACGGTCTCGGCCGGCGAGGAAGGGGTCACCCGGAGGCAGTAGCCGCACCAGGCTGGGGGTCGGGGCACCGGTCAACGCGTCGAGAGCGTCGGCCGGCAGCCAGGCCACTCGCCCGTCGACGCGTACCTCGGCCAGGCCCGTCGGCCAGACCCGGCGCAACTCGGTGGCGCTGGAGCCGAGGAACCCAGCGGCGTCCGCCGGGGTGGCCGGCCCGAGCAGCCGCAGGTAGGTGGTGATCAGCTCGCCGGTGTGCGCCGCAGTGGCGGGTGGACCCGGCCGATCGCGCAGCGGGGCGAGCCGGGCGGCCCGACCGGCGACCACCAGACGCACCCCACCGGCCAGGCCGGCCTGCTGGAACACTGCCCCGGAGATGTGCCGTGCCCCGCACGGCCGGCAGTCGAAGCTCAGCTCCTTGGGCACCAGGTCGGAGACCGCCCGGCTGACCGCGCCGCGCTCCAACTCGGTGGTGACCACCGCCTGGAATGCCTCGGCCGTGGCCTGGAACGCGGCCAGCCCGAGCCGGGCGCCCGCGCCGATCTGCCCGGGGATGCGGCGGGTGGCGTCGGTGTCACTGAGCGGCCAGAGCGCGGTGGCGAGGGTCGGCAGGTCGCTGCGCCGGTGCAGGTGCGGCGCGCCGCGCATCGACCAGACCAGCTCCAGCCCGTCGTCGGGCTCGGTCGCGCGGCGCGCCGCCAACGCCTGCCGGGCCGCGCCGTACGGCGTGTCCTGCACGCCCAGGGCCAGCACCGCCAGGTCGCCGGCACGCCGAGGGCTGGACCGGTCGAGCTGTTGGGCCGCCACCCGGTAGGCCAGCACCTGCCGCCGATCGACCTCTGGCACCTGCCCCGCCATGTGCCGCTCCGTCCCGGACGTCCCGTCGATGCCATCCCGCCCGGCACGCTACCCGGACCGTCCGACACCGCTGCGCCGCTCACCCGATCCGGGCGAGGTTGGCCGCAGCGGCGGTGGGGACCCGTGCGGGGACGTTCAGGAGCCGGCCGTCCTCGGCATGCGAGCGCGCCGGGCGGGGATCCGGGACCCGGCCCAACTGGGGGAGGAGTGGACCCGATGGTGGACGCGACCACGAGGTTCTTCGAGGACCTGGACCGACGGGGGTACGAGCCACTGCTGGCGAAGACCGCCGGGACGGTGCGCATCGATCTGCACGAGGGGGCGCAGACCCGGCACTGGCTGCTGCGGATCGACCACGGCCGGCTGCAGGTGAGCCAGGAGGACCGGGAGGCCGACACGGTCATCGGGACCAGCCCGAGGCTCTTCGACGACATCGCCGCCGGCCGCGAACACGGCCTGGCGGCCCTGTTGCGGGGCGACATGACGGTGCTGGGTGACGCCCGGCTGGTGGTGCAGGTGGAGCGGATCTTCCCGGGTTCCCCGGACGCCCGTGGGCCGCGTCGGCGCTTCGCGGGGGAGGTGCACTGATGGGCCAGAGCAACACGGTCCGGATCCTGGACGGCAACACGTTCGTCGTCTCCGAGGACACCGGCGACATCGAGGCGACGCCGAGCGAGCCGACCGGGCTGTTCTCGCTGGACACCCGTTTCCTGTCCACCTGGGTGCTGACCGTCAACGGCGAGCGACTCAACGCGCTCTCCTTCGACGACCTCCAGTACTTCGAGTCGCGGTTCTTCCTGGTGCCGGGGATGGCCACGCACTACATCGACGCGAAGCTGTCGATCATCCGGGAGCGGGCGGTCGGTGGGAGCTTCCGGGAGCAGCTCACCATCCTCAACCATGACGAGAGACCGGTCGACCTGGAGATCCGGATGGACGCGGCGTCCGACTTCGCCGACCTGTTCCAGGTCAAGGACGAGATCCTGAACAAGAAGGGCGAGCTCTACACCGAGGTCGAGACCAACGAGCTGCGGTTGGGCTACCGCCGCGGCAACTTCCGGCGGGAGACGGTGATCTCCTCGTCGATGGCCGCGCGGTACGACAGCAAGGGGTTCGCGTACACCGTCCACCTGGAGCCCAACGAGCAGTGGCACACGGCGATCAACGTCGAGACGCACGCGGTCGGGCCCGGGGGCCGGGACCTGCGGCTGGGGCTGCGGGTGCACGGCAACGAGCGGCTCGCCCTTCAGCACGACCTGGAGAAGTGGATCGCCGACGCCCCCAAGGTCAACAGTGAGCACGGTCGGGTCGCCAGCACCTACCGGCGCAGCCTCATCGACCTGGCGGCGCTGCGTTTCTCGCCGCTGTCGCTCGGTGGCGCCACCCTGCCGGCCGCCGGTCTGCCCTGGTTCATGACCATGTTCGGCCGGGACAGCATCCTCACCTGCCTGCAGACACTGCCGTTCACCCCGCACCTGTCGAAGACGACCCTGCGCATCCTGGCCTCGCTGCAGGGCAGCCGCTTCGACGACTTCCGGGACGAGGACCCCGGGCGGATCCTGCACGAGATGCGCTACGGCGAGACCGCCGCGTTCGAGGAGCAGCCGCACTCGCCGTACTACGGCTCGGTCGACGCGACGCCGTTGTTCGTCGTGCTGCTCGACGAGTACGAGCGGTGGACCGGTGACGTCGCGCTGGTCAAGGAGTTGGAACAGGAGTCGCGGGCGGCGCTGAGGTGGATCGACGACTACGCCGACCTGGTCGGCAGCGGCTACATCTGGTACGAGCGACGCAACACCGAGACCGGCCTGGAGAACCAGTGCTGGAAGGACTCCTGGGACTCGATCTCCTATCGGGACGGCACGCTGCCACCGTTCCCGCGGGCCACCTGCGAGGTGCAGGGGTACGCGTACGACGCGAAGATCCGCGCGGCCCGGATGGCCCGGCTGTTCTGGGACGACCCGGAGTTCGCCGACCAGTTGGAGCGGGAGGCTGCGGCGCTGAAGGAGCGGTTCAACCGGGACTGGTGGGTGGCCGACGGCGAGTACTACGCCCTGGCCCTGGACCCGGAGGGCCGCCAGTGCGACACCCTCAGCTCGAACATCGGCCACCTGCTGTGGAGTGGGATCGTCGAACCCGAGCGGGCCGAGAAGGTCGCGCAGCATTTGGTGGGGCCTCGGCTCTTCTCCGGGTGGGGGGTGCGGACGCTCGCCGAGGGGGAGGTCCGGTACAACCCGATCGGCTACCACAACGGGACGATCTGGCCGTTCGACAACTCCTTCATCGCCTGGGGCCTGCGCCGGTACGGCTTCGCGGAGGAGGCCGCGACCATCGCCAGCGGCATCCTGGACGCCGCCACCTACTTCGACGGCCGACTGCCCGAGGCGTTCGGCGGCTACCAGCGGGAGCTGACGAAGTTCCCGGTGGAGTACCCGACGGCGTGCAGCCCGCAGGCGTGGTCGACCGGTACGCCGCTACTGCTGCTGCGCACCATGCTCGGTCTGGAGCCGCACGAGGGGCACCTGGCCGTCGAACCGCGGCTGCCGATCGGGATGGGCCGCATCGAGGTACTGGACATTCCAGGCCGGTGGGGTCGGGTGGACGCGTTCGCCCGCGGCCGGATCGACCTGGAGAACCTGTCCGACTGACCCGCCGAAACGGACTTTCGGCAGGCCGACCGGCCGGCGACGGGAACTCGGCCTCGCCGGCCGGTCGCCACTCAGCCGATCCGCAGCCGGGCACGGTAGATTCTGCGGATGCCGGAGCTCGTGTACCCGCCCGTGATCGCCACCGCCAAGACGATGTTCCGGGTCCTCGACCTGAAGATCACCATTGAGGGTGCCCACCATGTCCCCCGCACCGGCGGGGCGGTGCTGGCCAGCAACCACGTCAGCTACCTCGACTTCATCTTCTGTGGGCTGGGCGCGCACGAGTCGAATCGGCTGGTCCGGTTCATGGCCAAGCAGTCGGTCTTCACGCACCGGATCTCCGGCCCGCTGATGCGCGGGATGCGGCACATCCCGGTGGATCGGCAGGCCGGAGCGGCCTCGTTCCGGGCGGCGGTGGCCGCACTCAAGAGTGGCGAGGTGGTCGGCGTCTTCCCGGAGGCGACGATCAGCCGATCGTTCACCGTCAAGGAACTCAAGAGCGGCACCGTCCGGATGGCCCGCTCGGCGAAGGTCCCGGTGCTGCCGGTCGCGGTCTGGGGCACCCAGCGGCTCTGGACGAAGGGACGCCCCCGCACCCTCACCCGCCGGCACACCCCGATCACCATTCTGATCGGCGAGCCGATCGACCCCGCGGACCATCCGGACCCGAACGTGTTGGCCGCCGAGCTGACCACCCGGCTCAGCGCGCTCGTCGATCGGGCCCAGAGCGAGTACCCGGACTCGCCGGCCGGCCCGGACGACACCTGGTGGCTGCCGGCGCACCTGGGCGGCAGCGCGCCGACTCCGGAGGAGGCCGCCGCCCTGGACGCCGCCGACGAGCAGCGTGCCACCACCGCCTGACGGGTACGATAGTGACCAGATCGTTCCGCTTCCAGGCATGATGGTGTCTGCCATCGCGGACGCCGCGCGATGAGGATCGTAGGCATGAACAGAGCAGCACTCGTCGTGATCGACGTTCAGGAATCCTTCCGCCAGCGCCCGATCTGGGCGTACGGCTCGAACCCCGACATGGTCCAGCAGGTCGACCGGCTGGTCACCGCCGCCCGGGAGCGAGGCGACCTCGTGGTGTGGGTCCTGCACTCCGAGCCGGGCACCGGCACGTTGTTCGACCCGGCCCTCGGGTACGTGCGGCTGCTCGACGGGCTGACCCCGGTCGAGGGCGAGCCGACGCTGGTCAAGACCGCGCACAACGCGTTCACCACGACCAACCTGCAACAACTGCTCACCCAGGCCGGCATCGTGGACCTCACCGTCTGCGGCATCCGCACCGAGCAGTGCGTCGAGACCACCACCCGGGTCGCGTCCGACCTCGGCTACCGGGTCACCTTCGTCACCGACGCCACGCTGACGTTCCCGATCGCGCACTGGGACCTGCCGGAGACCGCGACGCTCGAGGAGGTCCTCGCCGACCCGCGCACCCTCTCCAACGAGGAGATCGTCGCCCGTACGGAGTACGCCCTGGCTGGCCGCTTCGCGACCATCCGCACGGTGGACGAGCTGACCGGCACGTCCCTCGCCGGCGCCCGGGCCTGATCCGATGACCCGGGTCGTCTTCCTGCTCGTCCCGCAGTTGCACCTGCTGGACCTGGCGGGGCCGGCCCAGGTCTTCTCCAGCGCCGCCGACCTCGGCTACGACTACCAACTGCACTACGTCGCCGAGCGGGAGCAGGTGTCCACCGTCCAGGGCGTACCGCTGGTCGCCGACACACGTTGGCCCGAGCTGACGCCCGACGACCTGGTGCTGGTCCCGGGCTGGCGGCCGGCCGCGCACGGGCCGCAGGGGCCGGTCTCGCCCCCGGACCTGCGGCGGCTGGCCGACCACCACGCGGCCGGCGGCACGGTGGCCAGCGTCTGTGCCGGCGCGTACGCCCTCGGTCGGGCCGGGCTGCTCGACGGCCGGCGCTGCACCACCCACCACGAGGTGCAGGACGACCTGGCCCTCCGCCACCCGGCGGCCCGGGTCGTCCGGGACGTGCTCTACGTGGTCGACGACCGGGTGGTCACCTCGGCCGGCATCGCCAGCGGTATCGACGTGGCGCTGCACCTGGTGGCCACCCGGCACGGCCCGGCGGCGGCCGCCCGGATCGCCCGCACGCTGGTCGTGTACGCCCGACGCAACGGGCACGAGCCACAAGCCAGCGCGCTGATGCGACACCGCTCGCACCTGTCCGACGCGGTGCACCGGGTGCAGGACCTGATCGACAGCCGGTACGACGAGCCGCTGCCGCTGGCCGACCTGGCCGCGGCGGGTGGCGTGGCCGACCGGACGCTGACCCGGCTGTTCCGCGCGACCACCGGGCTGACCCCGCTGGGTTACCAGCAGTTGCTGCGGGTGGAGCGCGCCGAGCACCTGATCGGGCACGGTGCGACCGTGGAGTCCGCCGCGCGGACCGTCGGCTTCACCGACGCCCGGATGCTGCGCCGCCTGCGAGCCCGTTCCACGAGGCCGACTCCGACCCCGAACGGTAGTAGTCGTCCCGGGACTTGAACTCCACCGGCAGCGAGCCGGGCAGGGTGATCCGCTCGGCGCCGGTGACCCACCCCGGGCCGGCACGCAGGAGCAGCACGTCACGCTCCTGCGCGGAGAGGTCGACCAGGTGCGGGCGGGTGAGCCGGAACGTGGCCACCGCCCGGCGGACCTGACGGGCCAGCGCGGTGATCTCCCGGGCCGACCCGTCGAGGGCCAACGCCGGCTGCTGGATCGTGCGCAGCGCGTCGCAGACGATGAGCAGCTGTGCCAGACCGTCCGGGCCGGCCATGGGCAGCTCCAACCGGGATGGCCACTGCCAGCGGATCTGCCCGCTCATCAGACCGGCCAGCCGACCCGCCGGCCGGTGGCGAGGCTGGTCGTCGCCGACCAGGGACAGCTGCCGCCCGGTGCCCACCCAGCAGACTCGCTGGTCGGTGACGGTCACCGACACCGGCCCGGGAAGCTGCCAACCGCGCCGCCCATCCGTCGGCCCGAGCAGGTAACCCGCGACCAGCAGTTGGTGCCGGCCAAGCACGCGCTCGCCCACCGCCGGGCGCAGCTCGTAGCGGCGATCCAGACTCGGCCCCGCATCGTCGTCCTGCGCATCGAACCGGTGGGGACCGATGAAGAAGGGGGACGCGTTGGCGTGCATCGTCACGACCTTCCGGTCAGCTGGTTGTGCCGTCGAGCCTTGCGGACCTGGGCAGCGATGTCATGACGCCCGTTAGGGGGTCGGCCGGTCGTGCGATGCCTGTGACCGGTAGATGCCGATCTCCTCCGGGCGGACTAGGCCGTCCTCGATCGCCCGGGCGAGCAGCGCCGCTTTTGTGGCGGCCGGACGCCCCGCCCGGGTGTACTTGATCCGCGCGCGGTCGACGTACTGCTTGACCGTGTGTTCGCTGATCTGCATCCGACGGGCCACCGACGCCTTGGACATCGACTGGAACCAGAGCAGCAGCGCCTCGCGCTCCTTGTCCGACAGCGTCGGCCGGTCCGGCCGCGGGTCGCCGACCATCGCACCGGCCAGCGCCGGCGGCACGTACGGGCGGTCGCTGGCGGCGGCCAGCACGGTCGCCACGCAATGCTCCCGGCCCTCGTGCTTGGCCAGGAACGCCACCGCCCCGGCGTCCAGCGCGGCGAGCATCGTCTCCGGGTCGGTGTGCTCCGAGTAGACCACCACCCGCCGCCCGGTGGCGCTCAGCTCGGCCAGCTTGTCCAGCGCCATCCGGCCGTGCAGCCGCAGGTCGAGCAGGACCACGTCGGCATCCGGCGCCGCCCGCAGCACCTCATCCGGATCGTCGCCGGTGGCGAGCACGGTCAGCCGAGGCTCGGTGGAGAGCCAGGCGCGAACGCCGTCGACGACCACGGGGTGGTCGTCGACGATCGCCACCCCGATCGGCCGGTCGCCGGTCAACTCCGCCACCGGGTCTGCGTCCATCTGATGTTCCCGTCCCGTTCGTCAAGGTGCTGCACCGGCCCGTCGTCGTCCACCCCGGGTGGCGGGCCGGTCCCATCCGGCCCGCCCCGGTCCGGCGTGACCAGGCTGACCACCACCTCGTCCGGCCCGGAGACCACGGTCAGTCGGGCCCAGTCTCGGGCGTCGGCGAGAGTCGCGGTGAGTGGCTCGGCCAGCCGGCGGCGGATCTCCACCGGCAGCGGCGGCGGGCTGCCGATGGTGACCATGTCGATCGGCAGCCCGTTGCGTTCGGCGAGGTCGGCGGCGGCCCGCAGCTCGTGCAGCAGCGGGTCGGGCACGTCGTCGGACTCGGCGATCAGGCGGCGCAGCCGGGCTGCGGCGAGCACGCACCGGCGCTGCACCTCGGGGTCGTTCGGGTCGACCCGCCCGGCGGCCAGATCTCCGAGCACCCGTCCGGCCGCAGCGCCGACCAGGGCGAGCCGGTCACGGCGGTCCCGAAGGCCCCGCTCGGCGGCGGCCCGCTCCGCGGCCATCGCGTGACCGGCGGCCGCCGTGGCGGCCCGGTCCCGGGCCAGGCCGACGATCACCGCGCTGCCCACGAAGACCGCCACCGGCAGCGAGGAGGTGCCGTAGACGTACATCACGTAGCGGGCCAGATCGGCCGGGTCGGGGCCGTGCCAGAGCACGGCGGCCTGCGCGATCAGCGCGTGCGTGGCCAGCAGCGCGATCAGCCCGGTGACCCGTCGGCCCCACATTGCCAGCACGAAGAACCAGCCGAGCGTGCCCCACACCCAGTTGGCGGCGGTGAACAGTTGCCGCTCGCCGACCGCCGCGAAGACCGCCGCGTCCACGACGAGCAGCAGCACGGCCAGCGGCCACGGCGGCAGCGGTGCGCCGCGCAGCAGCCGTACCCCGGCCACGACCCCGGCCACGGCGACCACCGCCCAGCCGCCGAGCACCACCGCCGGCGCGGCGAACTCCGCCCGCACGGCCAGCACCGCGGGCAGGCCGATGGCGACGTGCCAGGCCAGCGCGATGACGACGGCGACGATCCGGGCACCCCGGTCGGAGGCGTGGGCCACGGCCGCCGGGGCGCCGAGCGCCGCTCCCGATGCCGGCGTACGGGACAACGACACGCTGGTCGAGCCCGTCGGCCCGAGGACCGGTGCTTCGGTGCGGCCCGCCGGGGCGCCGAGGTCAGCCGACACCGGGCCACTCCAGTCGGATCCGGGTGCCCGCACCGGGCGCGGTGTGCACCTCGGCTCGGCCACCGACCGCGGCCATCCGGCCCCGGATCGACTCGCGCAGCCCGTACCGGTAATGCGGGACGGTGGCCGGGTCGAAGCCGGGGCCGTCGTCGACCACCTCGACCACGACGGCGATCGCGTCCCGGGTCAGCCGCAGCGTGGCTCGCGCGCCCGGCGCGTGCCGGACCACGTTGGACAGTGCCGCGTAGGCGCTCTCGGTGATCGCGTCGGCAACCCCGGCCGGCGCGGTGCACGCCGCCAGGTCCAGGTGCACCCGCAGCTCGGGCAGCCGGTCGGGCACCGCCCGCAACCGCCCGTCCAACGCCACCGGGCCGTCACCGGGCACCGGGCCGGCGTCGGTCAGGGCCACGAGGGTACGCAGGTCGGCCGCGCACCGCTCGCGTAGCGCGGCTGACGGCCCGGGCACCGCGCCGAGCCCCACCATGGTCAGTGTGCCGAGGACCGTGTCGTGCAGGTCGCGGTTCTGCTGGCGTTCGGACTCCCGGGCGGCCCGGGCGACCAGCGTCTCCCGGGTCAGTCGCTGGTGCTCGGCGAACGCCCCGTCGGCCCGCCCGATCCGGCGGCGCATCACCGCCGTCATCATCGCCGTGCAGCCGGTCTGCACCAGCAGGGTGGCCGCGTGGGCCCGTGCCTCGGTGAGATTGCCGGCCGCCTGCGCGCCAGTCGCGTAGGCGGCGGTGACCAGCAGCCCGGCCGGGACCGACCAGCGTGCCGGTGCGGTGGCCTGGGCGTTGATCACCGTGGTGCTGGCCAGAACCGCGATCCAGCTGCCCTCGCCGGGCAGCACCCCGGGTGCCACCAGGACGGGGATGAGCAGGCAGGCCACCGCGGTGACCGCGACGTCACCGGCGACCAGGGCGGGCGTGATCCCGTGGCGCAGCGCGCGACCCGCGTACCAGAGTGACCAGCCGGTCAGCGCGGCCACGCCGGGCAGCAGCAGGGCCGGCTCGACCGGAGGGGTACGCACCCACAGCGCCACCACCGCGCCGACCAATCCGCAGGTCAGCCGCAGCAGCGCCGGAAGCGTGGTGAAGATGAGGCTGAACGCGCCGCCGGCCGGATTGTCCAGCGCGGTCGGCGGCGCGGTCGGGGTGGCAACTGCCGGCATCGGGAGGTGTCCTTCTCACAACGACCCAATCCGGGCCGGCACCGCAGAGATCGACATTGCAGAATAACACAACCAATCGCCGGTTATCACTGCATGTGCGCGGAGTGTCGCCGGGGGATTACACAGCGCTGCGTGGCTGGAGCAGGTCCCACCGGTTGCCGTACAGGTCCGCGAAGACCGCGACCGAGCCGTACGCCTCGTGCCGCGGCTCCTCCAGGAAACGCACTCCGGCCCCGACCATCCGGGCGTGGTCCCGGGCGAAGTCCTCGGTGTACAGGAACAGCCCGACCCGGCCGCCGGTCTGGTCGCCGATCCGGGCCTGCTGCTCGGCGGTGCTCGCCCGGGCCAGCAGCAGTGCCGTCTCCCGTGCGCCGGACGGGCGGACCACCACCCAGCGCGAGCCGTCCGGACGGGCGGTGTCCTCCACCAACTCGAAGCCGAGGTCGCCGACGTAGAAGTCGATCGCCTCGTCGTACTCGCGTACCAACAGTGCGACAAGTCCCAGATGTGCCATGCGTCCATCATGCCGGCGGACGTGTCGGCGCCAGTTGGTGGCATCGCTCCTGGTTGGCGGCGTCACGTTGGCGGGCTTCGGGCCGACTCCGCTCCGCGGGCCTGACCCTGACGCAGCTCACACAGCTCGACGACCCGCAACTCGTTTGGCCCTGTCGGCCGGCCTGGCCGAGCAGGCGTACAACTCGGGCGAGATCGACCTCGGCGAGGTGGCGCACGACGATCTACCGTTCGACCTCCTGGACGCGCTCGCCGTCGAGACCGACCCGCGGGTGGGCCGGCTGCTGGACCTGATGCGCGAGCGCGGCTGGGCCGGTCTGGCCCGGCTGGAGCGAATGGCGGAGCCGTCCGACCAACTCCCTCAGTCGGTCGGCTAGGCGAAGGCGATCATCGTGGACTGGATGTGCCAGTTGATCCGCCGAGCACCTTCGCCTGCGTGGTTCCAGTAGTCGATCACGGCGTACCGCCGACCCGTCTCGGGCATGGTGAAGTGCTCCTGAAGCCCGACGCCGAGGTCCGACAACACATTGACCACGTGTGGGCCGGGCGGGACCCTGACGGGGAACAGGATCCAGTTGTGCTGACCCTGCACCTCGAAGGGTTGGGCGACCACCTGGACGCCGTCGATGCTGATCGTGAGGACGACCGGGTCGTCGGTGAACGACTGGTTGCTCACCCACAGGTGCAGCTCAGCCAGGTGCTCCTCGACGAGGCGGATCGTCGGCGGCGCGGGGCTCGGCGAGACGCTCGACGCTTCGGGGCTCGGCCGGTCCGGCACGCGAGCCGGCCCGGTGCAGCCCGTCAGAACGAACAACGCCGCCACGGTGCTGGCAGCCGTACGCAGGTACGTCCTCTGCTTCACCCCGGTGCGACGTCGCACGACCCGTACTGGTTCCCCCGGTGCGTACCCGATTCGGGTCGGAACCGTGCGGGGTGGCCGCTCGTCCCATCGTCCGGTGGGAGAGGTGGTGAGCCGGATGCACGCGCGCGGCACGGTACTGGCGGTGACACTGCTCGCGGTCGGATTGTCCGGCTGCGGCGGCCCGGTCGGCGGGCCAGCCGTGGTCGACGAGTCCGGCCCGGCCCAGATCGTCGACAAGTGGACCTCCTGTGCCGAGGCGGCGCCGCAGGCCGGCGGCGTGCTGTCGGTGCCCAGGACGAACGGGTTGGCGCCGAGCGGCGACGACCCGACGATCGGCCGGATCGACCCGGCGTTCACTCCGGTCGCCGCCGTGCTCTGCGGTCGGGAGATCCGGCGACCTCCCGGCGGCGGCCAGGAGGAGACAGCCACCGAACGGCGTGCCGAGGAGGTCGGTGCCCTGGTAGCCGCGCTGCGTCTGCCGAACCAGCCGCCGCCGGGCGGAGAGTTCGCCTGCACAGCCGACATGGTCGTCCCACCCTGGCTGGCCCTGCTCGACGAGCGGGGGCGCTGGCTGCGGCCGTACCTGCCGAGGGACGCCTGCGGCAAGCCGCGCCCCGAGGTGCGGGCCGCGCTCGACGGGCTGCGGCTGACCACCGTGGACACCCGTACCGTCGGGCAGGTCGAATCTGCGGCGGCCGAGGCCGCCGGCTGCGCGCAGCGGTGGGCGGACATGGTGTGGGTGGAGGGGACTGGCGGGCGCCCTGGCCCGCCGGTCCCGGGGATGGCCCCGGAGACGAGGCCGCTGCGCCTCTGCGTCTACCAGGTGCCCGCGTCGGAGCAGGGCAGCGGGAAACCGGCCGGCGACTTCGCGTACGGCGGGCCGCTCGCACCCGAGCGCCAGGCGGCCGTGCTGCGCGCGCTGGCCGGCGGCCGGCCGGCGGCCCCGTGCACCACCCCGGCGTCACGCATCGCGGTGCTGCGCCCGCTCGACGCGAGCGGAGGACTCGACCGCTACGTGGAACTCGACGGATGTCGACGTTTCCTGATCTCGCCACCCGCGACCGGACCGCAGCTCGGGCAGGGGGACGCCGCGCTGGCCGAGCTGCTGGGGCGCGACTGAGCCGGCAAATCACCCTCAGCGCAGCATTTGCACGACGCTCACGACGATGCCGAGCAGGAACGGAAGTAGCGCCAGCGCAGCGAACAGGCGCGCGAAGAGTCGGCGGCGTGGCGTCCAGCCGCGCCCCATCCGGCCGAGCATCCGAATCTGCGATTCGACCAGGTACGGGCTCGGGTGATCTTTGGTCATGTCCCCGAGCGGGTCATCGCCGCGCTGCGGCTCCTGTCGCGCCATGACCACAGGATGGCCGACGCGGGCAACGAGTTCCGCGTCGCCGCAGGTCCGGCCCAGAGCTGGGTAGGGTCGGCGGCGTGGCTGACGCTGTCGTGATCCCCGGCCGTACCTTCGGTCCGGGCGCACCCCTGCTGATGTACGCCGGTGATGTGGCCGAGCAGCGCGGAGCCACCGTGCACCGACATTCCTGGTCCCAGCAGAGCCCGAGGCCGGACAGGCCGGAGATCGAAGGCTGGGTCCACGGCGAGGTGACCCCGGTGATCGACACGGTGGGCGGTCGTCCACTGCTGATCGGCAAGTCGCTCGGCACGAACGCCGCGGCGCTCGCCGCCGAGGGGTCCCTGCCCGCGGTGTGGCTCACCCCCGTGCTCACCCTGCCGTGGGTGGTGGACGGGTTGAGCCGCGCGACGGCGCCGTTCCTCCTGGTGGGCGGCACTGCCGACGGGTTTTGGGACGGTGACGCCGCCCGGCGGCTGTCGCCGTACGTGCTGGAGGTTGCCGGAGCGGATCACGGCATGTACGTGCCGGGACCGCTGACCGAGTCGATCGCCGTGCTCAGCCGGGTCGTGGTGGCGGTGGAGACGTTTCTCGACGAGATCGGCTGGCCGGGCTAGGTGTACTGCCCAGATTCAGCAGTAGATGTTTTCCCGTGCGTGCTCGGTGTGCCAGCCCGACGAACTCCCGCAGGAGCGGCAGCATGAAGTCCGGCTCAATGTCGCTGTAGGGGGAGAACTCCTCGATGCGTGACCACCGGTCGGCCAGGCCCGGCAGTACGACCGGATCGAGGTCGACTTTCTGTCCCCGCTCACCAAAGCCGAGCGGGATCAGCTCCACGACCTGCTCGGCCGGCTGTACGTCGCACAAGACCCCTTCTGCCTTGAACAGGGCTGATGACAGGCCACCAAGAACGAGGGGACGGCTACGCCTCGACTCACAGAAGTCAGCTTTGGACCGATGATGTGTAAGCGAGCGTGTGAGCTACGCCCAGCGGCCGTCGTTGCGGGCTGGCTTGGCCGCATCGTGTAGGTGAGCCAGCCGGTACCGCAGCACCCGCGCTTGCCTCAGCGACAGGACCAGGCGGGCTGCGATGTCGCCCTCCGTGCTGGTCAGAATCACCATCGGCCTGGCGGCCGGATGCAGGGCTTGCGCCAAGGCGACATCGACAATGAACGCCTCTGGTCGGTTGGTGTCCAAGCGGCGGGCCGGGGAGCGGTGTTGGCCCCGGCGCTGGCAGTCGGCGCGGTCGCACCAGCGTGGGTGGGTCGGGTCGGGTCGGCGAGGTTGCCGGTCGGGAAGACGTGCAGGTAGCCGCAGGGTCGGTCGACGTCGACTGTCATGCCAAACGGCTCGGCGCTCAGACCTGCCTCGACGATCTCAGCGGTGAGCTGGGCGGCGTGGGTGGCGCAGGTGTACGCGCAGGCGTCCAGGGATTGCGATGTATACAGCTCGATGCGGATGGTCGCGTGTTCTCCGCAGGCGGGCGGGGTGGGTAGGGTGCGCATGGGTCGCCTCCATGGGGCGATCAAGGCCCCTGGTCGGCGTCGTGAGCGCTGGCCGGGGGCCGTCTGGTTGTATGCCAAATCAGCAAATCTTAGTTGGCCTACCTAGTCAAGGGTTCGCCTCAAGCTACTATGCCGAACCGCAATCACCGATATGAAGCCTCGTTTGGCTAGTGAGATCATCTGCCATGTGGCCAACCGACTAGCGGATGCTGTGCGTGTGTTTCACATGGCGCAAGCGACTGCCGCTGCCTCCGCGCAGCGAGCGGCTGACGATCGGGAGAAGGTCACGGCCGCCCGGGACCAGCTCGCGTCCGCCATCGTGGACGCATCCCGAGATGGCATGCGTCAGATCGACATCGTGCGTGTGACCGGCTACACGCGCGAGCGGGTTCGCCAGATCCTCCGCGCCCACGGCATCACCCCGGACTAGTTCCCGTCGGGCGTGATCCTGGCCGACGCGGCTCTACCCCGGTTGCATCGCGACACGGCGGCTGCACTCGGGTTTCCCGACTACTACGGTCGCAACCTCGACGCCCTCAACGACTGCATGCGTGATGTCGTAGGCCACGCGTACGGGTGGTCTCCCGAGGCGGCCGGCCTTGCCCTCGTCTTCAGCAGCTACGACACGTTCGCCACGCACTGCCCACGGTCCGCCCAGATCGTGCTGGACATCATGGCCGACCATTCCCGGGCTGCCAGCCTGTTCGGTCAGCGCCTGATGTGTCTCGTGCAGAGCAACGACCCGCAGATTCGGTTCGAGCCGGTTGGGGCGGTCCCCGTGACCTGGAACGAAGCCGAGTGGCTGGACGCCAAACGCCGAAAGCTCTGAACTACCGGCAAGCCAACTCGGAAGGCCCGCGCCCGCTACAAGCTGGCGGATCAGGTGATCTGGCCCTGGCTTCGCCGTTGTCGGGCGGATTGAACCTGGCGGCGAGACGCCGGAAAACCAGTGGAGCAGCGCCGCTGTACGCCACTACCGTTCCGCTCAGCCATGCCGTCTAGTCGAGGACGAGCCGTTGTACACCCTGTGAGACCTCCCAAAAGCTGATCTGTCGCGCGTCGCGCATCTGCGCCGCGCTCCTTTTTGCTGCGGACTTCTCACTGAAAACCGGTGTACTTCTGTGCTCAAAAACTGGATGGTCGTGCCCACCTGCCTGCCGCTCGTTCGCCGCCGTTGCCACGGGTGTGCGTCCGAGAGCTACCGGGCAAGCGGCAAATTTCGCGTCAACGCAAACCACAAGCTCATCGACGTCTGGCTCCTCGTGCTCTGTACCGGATGCGGGGACACCGCGAAGCTCACGGTCTTGGAACGGATGACCGTACGTTCCATGCGGCCGGAGTTGCTGGACCGACTGCATGACAACGACCCCGGTCTGACCGCTGAGCTGCTCCAGGATCCGGCCGTGCAGCGCCGTAACCGCATCGCTCTGGACTGGGACAACGCCTGGCGGCTCGACACCGGCGGTTCGGATCACCTGGACCGCGAGGTGATCGACGTTTCGGTCCGCTTCGCGGCGCGGATTCCGGTCCGGCCGCTGCGACTGATCGCCGACGGTTGCGGTCTTTCGCGGGGCGAGGTCGAGAGACTGATCGCGGAGGGGAGACTCGTCTCGGCAACTCGGCTGAGCGGCATTGTCTCCGGTGACTTCACCTTCACGCTCAAGCGCTGAGCCCTCTTGAGGACCGAGGGCCTGTCCGGCATGATCTGCCGGGCAGGCCCTCAGCCGGTGAGCGGTGGCTCGTCTGGTGTCACCAGGTGTCGGGGCGGTCGAGGTCGCGGGCCGGCCGGTACCCGCCGAGGACCACCAGGCCCTCCGCCTCGGTGAAGCCCTTCCCCCAACCCTTGAGGAACGCCTCGACGACGCATGGCTTGACCACCATCTCCAGTACGTCGCTGCCCTGCCGCCGTACCTGGTACCGCCCCGCGACGAGGTCCCCGGGCCGGCCTTCGCTGACTGGGGCGCGTTGCGCCCGGACCGTCAGCCAGCGACCCGATTCATCACCCACGACGAGTGAGCCCTCCGCGAAGGAGCCACGCTCGGACCGGCCGAGCGTGACCGAGCATTCGAGCAGCCGTCCGCCGGGAGGCAGCGACTCCAGGCGGAACGGCACGACGCAACGGCTCGCGCCGTCGAACCGGACACGGCTCGCCGTGTCTGTCGCGTCGTCGAGAGTGGTCGCGTAAATCTCCAACTGAGCCCAGAGGCCGTCCGCGGGTTGCCAGCGAACGAACCACAGTTTCCGGTCACCGGACGGATCGAACCAGCCGACCCCCGGGCGGGCTCCGACTCGTACGTCGGCTGGTGGCCGCGGTTGACCCGCCGAGGACAACGTCTGCTGCAACCCGTTCAGCGTCGCGACGCTGCGTGCCAGCACGAACCGGGCCTGACCGGTCGGACCCCGGAATTCGACGCTCTCGGTGCCGCGCCCGGCGTGCCACGTCGCATATTCGGCTCCGCTGACCAGGCTGTCGGTCGAGAAGTGCAGGACACCAGGATCGGCACCGACCTCCTCGGGTCGGGCGATCGCACCGAGCTGCCCCGACGCATCCGGCAGCATGATCGCTGCCGGTGGCAGGTTCGCCTGATCGGGGTTCCGACCCAGAGGGATCACCGTGACCACCGCGGCAAGGGCGACGCACGCTGCTGCCGTGCCTCCGGCGATCAGCGCCCGGCGGCGTACCCGAATCCGACGACCGCGCTGGCGGGCGCGTTCGACGATCGGTGCCGGGTCGATGTCGCTGCCCGCGCGGTGCGTGAGCGTCGCGGCGAGCTGCTGATCGAGGTCGCTGAACATCAGAACCCTCCTGTCCGTGCGGGGGTTGGTGTTTCCTGCCGCTTGCGCAGCGCCGCCAGGGCCCGCTTCGCATGGGTACGAACGGTGCCGGTCGAACAGCCCAGGATGTCGGCGATCATCGTGTCGTCGAGGTCCTCGTAGTAGCGCAGGACGATCACGGTGCGCTGGCGCGTCGGCAGGTCACAGACGTACCGCCAGAGCGCGTCGCGTTCGGCGACCCCGGCGGCCTCGTCGATGGTCGCCGCTCGATCGGTCACCGCGGCGACGGAGATCTCTCGGCTGCTGCGCTGGCGCCACCACGAGTTATGGGCATTGACGAGCATCCGACGGACGTACGCATCGGGCTGATCCGTCCGGGAGATGCGCCCCCAGCGGGCGTACGCCCTGGCGAGGACATCCTGAACCAGGTCCTCGGCTCGATGCTCGTCGCCGGTCAGCAGCCGGGCGAGCCGCACCAGCGCCGACGTGCGGGCGAACGCGTACTCCTCGAACGTCACGCCCTATTAACGCCGCAAGCCGGGTGCCCCGTAGACACCCACCGGGCATTTCCTGGAACAGTCTTGAAGACCGTGCCCTCAGAAATGCATGAGTTTGAGGAAGTCGGCGGCGTCCGAAAACGGGCGGTCCTTGGCGAACTCACCGATGAAGACGACAGCCTCCTCGTCCTGGGCGTAGGAGTAGCCGTCCAGGGCGGGGCCGATCACGAGGATGTTGCCGCCACGTCGCCAGGCGGCGTACCGCCACGAGTACCGACCGATGGCGAGGTGCCTGCCCTCGGTCCGGACGTCACACTCCGGTGGGCCGAGCCGTTCGGCGAACCGGTCGATGGCCGCGTCGACGTGCGCCTCGAACTCCTCCCGGCCGGCCCCCTGCTGGCTCGACCAGCCGGGCAACGAGCCCCAGAAGTCGTCCGACCACAGCTCCCCGCCCACCTCGTAGGAATGGACGAACGGCAGGTAGAAGCAGTCGTCACCGTAGACAGCGTGACCGGCCGGGGTGGCGAAGCGGGCTTCGTCGGTCGGTACCTCCTCGTCAGACCAGCCGAGACCGCGCATCACCCTGTCTCCGGACGCCGACAACGCCATGCAAGCGCTTCGCGGGGCCGGGTTGGCTTTGGCCCCAACTTACGACAGAGGCCCGCTGGCTTGGCCGTACCGATGGCTGTTCTGCTGGTGTGCCCGACCAGATTGCGCTTCCCGGCTCACGATATCCGTGCTATTCCGGAGGCACAGTGCTGCCCGACCGATGGAGTGCGACATGACGACGCAGTTGCGTGAGACCCTTGATGAGGCGCTGCGGGCCGGGCGAGTGGACGGCCTGCACGCGGCCGTGGCGGTCCGCGGTGGCAACATTCTGCTGGAGTACTACGGCGCGGGTGAGGACTTCACCTGGAGCACCTCGTTGGGTGCCGTCCAATTCGGACCCGAGACGTTGCACGATCTGCGGTCGGTAACCAAGAGCGTGACCGCGTTGCTGTACGGCATCGCGCTTGATGAGGGCCACGTCCCACACCCCGCAGAGCGGCTCTTGCGACACTTCCCGGAATACTCGGATCTGGCTGTCGATCCCGAACGGGCCCGACTCACCGTCGAGCACGCGCTGACGATGTCGCTGGGGCTGGAATGGCGCGAGGACCCTCCGTACGACAGCCCGGCAAACGCCGAGATCGCGATGGAACTGGCGCCGGACCGGTATCGGTACGTGCTGGAGCGACCCGTCTTGGAGCCGCCGGGCACCAGGTGGACCTACTGCGGAGGCGCCACGGCGCTGCTCGGCCGGCTGATCGCCGACGGGACCGGGCAGTCGCTGCCGGAGTATGCCCGAGCGGCGCTGTTCGCGCCGCTGGGCATCCACAACTTCGAGTGGATGGCCGGCGAGGACGGGGTCGCTTCGGCCGCGTCCGGGCTGCGACTCGCACCGCGCGACCTGGCCAGGATTGGCGAGCTGATGCTCGCGGAAGGAGCCTGGGACGGCCGAAAGATCGTCCCCGCCGGCTGGATCCGCGCGATGCTCCAGCCCCGTCTGCAGACCGACTGGGGTGCTCGGTACGGCTACCACTGGTACCTCGAGACCATTGCGGGCCAACGACTTGTGGCCGGCATCGGCAACGGCGGCCAGCGCCTTTTCGTCCTGCCCGACCTGGACCTTGCCGTGGCCATCACCGCCGGCAACTATGACGACCCCGACCAGTGGCGGACCCCGCTGGCGCTGCTGGAGCACGTCATCTTGCCCGCGACGAGCTAACGGGAGCGGCGTCCAGTGCTCCCAGTAGATGCCGATCCACGATGCCGTCAAGCCGTCCTCTCGTCGTGATCGGCTGGTGACCGTCCATGCTCACGCTGAAAGGATGCGACGGATTGGGACGCTGGGGCTGATCTGCGCGGTGGTGCTGGCAGGGCTGACTGGCTGCAGCCCGGCCACCGAGGGCGCGGTCGGGGTACGGCTGGACGCCGACGGTCGGCTGGTTGGGGTGTTCGACTGGTGCCGGGGCAAGGGGGCCGACGAGATCATCCTCTACCTCGGCATTGACGACGGCGGGGTTACCGACAAGGTAATCGAGCTCGAGCGGGATCCCGGCCGCAGCGCCCGCAGCGCGGAGGAATTTGTGCTGCTCGACCCGGCGGCCGGCTGGCAGACGAAGCTGGCACCGGACACGTTAGACGACGGCCAGATTTACGACCTGCGCGCGTGGAACAGGAACGGCGGCAAAGTTGAAGACTTCCCGTTCCGGATCAGCGAGATGCGCGGCCGGACCGGCTCTGCCGTGATCCTCACCAAGCGGTGGGAGGGCGGGGATCACGGCGGCTACGTCGCCACGTTCCATACGCCCGAGGACTTCGCCCGTTACGCCGACGCGGCGTGCGACGGATGAAGACGCCGCATCTGATCCGGTCGGCATCGTCTGGCGCTTGCAGGCCATCCACTAGGCGACCATCCACGTCGCCGTCATCAGCGACTGGCTCCGGAACGATGTCAAATGCCCTGGCGGACGCGCATGATCCTCATTTGACGACGTGGAAGTCAGGGTGGGCGATCCAGCCAGCCATCGCCGTCGCGTCCAGGTAGACGGCGTCGTCGACGCGAACGCAGCGGCCCACACTTCCCAGATACTCGATCAGGTCTGCCGAGGGCGGAGCGTGGAACTCGATGAACACCCAGCCGTCGGTCCGCCGTGCCACTCGCTCGGCGATGCGGGCCAGAGCAGGCCGGCCAGCGACGTCGCTGACGAGGATATGAAGGACGATGTCACAGCGCATGGTCGCGCCGGCCGCCTGAGCGATCAGATCGAGCTCCTCGACGCTGATCTCGAAGTCCGACGCCTGAAAGTCATATCCGTAGGGCAGACCCTCGGCGGAATACCAGTAGTCAGGCTCGGGCTCGTACCGGACCAGGCCCTCGGCTGCCATCTCCTCCAGCAGTACTGGTCTGACGTCCTCAGCCGTGCACGGACTCAGGACACTCAACGCGGTTCCACCCACGGCCAGCAGTAGACAGCATCGAACCAGGCTGGCGCCACGCGATACTCGGGCTCCGCAGCCAGCCGCCGATCTGAGCGCCATCACATCGAGCACATCTCGATCATGAGAAACGTCTTTTGAAGCGCGGCCTAGCTCCGGAGGTCCTGGGCTGCACGCACGATGAGCCTCCGGGCGTTCTGGCGGAGATCGAGCGGCCCGCCGCGGACGAGGCCGCAATGCACCTCTTCGGGTGACTTGGCTGTATGGAGGCCGTGGAGACCGTCTCGACCGGAGGCGGGAAGCCGCTGACCTGCGGTGTGGTGGGTGCGCCCGGCAGGATTCGAACCTGCGGCCTTGGGATTAGAAGTTGAATCCTGATCGTGTTTTTGCATAATCCGTAGTCCGTAGGGGTGTCTATCTGTCCAGGTAGACACCCCTTTGCATGCCGATCCATGTCGGCTCGTGATGCCGGATCCGGGGACGTCCGGGCTCACTGCGGGCTCACCCTCCAAGCGATCAGCATCTCTGGCCGTTGACGTGGACGGCCAGGCCCAAGGGTCAAAGCTTCTGCACGGCTTAAGGCGGTCCGAGGCGGGCGGCATGCGCCGCTTGCCTGCGCGCGCGTCCGCTGCTCTGCTGGCGCTCCGACTCGGGCCACTCAGCACACTCGGCGGCCCACGAGGAGGCGGGAGGCCCAAGGGGCCGCCGTAGAACTAAAGGGCGGTTGACTGCTTGTAGTGGACCGGCAGCCGGCCTGGCTGCGCAGCCACGGGCCCGCGCACCGTAAGGAAGCAAACGCCGGCCGCGTCTGTGAGCTGTCGGCGGTGGCGGAGTTGCGGTAACTGTGCCTCCGGCGGGTCGCCGTCCGTTGGTGGTTGCGGCAAGCCATCCGTTCGTCCTCGACCCGGCGAGCCGACCAAGCCACCGCCCGACCCGCCAGCGTCCGAACCTGCGTCACGGTCCGCTTGACATGGCGGGTCGGGCGGCCCGTTCCTCAGAAGACGGCCGACGGAAGCGGGATGGCATACGCGCAGGCAGCAAATTTATTCGCCATCAAGCATGAGTTTGCATCTTGCGTGCTCGCCATAGAAAGTAATAGGGCGATGAGCGCGCCTGCTTGCGGTCCTTAATGTACTCCGAGAATTGGTTGAGGGGAACGGTTGCGCTTGCGGCGGCACCGAGGAGTGCCGCAGCGAGCGGCAGGCTCGTGATTGAACTGACAGCTGCCGCCGCGAAACCCACGGAAACGGTGGTGACTCCACCTACCCCGAGTCCCCAACGGTCTGCCGTCAATTTTCGCTCTATATCCGCTAAAGCTGGTTTTAGAATCTCCTGCCAAGTCTTTTCGCCGATTGCGGCAGGGTTCGATGATTGGCTATTTGCCAGTGTTGCTGAGATTGCCATTCTCAGTGCCTGTTGGAATATGTCGAAATCGTCCGAGGCGGTTATGCGCAGCCTGATAAGCTCGGCGGTACTTAGGCCCGAGAGTACGGGAATCTTCATTCGTAGTGCAACGTCGTCAACGGTTACCTCGTCGGCTGTCTTCTGTTCGAATAAAGTGGGATGAGCTACCGATGACAGGGGGAGGTCCAGCGCCTTTGCCGTCCCCGCATCGATAATCATTGCCGCAATGCTGTCTCGGATGACTAGTTCGGCTACGTGTCGTCTAGACGGCTTTCGTTTCTGATGAAAGGGGCGGCCAATTGTGTTATTAAACATCGGTGTTTTGGTTGAACCCCACCAGACACCCGGCTCTAGCTCCTCGATTCGGACCTCGTCCCGGCGAACCAGATTCTGCGCTGCCGATGAAACCGCATCCGGAGTGGCGACTTCACCCAGGCCAATGGTCTTGGCCAGCTCCCACAGGTGATGCTCGCAGTAGCAGGGCTTGTCGGTAAAAATTATGTGATTACCCATTCCGCTATCGCGGATGTAGTTGAGCGATGTGATGTCCTCAATAATGTCGGAGGCCCAAAGGTGACTCTGACTGCCGCTCTGGAGATATTCGGCCAACGTCAGATAGGTGTTAGGTTGAGGCCCTTGCATGACTACATGGTCGAAGTAGTGTAGTAGCGAGCCTAGTTCATTGTCTAGGCCGAGTCTGCGGCATTCGAACGCACGACAGGTAGCTGGCGAGCTGATCTCCAGTCCGGGGCCAGCAACCACTGTTCCGGTGTAAGGTACGTCCTCGTGCGTCATCTTTGTACCGCGTCTCGCCAAATCCTCTAACCGCTTCACAGCTGACGTGCTCGACAGTGCGCGACGTGTGGATTCGGGGCCATCAGCTTCGAACTCGTCAATCCACGAATATAGCCAGTGATTCCCAGAGTTCATACTCTGCATAGTCGCCTCCGTTTGGACTGAGGTTACCTGGCGGGAGTCGTCGTGTGGCTATGCGACGCACTGTTGGCGGCTGAGAAAATCAGCGACTTGAGAGCATTGGGCACAGATCCGGCATAACCGACAGCGAGAAGGCATGCGAGGGGCGAGAGATGGCGAGGGTCGGAGCTAGATCGGAGCACCAATCCGTCCAGTTCGGCCGTCTTCGTCAGCGCTCAAGATCGGATGTTGCACACAGATCATCCGTCCTCCAACGTAAGGGTGTAGGCGTGGACGAAGAAGGTTTCTACACGCGCCCAGTGCAAGTGGCCGGTGAGTGCGGTGTCGCCCTCTCGACCGAGAACCACATGGACGTGGACCTTTCCGTTCTGGATTTCGCCAGTGCCGCTTAGTTCGAACGGCTGTTGGTATTCGCTGATGATGTCTGTGCCGGCGTCCTCGGCGAGCATGTTGCTGATTGCGCACTCATCGACAGCGCCAATGAGGGAGACAATTGCGCCGTTCGTTATTCCTTGGTCTGCGGCCTGCTTGGTAAGCGTCTCTATTACTTCTTCCCCTGGCCTGACTGTGAGCATTTTCACCTGTTGTCTATCCAATCGCTAGAGGGGTGACGCCGGCTAGCACTGCCGCATATGCCCGTAAGTTCTCGCGGCACTTTTCCCGTTCTACAGCAAGCATCAGGGTAGTTCGGGTTCGAGTGTCACCGGCATCAACGAAGTTCCCGAGCAGTACGGCGCTGCACCATCGGGCGGCGGCATCACGGTTGTTGGTTAGCTCATTCGCAAGTCTTTGCGATACCCGTCCTCTCGCGTCGCTGCTCTCGTTACATGCCCAGTTGGTGGCCTGCGTGCTTGTCGCGCTGGAGAGGTGTGCTGCTCGTTCCCATGGCAGTTCCAGTACCCGGCTGGCAACGGCGGTTAGGTAGAGTTGTCGCGCGTCCTGGTCGGCGCGGAGGGCGGTGATTGCCGCGTCACCCAGTTCGGCTGCTCCCACCTTCGCGAGGATGCCGGCTGCGTTGACCCTGAGGACTGCCGTTGCGCCGGTCCGCATCCAAACGGACAGGCCCCGTCGCGCCGACTCGTGTTCGGCTGCCAGTGCGCCAATGGTCAGATCAGTGGCGTGGCTGGTCTGCGCGGTCGCGAGGAGGTGGCCGCTGCCCTGCGTGATATCGCCGAATACTCGATGGGCAACCATCACGTCTGTCAGTGCGGGGTCAGTGAAGCGGTACGTGTCGTCTGCTGTCCTGATGACGTGTGGATGCATGTTCAGCACCCGGGCAATTGGCCCTGGGATCAGAGAGGAATCCAGCTCGTCCTTGCGTTGCTGCCAGAGGTTCCACGCTAGCCATTCGACGGCTTCGTGCTCGGCGCTTACCGCCGCTGGGGCGGAATGATCATAAAGGACACCAGTGGCTGCGGTGGACAGGGTCGAGGTGAAGAAGTGGCGGCGATTCACGTTGGCTTCCTTCTTGTCCGGCTCGCCGTCAGCAGCAGGGAGGGCGAACCACAAGCGGCCTTCCGGTAGATGCAGCGCTACTGCCCACTGCACCAGGCGATCAAGGTGGACTATGGGCGGACCGGTCTCGACTCGGCTTAGCTGCGCCTGGCTCATGCCCACCCATGCGGCGGCCCGGTCCTGGGAGATCGGATGTCGGCCGTGGTGGGGATGCGTCCGCCATGCCCGGATGACCCGGCCCATGTGGCGGCTTTGCAGCGCTTGGGCTAGGACAACCTCATCCCAGAAGTCGGCTGGGACCTCGGGTGCCGTACCTGAATGCTGCCGCTCGTAGGCCGAGCAGGGCGAACAGCGTCCGTCCTTGTTGTCCCGCGCGAGCCGAACGCCGCAGCGGCAATAGCGGGCCTTGTGGGTAGCTGTCATCTTGGCGTCCTTGTGTGGCTGCCGAGCCTCGATGGTAGGCGGTTCCACTCCAAGATCCCATTCGAGTGCTGGTTCTGGTCATGCATGGGGCGCATATCGATACCTGCCCTCTGTCATGTCGTCCTTGGACGAACCCCGGCATCGTGTCGCTAACGATAGGCGATCGTTCGATTACGGCGCTCAAGCTCCTTGTTCGTATGCGACTGGTGACTCCGTGCGGACCGGTGACGGCTGGCACGCCGCGCGAATCGGGGGAAGTGGTAAGCCTCCTCGCGCGGCGTGCTCGGCCGATGCAGCCTGGAAGGCGGTTGAAGATGGCGATCTACCCCGGCGGCGAACAGGTCGACGCCGCGCAGAACGCACTTGAACGGCACGCGGTGTCGAGTGCCGATGGCCGTTGTCTGAGTTGCGGAATCGTTGGGCCATGCGCCCAACGGGAAGCCGCGGTGCTGGTCTTCATGCGAACGCTGCGCCTGCCGAGTCGGCAGCCCGGGGCGACTCGCCCCGAGCTGATCGGTGCGCGCCTCGTAGGTTCGCCCTCGCTGTTCTCGGTGCGGTAGGCCACGGCAATGACCCTCACTGCGAACGAGCTGACGCTTTCACGCACCGCTGCTGAGCACCTAACGCCAGAGACGCTGGCGGAGGCTCGTCGTTTGCTCGGAACGCGTCTGGCGCAAACCAGGAGGGCGGTCGGCGTCACGCAAGCCCGCCTGGCGGTGGGGGTGCGGTGGTCGCGAAGCACAGTCGCCAACGTGGAGACGGCGCGTCACCTGGCTTCCCAGGAGTTCTGGGCCGCGTGCGATGCGGCGCTGGGTGCGGGCGGTCTGCTGGTAGATGGGTGGGCGCGGACGCAAGCCCTTGCACGCCGCCTACGGGCTCAGATGACGGTGGACCTGTTGCGGCGACGGCAGGCGCAAACGCCCCCTGCCTGCGTATGCCGTGATCTGCGATGGCTGCTCGGTGGGCTGGGGTGGCCGTTGTGACGGGGCGGGGGCACACGCCGATACGCCCAATCTGGGTGTGTCGTGGCTGCGGGCATCCGTGGCCCTGCGGCGAGTCGAAACTTGCTCTGACCCTGGAGTACGAGCGGGATCGAGTAAGCCTGTTCGTTTACCTTGCTGGGCTGCTACATGAGGCGACCGGCGATCTGTGGCGGCTGCATCCCGACGAGCCGCAGAGCGGACCGGACCTGTTCGACCGGTTCATGGGTTGGCCCAGCCAGCGGATGGCCTCATATCGCGTCCGCCCTATCGATGGCCTGGGCGTCGCCGAAGACTCACACGTTGAAGGGACCAACCGAGAGGACGTGACGGAGCGGTGAAAGAGTACGGCAGCATCGGAACAGTTGGTGTCGACCAAGAGCCGGCGATTGCGGGAACGTTCCACACCCTGATCATGCAACCCACGACGTTTTGCAATCTGGACTGCACCTATTGCTATCTCCTGCATCGGGACAAGCGGCGGGTGATGGCGCCGGCCGTTGCTTCGGCGTGCGCCGCGTCTATCGCTGAGCAAGGCAGTCCGCATCCGGTAGGCGTGGTGTGGCATGGGGGTGAGCCGACCGCTATCCCGGTGAAGGTGTTCCGGGAGCTGCTGCAACCGTTTGAGCCGCTGCGGCGGGCGGGGCAGATTCGGCATGAGATTCAGACCAATGCCACGCTGATCAACCGGCGGTGGTGCGACCTGTTCGCCTCGATCGACATGGAGATCGGGGTGAGCATCGATGGGCCGGGAGCGTTGAACCGCAACCGGCTCGATCGGGCGGGCAACGACACTGCTAAGCGAACGCTGAGGGGCATGGCAGCACTTGCCGACGCCGGACTGTCGTACTCGGTGATCTGCGTGGTGACGCCGGAGACGATCGGACACACGGACGAGCTTGCCGACTTCTTCGCCGGCCTGCCCGGCTGCGCCTCGGTGGGCTTCAACATTGAAGAGCAGGAAGGCGCTGTCCGTGCCCCAGTGTCGGAGGAAGCGGCCTATCGCTTCTGGCGACGCCTCGTCGAGCGTCGGCTGACCGGTAGCCCACTACGGGTCCGTGACCTTGATCGCCTGGCCGATTACATTGCGGCCAGCCGCATCGGTCCGATCGCGCACACACCGTACGAGCCGATCCCTACCGTTTCGCACGCCGGAGACGCGGTGTTGCTGTCGCCGGAACTGCTCGGTGTAACCGATGACCGGTACGGCGATTTCCTGGTCGGCAACGTGCTGCGCACTTCAATTCCTGCAATGATCGCAAACGCTGGCGGTCTGCGGTACGTCCGCGAATTCGTCTCCGCTTTGAATGACTGCGCCAGCGGCTGCCCGTTCTATGCCTTCTGTAAGGGGGCGCAGGCAGGGAACCGGTATTTCGAACACGGCACCCTCGCCGTTGCGGAGACGAACTATTGCCGAACAAGTCGTCAAGCGTTGGTCCGCGCCACAGTGGATCAACTAACCCATTTGGAGGTAGAGAATGGTTAGCGCACTGGCATCCCTCGCCAGTATCACCCCGGAGCGCTTGGCGCGGTTCGGCGTCGACCTGGATCAGGCTGTTGCGCCGATCGATGCGGCAAAGTTCGACAACCGACCCGCCTGGGCCAACAAGGGCAAGTTTGACAGCCGCCCTGCCTGGGACAATTGGAACAAGAAGAAGTAGCCTGCCGGTCCGAGTGGTTGGGGAGCGGGCGTCCGCTCCCCACCTGACTGAGTTGAGATGGTATGCAGACCAGGAAAGTTGGCAGCGTGTCGATCCTGCTGCCCGAACTCGATCCCCGCGACTTGGACGAGACGACCGAGCAAGGAAACGGCTTGCGGGACGTGCTGGTTGACGGCGCGTCTTGGGCGGGTGGGCGCTTCGAAGAGGTGGAGGTGCACAGTAGCCGGCTCGTCGGTGTGGATCTGGGCGAGTCGGTCTGGGACGGCGGCCGGGTGTTCGGCTCGGAGCTGGAGCGGGTCGACTTGTCCGGCGCGGAGATGTCGGGCCTCACTTTCGAGAGATGCCTTGTGACTGGGGCGAAGTTCACCGGCGCGCGGCTATCCCACCTGACGTTGAAAGATGTGGTCTTCAGCGGGTGCCGCTTCGACTACGCGACGCTTCGGCACATGGTGGCGGCTGGTGCGGTGGCCTTCGTGGACTGCGTACTGAGTTCTGCGGCCTGGTCTTCGTGCCGCTTGCCCAATGCTGTGCTGCGCTCCTGCAAGCTCGATGGCCTGGAACTGGACGGCTGCCACCTGCGCGGGGCGGACCTGCGCGGGAACGACCTGGCCGGGTTGAAGGCAGGCCTGGGGAACCTACAGGCGGTGACGTTGGCTCCCGAGCAACTGCCCGACCTGGCGGACCTGGCCGTGACGGCTCTAGAACTGACCGTGCTGGCTGAGTAGCCAACGTAAAAGCTGCCGGCTCGGGGAGCAGGCAGCCGATTCCCGGCCTGGAGGAGGTACGGCGTGCCTACGCCTGGGCGGTGACAGCGCCGGGTTCCTCGATCAGCTTGTCCGCGAGCGCGAGGAGCCCGGCGCTGTTCGATGCCTTCACCAACACGACATCGCCCGGTCGCAGCCCATCGCGGAGCAGTTCCCACGCCTGCGGTACGTCCACCGCGCGATCAACCGCCGTGCCACTGCCGGCGGCCCCGGCCGCGTACTGGTCGGCGTCCGTCTCGCCAATCGCCACCAGCCATCCGGCCCCGATCTCGGCTACCTGCTGGCCGATCTCGCGGTGCACCTGTGCGGCGTGCTCGCCCAGCTCGTGCATCTCACCCAGCACCGCGACCGCCCGCTGACCGTCGCCGGTCATCGCGTGCAGGGCGCGTAGTGCCGCACGCATCGCGTCCGGCGCGGCGTTGTAGGCGTCGTTGATGACCGTCACCCCGTCCGCGCGGGTGGTGACCTGCATCCGCCCCGGTGACACCGCTTCGGCCTGCGAAACCGCCTCGGCCACGGCCTCAATCGGGTGGCCCAGCCCGAGGGCAACGGTGGCGGCGGCGAGCGCGTTGGACGCCTGATGCAACCCGTACAGGCGCAACCGTACTTCGGCGGTCTGGCCGTTGTGCACGAGCCGGAAGCAAGCCCGGCCCAGCTCGTCCAATGCCACGTTCTCGGCCCGCACGTCTGCCGGGTTCTCGATGCCGTAGGTCAGCACTCGGGCGCGGGTGCGGCTCGCCATGGCGGCCACCAACTCATCGTCGGCGTTGAGCACCGCTAGGCCGTCGTCGTGCGCGCTGGGCAGCGCCTCCACGATCTCACCCTTGGCCTGGGCGATGTTCTCCACCGAACCGAACTCGCCAAGGTGCGCGTGCCCGACCCGGGTAACGACACTGACGGTGGGCGGGGCGATGCGAGTCAGGTACGCCACGTGCCCGATACCGCGAGAGCCCATCTCCAACACGAGATGACGGGTGCCAGTAGTGGCGCGGGTGACCGTGTACGGCAACCCAAGCTCGTTGTTGTTCGATCCACGGTTGGCGACCGTCGGACCGAACACCGGGAGCACCTGGGCCAGGATGTCCTTGGTCGATGTCTTGCCGACCGAACCGGTCACGCCGATAACCGTGGTCTGCGGCAGCCGGTCGACCACCGCGCGGGCGAGGCGTCCGTAGGCGGCGGGCACGTCCTCGACGACCACCGTGGGCACCCCGACCGGACGTGACGCCAGCACCGCCACCGCGCCGGCCTCGATCGCCTGGGCGGCGTAGTCGTGCCCGTCGACGCGCTCACCCGGCAGCGCCACGAACATCCCGCCGGGCTCCACACGCCGACTGTCGAACACCACCGGGGCTGTCACCGTCACGTCGGTTGCAGCGTCTTGAACGGCCCCACCGACAGCGGCCGTGATCTCGCGCAGAGTCATCGGAAGCACGAGGAAAACCTACCGTGCGACGGCTCCTCGGGTGCCCTGCCACCGCCTGTTAGCGCTGTTGGACTTGCCCGACACGGTCAAGCGGTAGCGAAAGCTTCCGAGGAGGACCGACGTGTCCCCAGCCTGTCCCCACACGGCGAAATGAACCTCTGCTCGATGGGTCTCGGCGGGGGCACTATTGCAGCTAGATTGCGTGGTGCGCCCGGCAGGATTCGAACCTGCGGCCTTGGGATTAGAAGTCCCCTGCTCTATCCGCTGAGCTACGGGCGCGCGGCGTGGATGTTCGCGCCAAGAGGGTACCGCCGCCCCGCCTCGCAGCGGGGTAAAGGGTGGTCGCGTCCACGTCGTCGTGCAGGGTCTCACGAAGCCCGGGTGCCGGGCATCCGGGTTCTCGCAGGCCGGTCGGGTTGCGGCCCGTACCCTCGGCTGGTGCTGCTGGATCCCGAGGCCGAGAACGACGTCGCCTACGAGCTGTGTCAGCTCGTCGGGCGGGCCATCCTGCCGTACCGGTCGGCGGGCGACACGTTCGGCACCGCGTTCTTCTTCCGGGCCGCCGACGGCCCGGTGGGCGGCTTCCTGCTGACGGCGGCCGACCTCACCGGCACCCAGGATGGCGAGTTGGGCCTGCGCGCGAGCGTCACCGAGCCGGCGGGCGTCGCTCCGGCGACCGTAGCGGAGGCCGAGATCAGGCCCGGCTGGCTCAACTTCCCGGGCGACGGTGTCGCGGTGCTGCCCACCGCCGGGCTGCACCGGTACGCCGACGACGGTGGCTGGCGGTGGCGCGTACAGCCGGTGCCCGCCGAGATCGCCGCCGGGCCCGAGGTGATCGCCCGTCTCGGCGCCGCCGCCGGTTCCGCTTTCGTGCTGGCCCATGGGGTACGCGAAGACGGGTCACGACCGCTGGAGGTCGCGATCGAGCGGGTGGTCCGCGACGGGGACGCCGTGCGGATCACCACGGAACTGCCACCGGGGTACGTCGGTGCGCCGGTCTTCGTCGTCCAGCCCGACGCCGAAGGGGACGTGTCGCTGTACTGCCTCGGCCTGGTGCTGCCCGGCGTCGGCGGTCACCCGGTGGCGACCTTCGACCGGATCCGCGCCGTCCTCCCGGCGGCCCCCGGCGACGCCTGAGCCGAGCGCCGCGCTGGCCGTTGGCGGCCACGCTTCCGCCTGCCGTCGGCCTGCCGCATGCCGCCTGCTGTCGGCCTGCGCCGTCTGTTGGCCTGGTCAGGCGCCGGGCGTCGCCGCACCCGCCGGGTCGGCCGCCGGTCGCCGACTCTCCGGCACTCGGACCTTACTGGTGGCGGCAGCGGTGTCGGACGACGTGACGTCGGCCGGGACAGCGTCGGGCTGGTCGGCGTCGGTCTGGACTGCGTCGGTCTGGACTGCGTCGGTCGGATCGGCTGGGGCGGTGGGGCCGGCGGCGAGGAACGCCTCGGCCCACCGCCCGACCTCGTCGAACACCTTCCTGCGTACGGCGGGGCCGGAGAGCGTGAGGTCGTGCAGCCCGCCGTCGAAACGGGCCAGGGTGACGTGCCGACCGAGCCGGGGCGCGTACCGGACCATGTGCTCGACGTCCAGCACGGCGTCGGCCAGGGTGGCGTTGTCGTGCCACTTGGTGCCCCGGAAGGAGCGTGTCGAGCAGGCGAGCAGCACCGGCACCTGGATGTCCAGACCGGCGCGCAGCCGGCGTTGACCGGTGCGGATCGCGTTCAGCCAGCCGGCTCGGACCGGGAACCCGGCCAGCGGCTTCCAGGCCAGGTCGTAGCTCCACTCGCCGCGGTGGTCGGCGTGCAGGCTCTCGCCGTACACCGTGCCCAGCCCGAACGGCAGGATGCGGTGCGGCGCCCTGCGGCCCAGCCGTGCGGCGGCGGCCGCGAGGGGTCGCCGCACGGCCCAGGGGGCGTTGAGGTCGAAGAAGGGGCTGTTGAGCACCAGGCCGTCGACGGTGCCGGCGTCGCGGCGGGCGTCCGCCCAGAGCGAGATGATCAGGCCGCCGGTGGAGTGGCCCATCGCCAGGAGGGTGTCGTGCCCGTGGTCCGCGCGGATGATCTCGGCGGCGGCGTCCAGCTCGGGGAAGTAGTCGCTGATGTCCTGGCAGAAGTTCGGGGTCTGGTGCGGAAGCAGACTGCGGCCGTATTTGCGCAGGTCGAGGGCGTAGAAATCCCAGCCGCGCTCGGCGAAGAAGTCGGCCAGGTGGGTCTGGAAGAAGTAGTCGACGAAGCCGTGCACGTAGAGCACCGCCCGCCCGGTGGGGCGCTCGGCCCGCCGCCGGACCAGGGTCGCGACGACGGGCCCTTCGTCGTCGGTGCCCAGCTCGATCGTCTGCCGCTCGTAGGGCGGCCCCAGCACGTCCGGTTCCACGAGGGCGACGCTACGCCGCTGACCTACCCAGCGGTAGCCCCGCCCGCCCGACCCCGTCTCGCCCTCGCCGTCGCCGCTCCCGCCCTCCCGGCCCCGCGATCTCGCACTGGTTGCCTCTACATAGCGGGCGAAAGCCGCGTGATGAGGTCCGAAAGTGCAAGATCGCGAGGGCCGGGGCGGGCCGGACCGGGCGGGGTTAGGCCGTTTCCGCGTCGGCGCGACTCGGGTCGGCGGGCGGCAGGGCCTCGGGCTCCTCGGAGGGGTCCGCCTCGGCCTGGGGCTGACTGACGTCGCGCAGGTGCTTGTTGTGGCGGGGCTCCTGGCGGGTCTTGGCGTCGTTGAGCCGCCGGCGCAGATCGTCGCGGACGTCGTTGAGCGCGGTGTGCAGGTCCTCCTCCGCAGAGGTGGTGACGATCTTCTGGCGGCCGGCGATCCAGCACTCCAGGGTGACCTTCTGCCCCCGGGCCTCCCGATCCTTCACCGACACCTCCAGCTCGGTGGCGTCGGAGTGGAAGCTGGCCAGCCGAGCGTCGAGGGTGGCGAACTGCTCGGTGATCCAGTTCCGGTCGCCCTGCGAGAACCCGGTGCCCACCCGCAGGCACTCAGCCACGGTGGCCGGGTTCGCCACGGCGCTCATCGCCGCACCTGGCCGGACGTGGTGGCGGAGCCGATGGTGGTGATCATCATGACGCTGACCTCTCGTCGACGTGGAGCTGTCGGTGGTGCGTTGATCAAATCCATACCCAGTCCGGGCGGATCCGGAACCGCCGTAGCCAGGTCGGGCGCGTTGGCCGTACCACATTCGGGCGTGATCAGGGCGTTTTCCACAGGTGGCTTCGTCGTCCACAGGTCGGGGAGGGGTGCTGGCGACAGGTGATCGGACCGCCCAGGCTCGGTGTCGAGTCGACTCGCGCTGGCAAGCTCCCGATCCCCCTGGAGGGACGATGTTCGACACCTACGTAACGATTGTCGGTAATGTCTTGACGACGCCGGAGTGGCGGCGTACGTCCCAGAGCAGCACCCTGGTGGCCAACTTCAAGGTCGCCTCCACCGCCCGCCGCCTCGACCGGGACAGCGGTCGCTGGGTCGACGGCAACTCCCTTCGGGTTCGCGTCAACTGCTGGCGCAAGCTGGCCGAAGGGGTCGCCGCCTCGGTGATGGTCGGCGATCCGGTGGTGGTCTGTGGCCGGCTCTACACCCGCGACTGGACCGACGACGCGGGCAATCACCGCACCCTCTACGAGCTGGAAGCGGTCGCCGTCGGCCACGACCTGTCCCGGGGACGGGCCCGGTTCCTGCGCAACCGGCCGAGCATGACCACCAGCACCGTGGAGGACGCGGAGGCCGAGGGCCGGGTGCACGGCGAGCCCACCGAGCCGGTGCCGGTCGGTCAGGCGCCCGTCCTGCCCGACGACCACCCGCTGGACGACGACTTCGAGCTGCCCGTCTTCGACGGGCCGCCTGCCGGCCCGTACGGGTCCGGCGACGGCATGTCCTTCGGTGGCGGCGGGCAGAGCGGGAATGCCGACGACCGGGCGGCGCTCGATGACGACGAGTTGGCCTTCACGCCCAGGGCGGACGTCGACGAGGTCGACGAGCTCGACGACGAACTCGGCCCGGTGCCGGACGAGGGCCAGCCGGACGAGGGTCAGCCGGAGGCCGAGCCGGAGCCGGCCGGCCGGGGACGACGCGGCCGGGGGAGGGTTCCGCAGCCGGCGTGACTCGTCGGCCCGCCGGTCCGGGCTGCCGACGGCCTGACCCACGTGCGCTGCCTGGCCGCCGACCGCGCCGGCCGGGGACGGCACGGCCAGTCCGTCGAGCGTCACCTTGGCCCACCGCCGACCGGCCCTGCTAGCTCAGCACGACGGGGGCGGGGTGGCGACGCGACCGGCGTCGTCACCCCGCGTGACGGCAGCGCCGAGGCCCCGCGGCCCGCGCCGACCGGGTCGGTGCAGGGCCGCTCGTCTAGGCTGGCCGGCCGGAGGTGGTGCGCGTGCGACGGACAGCGCCGGTGGCGAACGCGGTGGGGCTGCTGGCCGGGTACGCGCTGGACAGGCTGCTCGGCGACCCTCGGCGGTGGCACCCGGTGGCCGGCTTCGGGCAGGCCGCTGGCGCCCTGGAGCGTCGCCTGTACCGGCCGGACCGGACGGCCGGCGCGGCGTTCACCGCGCTCGCCGTGGGTGGTCCGGTGCTGCTCGGGGCGGTCGCCACGGCAGTCACCCGGCGTCAACCGGTGGCCCGGGCGGTGCTCGTCGCCGCCGGCACCTGGACCGTGCTGGGCGGTCGCACGCTGCGACACGAAGCCACCGTCATGGGCCGTACGCTCCGCGACGGCGACCTGCCCGCCGCCCGGCACCGCCTCGGCCACCTCTGTGGTCGGGACCCGTCGACCCTGGACGAGTCCGAGCTGGCCCGCGCCACTGTCGAGTCGGTTGCCGAGAACACCTCGGACGCGGTGGTCGCCCCGCTCGTCTGGGGTGCGGTCGCCGGCCTGCCGGGGCTGCTGGGCTACCGCGCGGCCAACACCCTGGACGCGATGGTCGGGCACCGGTCGGCCCGCTACGCCCGGTTCGGCACCCCGGCCGCCCGCCTGGACGACGTGCTCAACCTGGTGCCGTCCCGGCTGACCGGGCTGCTCACCATCGCCGTCGCGCCGGTGGCCAACGGTGACCGGGAGCGGGCCTGGCGGGTGTGGCGGCGCGACCGCAACGATCACCCGAGTCCCAACGCCGGCCAGTGCGAGGCCGCGATGGCCGGGGCGCTCGGCGTCCGCCTCGGCGGCCGGAACGTCTACTTCGGGCGCTCCGAGGTTCGCCCGTTCCTCGGTGACGGTCCCCGTCCCGAGGGACGGCACCTCAAGCGGGCCGCCCAGATCTCCGGCGCGGTCGGCCTGGCCGCGCTCGGCCTGGCCGCCGCGTATCCGCTGACCGTCGGCCGTCTGGCCGCCGCGGTGG